>JAUIBH010000049.1 GCA_030427985.1 Bacteroidia bacterium | reverse complement strand
AGCAAATCTCGTAATGCCTTTTGATTTTGAAGGAATGCCCGAAATGCCAGATTTCTTTACACCGGATGGCGATAATTTAAATGATTACTGGTATCCTGGAAACCGTGAGTTTTTCCCAAATATTGAAGTCATTATATATGACCGATACGGTAGGGTAGTGGCCCATTTGGACCAAGTAAAGAAATGGGATGGAAACTACGAGGGTAAACCCCTTCCGACAGGGGATTACTGGTACGTGGTCAATGCCAATGACCGTGAGAAACAACGCTTCGTGGGGCATTTTACGCTGTACAGGTAGAAAGATGGGCAATTTTTTGAACTCTCTTCTGGACTAAGATTCAGATACTTGCCCAATATATTACCATACATTTATGGAAGAGGTATATTTTTCCCTTTTTTAATTTCAAGGATTGGTAAGGTAATATCAGTAAAATTTTTATTTTTGCATTCCGTTTTCGGGATGTGGCCCTTCGGCTATGCTTAGGATAGACTCCGTCTGGCACCCATACTGCTTAATGCAGTGGACGTTTTGGAAATTGGGTATTGTTTATTGAGGATTGTTGACCGAAGGTCAAACACGGGATGTGGCCCTTCGGCTAAGTTCATCTTGAGCTCGTCGAAAGACTCAGGATAAACTCCGTCTGGCACCCATACTGCTCGAGGCAGTGGACGTTTTGGAAATTGGGTATTGTTTATTGAAGATTGTTGACCGAAGGTCAAACACGGGATGTGGCGCAGTCTGGTAGCGTACACGCATGGGGTGCGTGTGGTCGCTGGTTCGAATCCAGTCATCCCGACGAACCACTTTTCAGTGGGTATCAAAGCACTGTCAACTGACTGATTGATAGTGCTTTTCATTTTTATTGCATTCATCTGATATCATCTAAAATCATATAAAAGGTGTAGAGTTCGGTGAATGAATTGGTACGTTCCTTGTGCATAATTTTGATAGCATATAAGGCTATTTAGGGTCGTCTTTGCAAACAACCAATGTTTCATTTAAAAGACCTGTATCATGCGGAACAACAGTACATTAAAGGTGCTCATCTTTACCAGAGACCACACAAACAATCCAGAAAGACTAACCATTTATGCACGGATAACTGTGGATGGAAGACGGGCGGAAATCAGTTTGAAACGCTACGTTTCGGTGAATGATTGGGACGAAACACGAGGTAGGGTCATTGGCTTCTCTCAGAAAGCACGACTCCTGAACAGTTATCTGGACGAAGTCTATGTGCAGATCATGAACTCACATAAACAATTGTTGGGCGAGGGAAAAGTTATTACCGCACAGGCCATCAAGGCCCGTTTTCTTGGGCAGGACGACCAAAACAAAACTTTAAAGGAACTTGTAGAATACCATAACAAAACACAGGTATTGGTACTTCGACCTGGTACCATGAAGAACTACTATTCAACGGAAAGATATCTGGATAAGTTCTTGGACGAAAAATTGAAGCTCCCCGACATCTATTTGAAACAATTGAGCTATAGGTTTATCTTGGATTTTGAACAGTACCTCAGGACTTATCAACCCAAAAAAGCGAGAAAGACCTGTTCAAACAATGGGGCCATGAAACATCTAGAAAGGCTCATGAAGATGGTAAACCTTGCGGTAAGACTTGAATGGTTGGCAAAAGACCCGTTTCATAATTACAAGCTCAATTTTCATAAAACAGAACGCAGCTACCTTACCGAGAGGGAAATTTGCCTCATAGAGGAAACGACTTTTAAAGGAGTAGGTTACGAAAAAGTAAAGGATGTATTTCTGTTTTCATGCTATACGGGACTTTCCTACATCGATGTCAAGGAATTGAAATCACATCAGTTAGTGCTGGGTATCGATGGAAACCTTTGGATACATACCAGAAGGGAAAAGACCAATGAAACTGTAAAGATTCCTTTATTGCCGAAAGCAAAAGAGGTTATTGCAAAGTACAGGAAAGATGAGAGACCTGATGTTTTGGGAAAACTTCTTCCGGTATACAGTAACCAAAAAATGAATACTTATTTGAAAGTTATTGCCAAGGCCTGTGGTATTCATAAACATGTGACCTTTCATACAGCACGGCACACTTTCGCGACCACGGTCACATTGTCAAACGGTGTCCCTATAGAAACGGTCTCGAAGATGCTTGGACATACCAAGCTTACCACTACCCAGATTTATGCAAGGGTTTTGGAAAGAAAAGTAGGGGAGGACATGCAGCACCTTATTGCAAAAATGGAAAACAAAAACAATACTGAAAAAATACGATATCAAGAAAGGTGAAAAGGCATTTCATGTTTTCTGGATTTGATAGTGGAACGGCCAAATTCGGAAAAGCAAGAGGGTAACGCGCTAAAGCGACGTTACGTTATGATAATTGATTTTAAAATACTGAAAATCAATGATTTAAAAATAAATTAAAAAGGAGATTGAAAAATTAAATTGTAACAATTCACCCTAAAACCTTTATAAATGGGCTTTAGATTGTCACAATTGAATGGGAAAAATAAGAAAATGGATCAATTCGGAACCATACGGCTGCACCATAGAACCATAAAAAGGTTCAGACGATTTTCAAGGAAAATCACCAAGTCCTATTCTGAAACTTTGGAAGTAGTCATGGATTTCTTTGAATGGCATGGAATTACCCCTTCAAGTCGATTTCCGAAGCGGGTTGATGAAGATGGGGAGAAGACCCGCAAAAGAATAAATGCTCTTATCGCTATTGTAAAGGATATAGAAAAGACCCAGACATTGCCAACGAATGAAATGCTATTGGCCCTTTTTGGACATCATGAAATTGTTAAAAAGAAAAAGGAACCGATTCGGGAAGAAACGATGTTCAAGAAATTGACCAGAGAGGAATGGAACAAATTGGAACAAACGGTGCCTAAAATAGAATATGAATTTCTAGAACAGGATTACAAAACGGCTACAAAAACAGCATTGCATTTTCTAGAAAGGGTGGAGAGGGTCAAGCCACGGTTTGGGAATCCCTATTACAGAGTGGACACGGACGCAGGCGAACTGCACATTCTAAAAAAGAGATTCAAAGATGGTTTTTGAGCAGTTGCCTCGCTCAGTAGTATTAGGGCTTGCAGCGCGAAATTTGATTTCGCTCGCTTAATTAGTTTGACCTTCTATATAATGGAATCCGACTTTTTGTTGGGCAAATGGATTAATGATGCCAGAATGTTGGCACAAACAAACAGCAAGCCGCCATAGATGAAAAAAACGCACGTATGCAGGTTACCACATTAACCGAAGGTGAAAGTATACTCAGGGATTATGCTTGGTGGGAATGGAACAGCTTGCTGAAAACCTATTATAATCCTAGAGGGGAAATGTTTATTGAAGAAATGAAAAATCGTCTTAAAGGACAAACGGCCAAGGAAATTGATTTTTATTCCTTTGAGCGCAGTTGGATGGAACAAACATGGGACGAGCAATCATATAATGTAGTACCATCCGGAGACGCAATAAATATTTCAAAAGAAATTTTGGGAAAGTGGAACTTCCTCAATGATGATTCGTTGATGTACAATGGCCAGATCCAAAATCATCTGTAAAAAAAGAAAACTCGGTCCTTGCTAGGTAAGAATTGACCCCTGAATCTGATATTTTTTATTTGATGACCTTTCCTTCATGGAGATTTTTAGGCTTATTGGGGTGTAAAATTGTAATTCTAATTCTCCTGTCAATCAAATCTTCCCGGTTGGCCTTTATTTTAATAAGCACATCCGAGTATCCGAAAGGATCCAATTTTGGAATGGTGGCTTTTCCCATGATTGTCCAATTGCCATTTTTCATTTCTTCCACAATCATTTTAGATGATCTTGACTTTACTTGGCCAAAATTATCGACCCTTACCATTAATCCATTAGTTTGAAGCTTTGGATCACGTGCCGATAAAATGGGCTCGATATAGTTTATCCATGGCAAGCGGGCATAACCAAAAACCAACTCACCTTGCTTAGTTTTCCCCAATAATTTTACCGTAAAATTGTCATTGCCGATACCATTGTCCGCAGCATCAAAGTGTACGATAAGGTCTGCCCCGTGCTTTTCCGTTCTCACTGCCTTGCATCCTTTTCCAAAATTTACTTTCTCGGGTGCTCCGAAACGTAACGAACTCAAATCAAGGTCGGTAATTGGGTTAAAATCCTTTTCATGCTTTATGCGCACAGAAATAGTTTTGGTTTTCGATGAAATTTTTCGCTTGTGAAGTAGTTCTAACTGTTTTGGGACAGCAAGAGGAATACCGATATTTTTTGAACTATGCCCGTCCAGGGGCTTGTCTTGGAACTTTAGGGTGTCTATCACGGCAAAATTGGCTTGAACTGCCCTTCCCAAACTGTCTTGCAATATTTTTATCCGTTCGTATTTGAACCAATCTTCCATGGTGCCATCTTCATACTTGGCAATGCCTGGCAGATAAGCCTCGCCGGGTTCTATTTTCCATTTAATACCGTTTTTTGACCGTAGGTAAAAAGCTATGCGACCCAACCAATCGTTTACGATCATGTGATACTGCACATGGTCCCTCCATACAACAGGGTCTTCAAATTCTCCTTGAACAGGCGGGTAAACACTTTTATCGGTTGTTTGGTTATACGGAGCCACACCGTCCTTGCTCAACCATATACTACCTCCCCTGCACACCATAAGATAAGATCCATTTTCTCTTTTTGCGAATGACAGGTTGGAGAGCCCTTCAATGATTGGTCTGTCTCTAGGATCAAAATCAAACTTGCCGTATGTCCACGGTCCATTAATATTGTTTGATAGATAATAACCGTCTATTACGTAAATTGCGTACCTACCGTCCTGTAATTGAAATGCTTCAGGGTTGTGTCCTTTCCCTATGGTTTCCACAACCTTAAAAGGCCCTATCGGATTTTTGGAAACAGCATGGACAACTTCCGAATTGGGCCACTCCATATGTCCTTTTGAAGAATCTTCACGCCATCTGCAAACAAACATATGGTATTTGCCATCGTTTCCCATTAAAATATTTCCACCCCAATAAGACCAAGCTTTGTCTTCAATACCATTGTTTTTATATCTGGGAACCACGTTTTTTCCTCCCCAAACTTGGGAGGTGAGGGAATCCAAAACGGGAATGGGCCTGAACAGATCCATAAATCTTCCACCCTCACTTAAACCATTCCATTCCGCAGGTCTTTCCCTATGTGTTGTTTGGGCGTTTGTCACAAATATCATTGAGATAAATGAAACCAGGGTGCATACTTTGATTTTCATGTTGTTCTATAAAACTTTAAGAAAGCCTAAAAGCAGCTCAAATTCGGTATCCACAAACTTGGTGTCGTAGACCTGTACTTCATTGCCTGCCGCCAAAATGTCCTTTTTTATTTTTTCTGGATTGTTGTTTTTATATTTTGCTTCTACCCATTTTAGATATTGGTTATTGGGTTCATGTTGCAATGCTTCTTTTAGCAGGTTGTTTGCTTCTTGGGTTTTGCCTAGTTTTTCTAACGCCATAAGTTGCAAACAAAATTTGGTGCTTTCGTTCAGATACTTGGGCGTGCTATGCTCTGCAATCATTTTATAGACCTGTCCAGCTTTGGATTTTTTGCCCATTTGATCTAAGCTATAGGCGATTATGAAATTATCCAAGCGCTCATCCACATCGTAATGCTTGCCCACGCCTAAATTCTGTGGCCAAAGTTTGGCCTGTTCTGCATAGGCTATGGCTTTTTTATAATTGTTTTTCTGAAGGGCATCGTATGCGGCATTGATGCAGGCATCATGGTATATTGTCCGTCCTATGGTTGCACCATTCGTCATAGCGTTTCATGCCCATCAATGCTTTGGCATAGTGCATCCCGAATTGTGATTTTTCAGGATATAGCCCTAAATAGATTTTGGCTTTATGGGCTGCGGCTTCAAACTCGTTGTTGGCCAAGTGCTGTTCTATGCGTGCCATATTTACCCGCCAATCTTTGTTATTCAGAGCGTATGCTTTTTCCAAGGCATGCGCGATAGTATTGGCTTCATCTGAAAATAATTTAATTTTTGACAGATAAAAAACAGGACTATCAGGTTCATTGCCACATTCGGTAAACAAGTTTTTGGCAGCTTCCACCAATCCTTTGTTCCAATAAATAAGCCCCAAATAATATTTTAATTTCCAATGCGGATTTTTACTGATGAATTCATTTAGCATCGATACGGTTTCCACCCTATGCGGAAACACCAAATCTATGGGCATTTCTAGGGCTTCTTGTAAATGCTCTTCAGTATGCTTAGCGTCCAAATAGGCCAGCCATAATGCTGCAATGGGATATTCTGGTGCTAACTTTAATATGGTCATGGCTTCATCCCGATGGTTTAAGGCCAAGTAGTGCAAAGCGAGTTCCAAGTAGGTTTCATAGGGTAACTCGTTGGTGATATTGCTTTTGAATTCAGTACTGTTAAGTTCTCCGATAAACATCAATTCTGAAGCGGTAAACACGCTGGTGGCATCTAAGTTTGTGATGTTTTGTATTGATTTTAAAGCTGCTGCTTTTTTGTTCTCTTTTCTATGGATAAGCGCCTGAAGCTCATAGGCTTTTATGTTGAATGCATTAAAATTTAGAGCTTTTTCTATATATGTTTTGGCTTTACTGAATTGATTTTCATTAAAGAAAAGCTTGGCTAATTCGGTGTAAGCGGCCGACCTATAGGCAATGTCCTGACTGGCGATTGAAAAGCCGCTTTTGGCTTCGTTGGTATTCCCTAAAACGGTATGGATTAAACCGAAGTTGTAGTTTGCCAATCCGTCGTAGGTATCGATTGCCAATGCGTTTTTAGTGTATGCCAAAGCACTTTTGTATTGCATGATGCGATAATGACCCAGTGCCAATCGGTTTAGTGCAGGCGCAAACCCTGGTTCTTTTTGGTAACTTTTTTCATAGGCTTGCAGCGCTTCGGGATAACGGCGTTGTTTCTCCAATTCCAAGCCTTCAACATATAGACCATAAGGGGTTTCCCAATTAAAATAGGTATTGGGTTTAATGGGCCTATCAACGCTATTATTTGGGTTTTTGGAACTGTAATACAGTTTTTTGTTTCCGAAATTAATTTCAAAATCACTGCCATTTTCTATGGTTACTGTTTCTGTAATCAATTGTAACGGGGTAGCTTTTATCTTTTTATTTAAAATGATTTTTCCTTGTGAGGTCACTACCAAATCGTCATTTAAATGCTGCAAGGCACTTAAAAATAGGGTGACTTCATTCCCAGATTGCTCAACGTTTAAAACACCATATTTTGAAGCGGCTACCATCCCATTTATTTCTTTTAGAGGAAACCAATATTCGTGCATCACATCGGTATCGTGGGGCGAAAATTCACGATGCTTAAAGGGGGTGTAGGTGCTACTCGCTGCGGCTTGGTTGAACAGCTTACCCGATTGGTATTCAATATATTGTCCGTCGGAATCTGTTAACAGGTCTTCCCAAATCATCCCTTGGTCGGAAAGGCCCCAAATCCATATTTTTTTTCCGGGCTTATCGTCGTAAAGGCTATAGTGTCCGAAACCAAAATCGTCATCGTGGTAATAGCCTCCAAAATAATCGGAATAGGAATTAATAACGTGATAAGACTTGTAAATTCCAAAATCATTCTGCTTATAAAAATTGATTTCCCGTCCATCATCCATCGGCCATTCGCCTATTTCGCCCCCATGACCAATACGTTTGTTACCTGGGTAGAGAAATTCTAAATTACCTTCGGATTTTGCTGCGGCATTCATCCAATGGTAATAGGTTACCGGCACATCTGAATTGTTAAACCATGTGGCTTTGGTTTCAAAATAGGCCTTGTCTTTGGGCAATCGTATTTCTACATTCCAATTGGTTCTGGATGGCAAGTCCAAAGCACCAACAATACAAGACACGCTGCCGTCTTCATTTTCTTTAATGTGATAATCTACAGGAGTAGCACAGGTTGGAATATGGCCTATATCTCCAAAATTATATTCCAATCCGCCCGAGGTCCAAGCACCACGCATGGCTACGTCCCTAAACTTGACCACATGATTGAAATACATGAATTCCTTTCCAGTTGATTTTTCGATAGCACCCCATATTTTGCCGCCAATATCGGGACACACAAATACTTTTATATAGTCGTTTTCTAAAACAACCATATTCCACACTTTCTCTTTTGCTTGGTCTGTATAGCCGTCAAACCTAAAATATGGATAGAGTCTACCAATTTGGGGAATGGGACTGGGGTCTGAAAACATATAGGTTTTCATGTTCAGCTTTTCTTCTTTTATAGTGGCTTTTTGTGCACCGCCTACATTTGAAAGCAAAATGAAAGTCAGTATAATGATGGTTCTCAACATTTTGTCACGTTTTTATATCCATGAAAATTACAAATAATGGGAGGCATAAAAACATTAATTGTGATTTGTGCATCAGTTTTGTAGTAATACAACAGATTGACCAGGGTTCAACGTAAATGATACTATATCACCCTCCCAAACAGCCTTCAAATTTCCATCAATACTGATGTTTTTGTCCTTAAAAGGATTTTTTAATTTTATTGTTCCTCCTTTTTCCGAAGTAATTGTAACCTGTTGCATATTGCCATCTTTCATGAAAGCTGATATCAGAAATGCACCTTCGGTGCGAAGACTTTCAAAAGAAACATTTTTCCAATCTTGTGGTATGGCTGGAAACAAATGTACGGTACCAGTATGGCTTTGTAGTAACATCTCCTGTATGCCAGTCATGAAGGCGAAATTCCCTTCTAATGTAAATGGACGATAAGTGAAGTTGGAATAACCCTTTCCGCTTTGATCACCATTGACATGAAAGCTATTGGGCAAGCAAAAGCTTGTAGCGAAGATTTTCAATGCTTCGGCAGCTCCCTTACCATCAAACGCACGTGCTTTTAAATTTCCTAGCCAACTAAAGGAATAGCCCGTCCAACCGGCAGTGCCTACCTCTTCGAGATTTTTTAAAGTATTTTCGATTGTTGAGCGATCATTTTCACCTTGTGAGAAATCTAGGAGTCCTAATGGATGATAGGCCATCAAATGTGAAAAATGGCGATGCGATTCTTGATAGGGCAAATTAGGGGAAAACATCAACCCCGTTTCATCAAAAGCAAAATAAGGCCATTCTTTCAATTTTTGTTGCCACTTTATTACTTCATCTTTTTTGCCAAGCTCCTGTGCCAGTTCCGATGCTTTTTCGTAAGTCCATCGAACCAATGCAAGGTCATAGTTTGTGGTTTTATCGAACCAAGCATCCCTTGAATTGTTGTGTATTTCAGGGCTTGAGGACAAGGGCAGTTTTCGTTTCCCATCTTCTCCTACAATGGATAAATTATTGAAATGAATAGCAACGTCTTTAATCCAAGGGTAAGCTCGTTGTTCCAGAAAGTTCCTATCCATGCTGTAGCGCCAGTGTAGATAGAAATGATGTCCTAACCATGCCCCAGCCGTGGGCCCAAAGGCATATTGTATCCAGCCCCCCATAGGTTCCCCGGTCAATGTTGTCACTCCAGGAACGTTAAGGCCATCTGTGCCATAAAAATCCTTGGTAAACTTTTTAAACGTGCTTTTATGAGTATCTAACCAGTCCAAAAAGCCTTCTTCAAGATTTAAATGATTGCCTGAATATGTAGGCCAATAACTCAGCTGTGTATTAAGGTCGTGATGATAATCTCCCTTCCATGGTGGCAATTTACCGTTGTCGGCTGTCCATACACTTTGAAGTGAAATGGGTGGTGCCCCTTTTCTTGCAGCTGCACCTAATTTGTACTTTTCCATATACCACTGATGTTGCAAAATGGAATCGGGAACGGTGATGTTGGAACGCTCCCAAAATTGTTTCCACCAATTTTTATGATCGTTTAAGGCATTTTGCCATCCTATTTCATTGAAATCATTTACCGTTTGTTGTGCATTTTTAGATAGATCGGCAGTATTTTTTTGGGAAGATATACTCCAACTTCCGAGAAGGTCATCGCTTTTCTGATTCCATTGAGTATGCACCTGAAATTCAAAACCAGACCATCCTTTTTGATTGTAGGTAATAGAGTTTTCTGTACTTGTGAGCTCTCCTTTTGGGTATCCCAATCGTCTTAAATCTTGGCCACTAACGGGGTCATTTGCAGAGGACATCTTATCAGAATAATAAGGTGGAGGTACAATGGTCGGTTTTACGGCAGCTTTTATATTTTTAAACCTATACCAAGCAATTGGCTCTGTAGCATGAACAAAGATATGGAGCATGGCTCCGTTTTTCCACTTGACTTCGCAAACGGCATCTTTCAATATCAGTTTTACGTGCTCAACAGGCCCCAGTTCTTGTATGTTAAACTCCATGGCCCCGCCAGGAATTTTAGACGGTGCTGGTAGATTATCGTAAGGTTGGTCATATTTTTGTTGCACTTTTTCATAAGTGTCCTTTTTCCATTGTTCCCATACCCAATTAAAATCGTAGTTTTCAAAATCGAGGTTTGCCATAGGTCTTAGGTCCCATAGATCGGCCCTGTCCAGTGAAATACGAAGTTTGTCCCCATTTTTCCAAACCAGTGCGCCTAATGTGGCATTTCCTAATGGTATGCCTTCATCCCAGCTTTGGGCCAGTTCTTTGAATACAAGTTCATGCGCTTTTTGTTCGGTTTCTTTAATGGTTTGCGGTTTTTTGTCACAAGAAACCAGCAACAATGCCATTATGGGATAAAGTAGGATTCTCATTTTGTTTCTCATTAATGCCATTATTATTTTCAATTATTCTACAATTAACAACCAACCTTTTGTAGGTTCAATGCTTATCGCATCAGTTATTGAAAATTGTTGCTCTGGTTGAAATTCTTCAATCTTAGGCGCTTTCATTTTTACGTTGTTCTTATCTAAACCAACAGCATCCCAATCGATATTCAGTTTTACCGTTACCGTTTCTTTTGCCCAACTCGCCACCGAAACCAAAAGTTTCCCTTCTTTAACATAAGCTGTTGCCTTAATATCGGGATGATTGGTGCTTACCACAGGATTTTTGTCCCAATAGCCAATCATATTGGCCTCGGCAATACCAAAACTGTCCCATACTTTCCAGATTTGCCTAGGGTCGCAGCTTACGCCTTCGGTAAACCACGGGTAACGTACAGTCATACCGTACACCATACCTCGCCATGGGTTTCCACCGGCATGCAACATATCGCCCATGTGCCCAAACGGAATGCCCGAGACTTCTACCAACCAGTTTTCTGCGGGCATCTTATCATATATAAAACTTTCGCCAAACCATAGTTTATCCAAATACGGGAAAAACTCAGTGTATTGGTTGGCAGGACCTTTTGAGAATCCAGTATTGGAGTGTAAATCCATCATACAACCCGGTTTTGTTCTATCCAAGATTTTGCGCATGCGTTTTAGTATACGTCTATTGTAAGTTACATCATCCAAGTATAAGCCGTCTATATCGATATGCTTTACCAGCCACTCCAAGCCTTCCAGATAATAGTTGTACCATCGGGAATCGCCAGGTGCATTAACGATTGAGGCATCGATACCACCATTCTTTAAGGGTGAATACCACTGCCAACGGTAATCGTCTACCAAATGTTCCTGCAACCACGGATAGCCGCCACCATTGCCCGTACCCAAGATTTCATTGCCCAAACTGCGCAAAGCCCAAATTTCGATAGTGTAGTTAGATAGCTCCCTTATGGTGTTGTAGATTTTCACTTTTAGATTTTTGGCATGCATGTCATCAACAAAGCCTTTCATTTCCTTTGTGGCTATAAACGGATAGTTGATATACGGGTTGTATTCGTTAGCATGATGCACATTAATTATTTTAACTCCATCGGTAATTTCTCCGTCTTTAGGTTTGGGGTTTAATCCGTCGTGATAGTATCTGTAGTTAAATTGTGCTTTACTATCAATCTCTCTAACGGGTGTAATTAAAAAAGATACTTCAAAAACCAGTTCTTCATCTTTTTTAAATATTCGTTTTCCAGAATAGATTGTTGCTGTGGTTTCATTAGCTTTTTTCTCTATTGTAAAGCCTCCTTTACCTCCATTATGCCAACTTTTTGGTGGTTCGGGTTTGTAGAGGTTGAGCAATGGCCCGTGATAATTGCCTCCTCTTAACTCGACATGCAATCCGCCATAAGTATTGCCAATCCAAAAACTATCGTGAGGCCCTTTCCATTTGGCTGTGTGATTTTGAGGAACAAAGGTGCCTGGCAAGCCCATACCCATCATATATTCTGCTATGCTGGACTGAAATGGGATTTCCAGTTTAAAATCCTTGAGTTCATTGTCGTTTTTGGCAACAAGTTTTATCTGGTAATTTATATGACCGTCAAACTCGGTTGTATTGATGGTTTGAATCTCAAAGTTTTCAGATTGGGCCGAAACCATTCGTTCAAAAATACCAGAATCTAGATTTGTTTTGTGAACATTTGAAGCTCTTATGGTTTCGCCTTCCAAAACATATTGTATGGGGCCCTTCAAAATTTCTGTATCCCAAACCGTAATGGCAGCGGGTAAGCCAAATTCATCCAATGTAACTTGTTTTCCATATAAATCGAGTTGATTTTCCTCTTTTAAGCTAATAGGCGTGTAGGGTTTTGTGGGTTCGTTATCCAATCCAATAGTAGAGTTTAACCAACGTAAACGGGAGTGTCTCCATGGTTCGTTATCGCCTCTATCGGCAATGGTTTCTTTGGAAACATGTAAGGTGATGTCAATGGTTTTATCGGGTTGATTATTAGCCTTAATGGTAACATGCCCTTTGTACGTACCTGGTTGCATGTGCTCGGGGATGTCCGTTCCTATCCATAAGGGTTGCACTTTACCTTTAGCAACGTCTACTTGTTCGGTGAACGGTGTTCCGTACGGGTCTATACCATGGGTATTGAAACAGGTAAAGGCACTTGCAGGAATACTATTGTTAGTTGAGGATTTTAAATCGTGAAATTGTAGCGTTACATTTTCAAGATTTGTTTTAGTTGCATAAATGCCTATTTGGAAGGCATAGTATTCGTTTTTTTGGGCTGTTCCTTCAAATTGATGGGTGATGCCTTCTTTAATCCATTTTAAAGGCAGATGATGCCGCATTTTAATCGGATAACGTCTATCTTCGGCAATGGTGATGTAATCTGAATTCGTGCGGCTTACCAACTGTTCTTGTTCGGCTTGCGTAGCCGTTACCTCCATGGGGTAAAACGAGTCGAAGTCTGTTCTGGCTTGAATTTCAGCACAGATGGCCTTTGGTAATTTTTTCAGCTTTTTGGGCTGCTCCAATTTGTTCTCGTCCATCCAATGCTTGTTCGGAGCGTCTTCTTTTTTAAGATAGCCGTAACGGTAAAATCCCCATTCATTGTCCGGTTTAAAGGGTAAATAATAGAAGTGATAGGTTCCCTTTTCAACGGGGCCAAAAACCAATTTACAGGTTTCGTTATTTACGGATAATCTATGAATATTGGGAATGGTATCCCCTGTTTGGGTATTTACTATTAAAAACCTACGTTCATCAGGATTTTTATCATGCCGCCTCCAATTAAAGTCGAGTTTTACGGCATTGGCTTTTTTAGAAACCTGCACAACGGCTCTATGATTACCAAATCCAGCATTCCAAGGTGAGGATGGAGTGCTATATTTGATAATGGCTTGGCCAAAGCCAAAAAGGTTTGTAAATAATAAGTAAATCAATATGTTTTTTTTCATTCTTCTGGAAACAGTATTTCTTGTATTTTTTTAATAGGATCGTCAAAAGTTGCGGGATTGTTTTCCCATGCTGATGTTATCCAATCTTCTTCCCATTGCAGCATATCAAATTCATTTTCTTGTCTTTTTGCATCGAGCCATAATTGCCAGCGTTGCGCATAGTAATCCCCGATGAGTCCGTTCCAAGTCCGTGCAGCATATTCATTGACACCCCCACCCCAAGTGGTATTCAATCTTTTCGCATTGCTTTCGTAATACAGTTTCTCCTCTTCCGTATCGCCAAACCCTCTTGCCAACTCAACCCAATCACCCAATTTATGATTGGGATGGGATACCAATACTTTATCCAAAATATGCATAAGGTCTATAGCCGTTTGATAGGTCTCGAATACTTTTTTCGAGTCCGAATCCTTTTCTGCGGTCATTAGTAGTTTGTCAATCTTTAAGCCCATCAACTGTGCTCCCAGTTCAATGGCGTCTGCCCTATATAATTGATTTTCTCCCAACTGGCTTGAGGCTTCCAAGAACAACTTTACAGCTTTTTCAAAATTTTCTGATTTATGCACCGTTGCCCTGCCGGTACCGGGTCTGAATTGATATTTGAACCTAGGATGGTCGGTAAATGTTCCCAAAGCCGATTTTCTCAATAAGTTATAGGCTTCATTTATTTCATTTGGATAAGCACCGTAACGTGCCAAACAGTAGCGTTCTATCCAAGTATCCAAATCTATGGGAGTGTCTCTCCACCCCCAATCGGATAAGAGCTCATAAATAATTTCATTATTTTCGATGCCCTCGGGCGCAAAACCAAAACCTGCTAAATTACCCTTGTTGTTATAATCCAGTGCTTCTTTTGGTGCTCTTGCATAAAAATCCAAAACGCCATTTAAGGGTACTTTTCCACCCATGTTTGGTATAAAGGAATAGATCCATTGTTTGCCAAAGAACCCTTTGTACATATCCCACGAGTAATCAATTTTCCAATGGATCGCATTGTATTCGTTGGCCATGTCCAAGATTAGAAGCTTGTCATCAGGAATTTTGGACATCATGGCTTGTAGACGTTCTGGAGTCCAAAATAATTTACCCTCTTTATCCCTGTGATATGGAAAAGTCCAGCCTTGCATCACCCATACCGCATCTGGATTGGCCTCTGCTATGGGCTTGTAGACAATCTCACCATAATCGGCCAATTCTTGTTTGGCTATTTCGGGATTGTCGGAAAGGGGAACATCCATTTCGTTGAAACTATCGGCCAAATAAAATTTACCCTTTCCAAATTCTATTTCCCATTCTTCTATAAATAACTTACCAATTTTGGTAAATAGATCACTTTTGGGAGAGAGAATATGCACTTTTTTGTCAAAACCTCCCCAGCCCAGCTCACGAAGCTCTTCATTGGGGTATAAACGCTGAATGGCCTCTGGCACAAAACCTGCAAAAGCATGAACAATGGGTTGCATTTTGAGTTCGTTCAAACGATCGAGCATCTTATGTGTCAATGTGATTTGTTTGTCGAAAAAAGAGATTGGGGGAGGGCCGTCCCAACCACCTATATTTCCCATTCTGTTCCATGGAAAGTGGGCAGGGCCGGAAAAATAATCGAGTGCTTCTTCTTCTGTCAGCCCCAATCTTTTAAACGTTCTCAACAAAATAGCTTCATGAGCTCCTGCTATCAAGGGCATGTTCATACCGTGCATGGCCATCCAATCAATTTCTTTTTCCCAACGGTTCCAATCCCAATATGGAGTTGTATAGCCGTGGGTCACCGAATTCATATAATAACGATATTTGAAAGGGGAACGCACCGTCTTCTCATATTTTGGAAGCTTTTCTGGGAAATTAATGTGGTTACCGGACCAACTGATTATAGAATGCGTACCATTGCGCAGGTAGTCATAGGCTCCACGTGTCAAGGCATTTGGCGTATTTGCAGTTATGGTCACCTCATTGTCATTGGCCGAAATTGTATAGGTATCCAGACCATCTTGCTCAGCAAGCACTAGTTCAAATTTTGATGCATGCTCTTCTCCAAGTGTTCTGGCAAGTACATTTTTGGCAGCCAGATAAAAAAAATAGAAATAAAGATAAATGGATGATGTGCCTCATTGATGGCGTTTTTGTTGAAAAGAATATCTTTCAAGATTGTTAGTATATCATTGAACAACACCTATGTTCTTACTAGACTTAGTAATGTTATTTATAAAAATAGGCGTGATATGTCCTATGAGTGTATATAAAGAGCCCCCGCAAACAAAAAACTAACTCAAACTAACTCTTTGCAGCGGGGACCTCTCTTATTTCAAGATTTAGTACCCTGTATTTTGCTTTAAATTAGGGTTGTTGATCAATTCAAATTCAGGTATAGGCCAGGTATAGTCCCTTGGTGCTGTGAAAAGCCTGTCTTCCAGTGATACTACCCCAACAGCTGGCATATTCATTGTTGTTTCCAATGACCTCCATCTATGGTAATCAAAATAGAGCAGGCCTTCCGCTGCCATTTCAATGATTCGTTCCCTTCTTATGATATCCCTGAAACTATCTTTTGTCAGACCTGCCAGTTGTATAGGCGGCACTGTAATATCTGTACCATCGTCTGCAGCTCCTTGTCCACCTCTGGTTCTGAGTTCATTGATCAAGTCCACCTGTTCTTGGGTAGGACCATTGACCTCGTTCATGGCTTCAACATAGGTTAGGTACATCTCTCCCAACCTGAACACTATAAAATCGTTATGGCTTTGTTGTTCTGCTGTTTCAGCTGGGTTAATCCATTTTCTAAAATTGAGCCATGTACCATTGTTCACGAAAGAAGAGCCTTCATAATCCACGTCTTCGGTCCAATCAAATATGGATTGAGTCATACGGGGATCTCTATTTTCAAAAGGCATATCAGGGTCATATAATGGACTGGTTGAGATATCCTCCCCGTTGATATCGGGATAGGTTTCCACAAGTGCCATGGTTGGGGTGTATATGGACCATGAAGCATGGAAGCTAATAGGTCCGAGCCACTGGCCAAGTGAATGATAGCGACCAGGAAGATCTGCGTTTACCCTTGCTAAAATAATTTCACTGCTTCCCTCTCCTTCTGGACGGAACAGTTCAGTATAATTATCGTGGAGCTCAAAACTGCCGGACGACATGATCTGATCAGCAAGGTTCGCACTTTCGGTCAGCATTCCGTTATCTTGGGAAAGGATGCCTTCATACAGTAAGATCCTTGATTTTAAGGCCATTGCGGCCCATCTCGTGACCCTTCCGTATTCTGGGGAGTAATCGGAAGCCGAAAGTTCGCTCATTACAGTATCCAATTCGGTGAGCACAAAATCTAGTACTGTCGCCCTAGGGCTAGGCTCTACTTGGCCTTCGTTGACGGCTAGTAAACTTGTGACCAAGGGCACATCGCCGAACTGATATAACAATCTGTAATGGGCCCACGCTCTAAAAAAGCGGACCTGACCTTTGTACTTTGCCAATTGATTGTCTGTGAGTGTGGCTTTATCCACATTGTCCAAGAACCAATTGGCATCCCTGATGGTTGCATACTGACCGGTCCATAAACTATTTACAAGACCTGACCCCGGGTTTATCCCACCTGATGAAATCTCTAAGGTAGCGCCATCCTGACTATACATGATTTCAGTCAGCGCATCCCATTGTATTTCACCTACATTAGGAAGGGAGAAATATAAGGCATTGGTTGCCTGTGCCACTTCTTCCTCACTGCTCCAAAATGCATCTTCTGACAATGCGGTTACGGGGAGCTTTGTTACGTCTTCCTCTGAACAGCCTTGCATAATCAGGAAAACAAGAACTAGCAATGGCTTTATCTTACTATTGATATATTTTTTCATGCTGATTTTTTTTTTAGAAATTAATGTTTACTCCCAATGAAAAAGTTTTCAATGGCGGAATAACCAAACCATTGGATTCAGGATCAAAACCAGGTCTAAAATCTGATATGGTAAATACATTGGTGCCTGCAAAATAGATTCTGGCCTTGTTAATGTACTTATTGTCACCTATGGGCAGTGTATAGCCCAATTGTACGTTCTTCAACCTTAAATAGTTCGAGTTAAATGTCCAGAAACTTGATCTTTGATAAAAATTCTGGAAGTAGGTTTGCTGTGCAAAGAGCAACAATCTTGGATAGCTACCATCTGGGTTTGATTCGCTCCAGGCATCGTTCGCTTCCTCAGGTATCCAAGAGAAATTCCCAAATAGGTCGTTGCTTTTGTGTTCTTTGGCTTTTCCGGTACCCTGAAAGAACAGTTGTAAATCAAAATTTTTCCACTCAGCATTTAAATTGACTCCATAAGTGATTTTTGGAATGGTCTCCGCTATGGCAACATTATCTTCAAAGTTTAGTGCACCATCACCGTTTACATCAACATAGCGAATATCTCCCATAGTAGTGTTTGGGCTGATTCCAGAGGAAATAGCTGCATTGTAGGCATCAACCTCTGCCTGGGATGACAAAATGCCATCGGCAATGTAGCCATAAACTGTTCCCAAGGCATCCCCCACTCTATAGGAAGTGTCAAATTCTGAGAAGGAATCCGTCAATTCGGTGATTTCATTGGTGTTATAAGTCCCATTTACGGATATTCCGTATGAAAAGTCATTTGCGAGTGTGTTGCTGTGATTCAATACCAACTCGAACCCGGAATTTTTCACACTTCCTGCATTAATGGCCGGACCTCCTCTTCCGGTTCCCACTGTTCCAGGTACTGGACTTGGTAGTAAAATATCATCAGTGTTCTTTACATAATAATCCAACGATCCGGAAAACAGGCCACTTTTCAAGGAAAAATCTACACCTACGTTGGTCGTACTGGTGGTCTCCCATTTTAAATCCCTAAAGGGAATTCCTCCTTCTGCCGAAGTGGGAACAACTATCTCACCATTAGCACCAAAAACATATGTGCCAAAGGCAATATTTGAGAAATAGCTTCCATTCACCCTATTGTTACCACTTACCCCGTAAGAGGCTCTCAGTTTAAGGAGGTCAACGGACTCCATATTGAAAAAGTTCTCCTTGTTGATTACCCAACCAATTGAGGCCGAAGGAAAAAAGCCATATCTGTTTTCAGGAGCAAAAATTGAGGCACCGTCATACCTTCCGGCAAGTTCAACCAAATATTTTTCATCATAGTTATAGTTTATTCTTCCAACAGCGGATTGCAACACATTTTCAACGGTGTTGCTCCCTAATCCAGTGATATCGTCATTATCACCTGAATTCGGGGCGCTGAATTCGGTCAAAAGGTTATCAAACTGGAAATTTCTTCTTGACGCGCCCAAGCCAGAATCTTCATTGAACTGAATATCCCAACCTGCCAAAACACCCAGCGTATGCTTGCCGATACTTTTGTCATAGCTAAGGAAGGTCTGCGCATTGTATTGGTTGTCATCCCTCCAAGTTTGTGATAGGCTGTTTACATCAGCAAACCAAGGTGGACCTCCTGTCGTAGAACGTTTATATATACTTGAAATGCCTTTAGTAGTGCTTGAGATCAAGGAATAACGTCCTATGAACTTGAGTCCCTCTATTAATTCCCATGAGAGGTTTGTGTTGGCCGTAAAGGTCTTCTGCTTTGTGTTTGCAGTGCCTGCTTCCAACTCCCACATTACGTTCCAAAACCCTCTTCCATAAGAACCGGCTTCATTGAAAAACTGAAAATCCCCATCTTCATTTCGTACTGGCAAAAATGGAGCTGTACTGTTCATGTGCAAATAGATGTTGTCTATTCCTCCATTTACGTTTGGAGCGGTATTGTTTTGTAACACATAGTTTAGGTTAACATCGAGATCGATATTGTCCCTCAGTTTGGTTTTTAGGTTCGTACGAAGGTTGAACTGTTTCCTGTCGATTCCCGATTGCACAATTCCATCAGAATTTCTGTAGCCAAGTGAGAAATAATAGGAGGACCTTTCATTGCCTGCCGAAGCACTTAGGAAATACCTATTGGTAATTTCTGTTTTCAAAAACTCTTTTTTCCAATCTGTATTGGGATAGCTAAGGTCATTCCCTGCTTCAAAAAGCGCTATATCCTCTGGTGAGAACAAAGGGTTTCCGCCAGAATTAATGGAAGCCTCGTTCATTATCCTTGCCGATTGCAGCGAGTTGGCAGCTTCTTGAACCGTGGTTAATTCGCCAAAACTGATGAAACTTTCAAAATTGAATGAAGCTTTTTGGTTTTTCCCAGTTTTGGTAGTGACAATGATAACACCGGCAGCAGCCCTTGAACCATAAATGGCAGAGGCGGCACCATCCTTTAAAACAGAAATTGCTTCAATATCATTTGGATCCACGGTCAAAAGGTCTTGCGGAACGCCATCAACAATGAACAATGGGGAATTGTTACCGATTGTGGTAGCACCCCTTACCAGAATAGACAAGCTTTGGTTATATCCTGAATCCCTGATAAATAGTCCCGGGGCACGGCCTTGCAATGCTGAAGCTATATTCTGGGTGGTCACATTGCCAAGTTCTTCCACATCTACGGATGAGACCGCGGAGGTAAGACTGGTGATTTTCTGTGTGCCATAGCCCACCACTACAACCTCTTCCAAGTTGGAAGTATCTTCCAATAGGGTAATGTTGAGTGATGATTGCCCGTTTACTTGGATTTCTTGTGTTGTGAATCCGATATAGGAAATCAAAAGTGTGGCATCATCGTTCAACAATCTGAGCGAGAACTTACCGTCAAAATCGGATTGTGTTCCATTTGACGTTCCTTTTTCAACAATGCTTGCTCCAGGTAGGGGCTGCCCATTTTGGTCTAAGATGGTTCCCTCTACCACGCTTTGAATTTTCGATTGTTCTTTGAGCGATAACTCCGGAGTCGCCACCTTGCTTATCTGAAAGTTTCCTTTTCGGGTCAAAATAATCTGTTTGTCCAAGATATCGTAGTGTATGCCTGTATTTCGAAGCAACAAATTAAGTAAAGTGTGGATACGTGCTTTGTTGACCTTTACCGATACTTTTTGGTTTAGGTCAATAGTTGAGTTTTCGTAAAAAAACTTAAAGTCGGTCTCTTTTTCTATGTTGTCAAACAGTACGGACTCGATTGTCGTGTCCACAACATCCAAGGTAATCCTTGTATTCTGTGAATAAGTACTGGCGTTGATTTGAAACAGGCATAAAAAAAGAAATGCTGTAGTTAGTTTCATTTTCAAATCAAATTTGAGCGAATGCGTAGCGCAAACACTATGCCCTCGTGTATTTTTCATATTTTTGGAATGATTTAAAGGTTATTTAGCTTTTTAAATTCAATTTTTACATCGGGAAGTGCTGGAACCATTTCCCGATTTTCTTTTTAGTTGTTTTAAGTCATAAAATTGTTTTTTAAGGGTTGATTATAATTTGCCGGTTAGAGATTCTATAATTGAAAGGGTTTGTCCTTTGAAAAGTGTTCAAAATTTGCTCAACCGTTTCAATGTCAAACCTTCCTGTAAATCTTTTTTCATTCAGCGCCAAGTTATTATTGGTGATAATTACGTTGTAATGGCGTTGTAGCTTACGGGCAATATTTTCAAATTTTTCATTTTTGAATATCAATTGGCCATCGACCCAAGCGATGTAGCCTGATACGTCTACTTGTGTTATAGTAATTGGGGCTTCTCCGCCTATTGAGGCCATTTGGTTTGGCACCAATTTGGTGTGCTTTTCTGGATCAAACCTGCCTTCATTTCCGAATATACCTATACTGCCCTCCACTAAAACAATTGACGTTTCATTGTCTTCTGAATAAGATGTTACATTGAACTCGGTTCCGAACACTTCTGTACTGGCTCCGTTTGCCCTGACAATGAAAGGGGATTCATCATCCTTTGTTACTTTAAAATAGGCTTCTCCCTCCAAAAACACCTCACGAGGTACGTTTGGCGAAAAGTGGGCAGGATATTTTAGTCTTGACCCAGCATTGAGATAGACATATGTTTTGTCCGACAACTCAACTTCAAAGGTTCTGCCGTAGGGTACATTAAGGGTGTTATATGCTATTTCACCAGATTCTAGATTTCCATTGTAACTTAGTGTTTCGCCATTTTGAGTTGCCACCACTTCTTCTTTGTTTTTGGAAGTTATTAATCTTTGTCCGGATACATCCAAAATGTACGTACCGCCATCAGTTTCTAAAGTGACCTCATTTATGGGCAGGTCGGCAGTAGGTTGTTGGTTCAGGTAGTATACCAAATAACCCATTGATATAGTTATTATAAGCATTGCCGCATATCTCAAATATGGCTGTATCCTTATAATTTTTGATTTGGTATTTTTATCCTGTCTGGTTCTTCGTTCAAAGACATCGTAGGCTTTATCAACATCAAACAAAGGGCTTTTGTAATGTTCGGCCAGGTATTCTTTGAACATTTTTTTGTTTTCAGGCACGGACACCCATTCTTGTAAAATCTTTAAGTCCTTGGCAGAGATTTTATTCTCTAGATAGTCCTTTATTATATATTTTATTTTTTGCTCCACGTGCTGAACTATTTTATGTTATGACAACCAATAAATGGAATACCATGCATTTATTTGATGTTTTTTTTTAATTTTCGGGATGCAAGTGGAAAATGATGATATGGTTTATGATGAGGATATTGTGGTAAAAGGGTTGCAAAAGGGCGATAGAAAGGTATATCGGCTTTTGTTCGACACCTATTATAGAATCTTGTGCCTTTACGCCACCAGTCTTACTCTTGATAGGTCCAGCGCGGAGGATATTGTGCAGGAAGTATTTATAAACCTATGGGCAAAGAAAGATAGGTTGCATATAGACTCTTCCCTTAAAAACTATCTCTACAGGGCGGTTTACAATACTTTTTTGAACGAAAGAAAAAAGAATAGTAGAAAAACGAACGATCTTGACCAAATTCATATCGAAGTGCTTCAAGCTTCCATGGAGGAAGAGGAACAATCAATAAAGCGAAAATTGGAGTGGATCAACACACAAATTGAACAGCTTCCAAAAAAATCCAAGGAAATATTCATAATGCACAAAAAGAGAGGGCTTACCCACTCTGAAATAGCACAAATACTTGGGGTTTCGGTAAATACTGTGGAAAGCCATATAGCCAGGGCATTAAAGCGAATTCGTGAAAAGTTGCCAAAACCTTTGATGCTCTTCTTTTTTTGTTTGATTGGTATTCTTCTTTTTGTACTATAATCTCATAGATATTTTATACTTTCCCTTCTGTAATCCCTTAAACCACAGCGGGATGAAAATTAGATTTTCAATTCTGTCCTTACTTTTTCTTTCAACCTGCATATTCCTTTCGGCACAGGAAAGACCAAACATTGTATTGATTTTTCCAGATAACCTTGGAATTGGCGAGGTTGGGGCATATGGAGGCGTCAGGGGTGTGCCTACCCCCAATATAGACAAGATAGGGGAAGAAGGGATTCGTTTGACCAATTTTAATGTGGAGTATACCTGTGTTCCCTCAAGAATAGCGATACTTACGGGTAGGTATGCCACAAGGACAGGGGAAAATTATTTTAAGGGAATACCCTTATGGGAGAAAACAATTGCAGAAGGCCTGAAATCTGTTGGGTACTCCACAGGTCTCTTTGGTAAATGGGACGTAGGGGGTCCCAATTGGGAAGGAGTCCGCGCGCCCACCGACCAAGGCTTTGATGAATGGTACGGTATTCCGGGAACCAGCCATGTGGCCCAATTTCCATCCATGGAGGGATTTGATCAAAACTTGCATCCGATTCCATATATCTGGGAAGGAAAGGTGGGAGAAGTATCCAAAAAAGTTAAACCGTTCAATCCTGAAACCAGGCGAACTCTTGATCGTGAGGCCGCGGAAAGGGGTATCCGTTTTATGCAGCGAAGCGTGGCACAGGAAAAACCGTTCTTTATATATTATCCCATGACCCAATTGCACTTTCCGGCGCTTCCACATCCCGATAAGGCAGGTTCAACAGGGGCAGGGGACATGGGGGATTCCATGGCGGATGTAGACCACAATGTAGGTCTTATCCTTTCTGAATTGAAACGATTGGGCATTGAGAAAAATACCTTGGTCATCTGGTGTACGGACAATGGAGCTGAGATGCGCAGGCCTTGGCGTGGTTCGCCAGGCCCTTGGAGGGGATTTTACAATTCGGCCATGGAAGGCGGAATAAGGACACCATGTGTGGTCAGATGGCCGGGTAGGATTAAGCCGGGCCAGGTATCCAACAAAATGTTCCACCAGGTAGATTTGTTCACCACCATGGCAGCTGCAGCCAATGCCGCGAATATAGTCCCAACGGATCGTGTCGTTGATGGGGTTGACCAGCTTCCGTTTTTAGAGGGAAAACAAAAACAGTCCAATAGGAAGAGTAGCATTTTTATGAACGGTTTCGGAAATGTCATGGCCGTTAAATGGCATGATTGGAAGCTGTGGTACAACTTTAAGACAGAAATACCGGATCCAAACCCTGATAACCTGGTACGATTGTTCGACCTAAGGGTCGACCCAAAGGAAGAGAACGATGTCAAAGATTATTATCCATGGGTGGTGGGAATCATGGATAGCATAGTAAGGGATTATGAAAATTCGTTGGTGCAACATCCCAGAATACCTGAAAGTGCCAATGAGGCAGAACCTTATATGCCTACGGCAAAAGGTTCAGGGAAAAAAATACAGACTTATTGGCGAACTGACAGAGAGGTGCTCGCGAAGCGTTCTCCTGCCATGAAAAATCCAAATTTTTCAGGCACATGGTCCACAAAGGTGCTGCACACGGTATCGGTCATCAATCGCAAGGAGAAACCGAAAATTCCCGATTTGGGTAGTGGGTGGGGCGACCAAATTTCGATATACCAAACGCCTAAAATCATGGAAGTGGAAAGGGTGGTCTTCATACCGAGGGAGATACAACCTTTGGTAAAATACAAATATACCCTTGATGGATCTAAGACAGAGAACAAAGTGGACGTGGGCCGATCGGATATTATGCCTACATCCACAACGACATGGGAAGGGGATAGATTGGTAATTACTACCTCTTATCCATTTCAAGACCCACTGACAGGGAATTGGATGCAAGGGAAGAGCATACAGACCATGTGGCTGCAACCGGCGGAACAGACGCCATGGGATCATCGTTTGATTGTTGAAAACACTAGGGAGGGTGTTTTGGGTGGAATAACAACCACAAGTAGGACCGTCTATGTCAAAGGATATCGATGAGGTGGAGGTAGACCGATTTGTTGCATGGTCAGACATTCCCCAAATAAACACTTCAGATTTACTTTACAACTCAACAATTGGATGGGGGAGCAATTGTGGGGCAGTGTAAATATTTTAAGTATTTGATGGATACATTATTCTACTCAGTTTTTGCATGATAAACGTACATGCTCAAAAGGCAACCCTTAACAAAGATGAAGAACTCATCCTAGCAAATTTTAAGAAACAAGAAACTTGCTGGAACGACCAAGATATTGAGTTCTATAGGCAAGCATGTTCCACTTCGGATAAAATTCAGACTATATCTCCTCAGGTAGGGTAACTTTTGGGTATGAAAATACCATTTCCAAATACAAAAAATACTTCCCCAAAGGAAAAATGGGAAACCTCCAATTTGATGAGTTCAACCTTTGAAGACAATCAAAAAAGCTATATTTCGTAACAGGTCGCTTTAACTAAAAATTCAAAGGTCGCGAATAACTATTACGAAGTTGGTTTTCGGTCATTATAAAAAAGGAGAAGGGAAGTTGGTTTATTATCACCGATCATTCAAGTTGAGGAAAACAAGTGGATATTCATAGTCTTTTTGAAGCAAAGATGGCTTTTTCATAGTGTGTGATTATCGGAAAATTGCAAAATCGGCAGCATTCATAAAAAGTTGAAATGGAAGCTATGGAATACGCGAAAAAGGAGTTAAGAATAATATAGATAGAGCTATGTTTAGAATACATTTTGAAGTTTTTTACAATTAGGTTAAATTTGGGAATAGCAAAACACCCATAAATTTTGCATCAGAATGTACTGATTTGAACCTAGTTTAGAATTCGGTGAATCAGTTTTGATGACAAGTGTAAATTATTGGTATGCAGCGTATTGTGATGACTTTCTTAATCCAGTCATCCCGACTTACCTTATTTAAGTAAAATCAAAACACTGTTAATCGTATGATTTTCAGTGTTTTTTTGTGCACTCGATTGATTTCATCTAAAACTGTATATCTGACT
>JAUIBH010000048.1 GCA_030427985.1 Bacteroidia bacterium | reverse complement strand
CATGGGTTTTCACCACAATTTCTTCTACCAATTTTCGGTCTTGTTCTGCTATGGAAGTTGCTGGTTTTGATTTGGCGAATTTTACCAAATCTGCGGTTTCCAATATTTTTTTAAACTGGGCGAGGGTGTCATCATCAATTTTAAGTTCCCCGGCATCGCGCAGCATTTCCAATTTGGTGATCAATTGTCCGGTGGTGCTTTCCATGGCGGAAACATGAACCTCATCCTCCAAATACATACGGACAATATCGGTGAGTTCGGAGTAGTAACGTTTGTACTCATCCTGAATGAGGTATCTGGAATTTTCCAATTTTTTGAGCTCCAACAATGCGCGGTCGTAGGGAGGAAGGAGCGCTTCTTTTTCTTCTTCGGTGAGCGGTTTTTTTCTAAGGAAGAACCAATATACGAGTCCACCAACAATGATCAAGCCCAGCAATACCCAAAGCAATGTTTTCCAAAGTTTGGCGTAACTTTTCTCCACTTGCATCAAGGGTTTGATGTCGTACATCTTTTGTTTGGTGGTGTCCACAACCACATCGGCCACTTTTATGTGGAACGAATCCGTAAAAAAGGGTTGCTCGTTTATGGCAATACGTTGAGGTGGGATAGTATAGGCTCCACTATCAAATTGTGTGAGGGCATAAATGCGTTGAAGCGTGACCTTATTGTTGTTTTTTAGGGTGTCGCCCATGATGGCCTCTACGGTTTCCAATGGAGAGAAGGTCTGCCCCTCTGGAAAATGGACAACATCGGTGGAATCAGCCTCAACCGTAATTTTGTAATGGATTTGCTCCCCGATTTTTATGGAAAGGGTATCCAATTCCACATTGATGTTGGGGTTGTCCTGTGAAAATCCGGAAAATGGCAATAGCAAAAGGCATAGCAGTGTCATCAACATAAATGGTGTTGAGACATTTTGAATTTTCAATTTTGAATTTTCAACTTGCATTATCCTCTTCGTTTAAAATAGCCCAACAATTTCCGCACATAACTTTCATCCACCCTACAATTGATCACCCCGCAACCCGATTTGGTAAAGGAATCCATAAAATAATTCACTTTGTCCTTATGGAATTGGCCGTAAGCATTTCTAACCCTTTTGGATTGGGTATTCACGAGTTGCAGCGTTCCTGTTTCGGCATCCTGCATTTGCACCATGCCCAAATTGGGGATGGATTCTTCACGCTCATCATAGACTCGAATACCCGTAACATCATGTTTATTGCCCACAATGCGAAGCGTATTGTTATAATCGTCCGCAATAAAATCGGACAATACAAATACAATGGCCTTTTTCTTCATCACATTGGTGAGAAACTTTAAGGCTTCAGCAATGTTGGTACGACTGCTTTTTGGGGTGAATTCCAAAAGCTCGCGAATGATGCGCAAAACGTGACTTTTTCCTTTTTTAGGTGGAATGAAAAGTTCCACTTCATCAGAAAATAATATCACACCCACCTTATCATTGTTCTGCAAGGCCGAGAAGGCCAGCGTAGCCGAGATTTCTGTTATGATTGCTTTCTTGAACTGATTGGCCGTTCCGAAGAGTTCCGAACCGCTCACGTCTACCATCAGCATCATGGTAAGTTCGCGCTCCTCTTCAAAAACTTTTACATAAGGTTCGTTGTAGCGGGCGGTTACGTTCCAGTCGATGCTCCTCACATCATCCCCAAATTGGTACTGCCGCACCTCACTGAAGGTCATCCCCCTTCCCTTAAAAGTAGAATGGTACTCCCCACCAAATATATGGTCGGAAAGACGCCGGGTCTTTATCTCGATTTTTCGTACCTTCTTAAGTAGTTCTTTTGTATCCATTGGGTTCAAGGAATAAGCTTTCTGGTTGGTTAAAGTATGTTTTTACTTTTACCGAGAAACATTGAACCGTTACGGTACCTCTACCTCGTTTACAATCTTGTTTATGATTTCTTCTGAAGTAATGTTTTCCGCCTCGGCCTCGTAGGTTATTCCAATACGGTGACGCAATACATCGTGGACCACGGCCCTAACATCTTCAGGGACTACATACCCTCTACGTTTGATGAAAGCGTAGCATTTGGATGCATTGGCCAAGTTGATACTTCCCCTGGGGGAGGCACCAAAACTGATCAGGGGTTTAAGGTTTTCCAGATTGTATTTTTCTGGATATCGGGTAGCGAATACCAAATCCAGAATGTACTTTTCTATTTTCTCGTCCATGTAGACATCCCGAACGGCTTCTTGGGCGCTCAAAATCTGTTTTAGGGTTACCACAGGTTTCACAGGCTCGTGGGCACCTTTTAGATTTTGTCGGATGATGAGTTGCTCCTCATTCAATTTGGGATAGTCAATAACGGTCTTTAGCATAAAACGGTCCACCTGCGCTTCGGGAAGTGGGTAGGTACCTTCTTGTTCCACTGGGTTTTGGGTGGCCATCACCAAAAATGGCGCATCCAGTTTAAAAGTTTCGTCCCCAATGGTCACCTGCTTTTCCTGCATCGCTTCAAGCAAAGCGGATTGCACTTTTGCAGGAGCCCTGTTGATCTCATCCGCCAAAACAAAATTGGCAAAAATGGGTCCCTTTTTAATGGAAAAGTCATTTTCCTTGATGTTGTAGATCAAGGTTCCGATAACATCCGCAGGCAAAAGATCGGGGGTAAACTGAATTCGGCTAAAACTTCCTTTTACGGCTTTGGCCAGTGTATTGATCGCCAGGGTCTTTGCAAGCCCGGGAACACCTTCCAATAGAATGTGGCCTTGGCCCAGCAGCCCAATAAGCAATCGTTCAACCATGTGGGTCTGCCCCACAATGGCCTTGTTCATCTCAACCTTTAGAAGGTCGATAAAAGCGCTTTCTTGGGCAATTTTCTCATTCACAGCACTAATATCAATAGTAGTGTTTTCTTCCATATGAAGCTTTCTTGTTTGGTGTTAGAGTTGGTGTTTTAGCTAAGGGGTGCAAAATGAAAATTTATTTAAAATTCGCCTGTTAATTAATGGTTAAAAAAATTGGTAAAGCCCTAGTTTTATGAAGGATTTAAGGGTTTATTTTTATACTTTCATCCTATATGCAAGAGACAAATACGTATTCCAGAATAATCTCTGGAGCTATGACATGGGGAAGTTGGGGCAAAAAACTTTCCAAAAATGAAATGATTGATTTAATGCAGTACTGCATTGATGCTGGATTAACCACCTTTGACCATGCTGATATTTATGGGAGTTATTCCACCGAAACGGATTTTGGAAATGCCTTTGCTGAAAGTGGAATCAAACGTTCAGCTATTCAGTTGATTTCCAAATGTGGTATCCAAATGACAAAGGGTCGAGACAATCGGTTGAATCACTATCAATACGATAAGGATTACATCATTTGGTCTGCAGAACAATCCTTAAAAAAGCTTCATACTGAATATTTAGATATGCTGCTTTTGCATCGCCCAAGTCCATTGATGGAACCTCATGAAATTGCAGAGGCGGTCAATGCACTTTTGGAAAGTGGAAAAATCAAAACCTTTGGCGTTTCCAACTTTACGCCTTCCCAAATTGCCATGTTGGAAAAGGCGATCCCAGTTTCTGGGAATCAAGTGGAGTTTTCATTGACGCATGATGACCCCATGTACGATGGCACTTTTGACGATTGCATTGCCAATAAGCGAATGGCCATGGCGTGGAGCCCGTTGGGAAGTTTGTTTCGGGATAAAACCGAACAGACCAAACGAATAAAGAAAGCTATAAAGCCTTTGATGGAAAAGTATGATGCTGATGAAAGTCAGTTGCTCTTGGCGTGGATTTTAAAACATCCGGCCAACATATTCCCAGTTGTGGGAACCACAAACAAAGAACGAATAACCTTGGCCGCCAAGACCATTGATTTAGACATGGAACTTCAGGATTGGTTTGCCCTACTTGTGGCGAGCCAAGGCCACGATGTTCCTTAAAACAAGTATTATGAAGGAGAAAATTGCACTTATTACAGGAGCCACCAGCGGAATTGGAAAGGCCACCGCAGAAATTTTTGCAAAGCAAGGTTTTAATCTGGTATTGTGCGGACGCCGGCAAGAGCGTTTGGATGAATTGAAGGAAACCTTGGGAAAAACCGTAAAAGTCCATGCCCTGAGTTTTGATGTTCGGGATAGGAAAGCCGTTTTTAAGGCTATTCAGAATCTGCCCGAAGCGTTCACGCCCATCGATATCTTGGTCAACAATGCGGGAAATGCCCATGGCTTGGACCCCATTGACAATGGAAACTTGGATGATTGGGATGCTATGCTAGACATTAACGTGAAAGGATTACTGTACGTGACCAAGGCCATATTGCCCCAAATGGTGGAACGTAAGGCAGGACATATCATCAACATTGGATCTATAGCCGGCAAAGAAGTGTACCCCAATGGCAATGTCTATTGTGCTAGCAAGTTTGCCGTGGATGCCTTAAACCAGGGAATGCGTATTGACCTAAACGCTCATGGAATTCGAGTAGGGGCTATAAACCCGGGAATGGTGGAGACTGAATTTAGCGATGTGCGATTTAAGGGTGATACGGATAAAGCCAATAAAGTTTATGATGGACTGCAACCTTTAGTAGCTGAAGATATTGCAGACATCATACTTTTTGTGGTTACCAGGCCCTATCATGTCAATATTGCAGATTTGGTGGTGCTGCCTACGGCACAAGCTAGCTGTTCCGTGGTGCATAGGGAATAGCCTTCAGCGGCATAAGGTGCAAGATAAGTTGAAGAACGATAGTGCGGTTTGCCCGAAGAAACCTGAAAGAAAGGGGGCTAAATTGGATTAAGATGGTCTTTACATGCAACTGAATCCCGAATCTAGAAGAAACCTTAAGTTATGATCAACAAACGCCTACTGGTAAAAAATCTTTTAGCGCACAACGACGAAAATAGCTTTTACGACAAGAAGCGCTTTATATCCATAGGTGAAAAGGAAGGGAAGGCCAAATTTTTAAAGCATGTTTGTGCGCTGGCCAATAGTAACCCCAAGAACAACAGTTTTATTGTCATTGGTGTGGAAGATGCCGATAATGAGATTGTGGGGGTCGACTTTTTTGATGACAGTAAGATTCAGAATTTGGTGAATGCTTATCTAGACAATCCACCTATAATTTCTTATGAAAATATTCCTTTTCCGCATTTACCTGAAGGGAAGGTAGTGGGCTTGGTTACTATTCGGTCCAATGGAAAGGTCTGTGCCCTCCGGAAAAACATCTGGAAATATTACGGAGGGGCCGTTTTCTTCAGGGAAGGGAGCATAAGCCTGCCAAAGGCTTTTGACATTGAGTTGAAGGACATCAATTCTGAAGCTGTGGCTACTATTGAACAACACGCCCGAAACAATATTGAGTTGACCTTGGATGCGGTCATCAACTTTATGAACACCAGGCACCCTGATCTTACCAGCGATTATAAAGTCTTTAAAGAGCAGTTTGTGGTCTGTTGGGCAGGAAACAAAAAGAAAGTCAAGAACAAAACCTATTATTCCAGGGTAGATATAGAACTCATCAATGAACAAGTAAAGCTTTTCTACTCCGCTTTGGATGAGATTACCATTACGTATGATGATGACTCGTTTAAGACGTTGGAATATGTACAGTTGGGATTGGGGTCACAACAAAAATATTACCCATTGGAAGAATTGATGATCACATTTTCGGAAAATGGCAAGTACACCATCAACAGCAAATTGGTGTTTGAACCGCCACAATACGATAAAAAAACCTTGTACCATGTGTACAACACCAATAATGCCCTCTTACAAAAGCTCGAAAAGAAAATTGCGCTGACCCCAGCTGAGGAGGCCGACCTCACCCATTTGCCGGCCACCTATCTTATTTGCTATCTCAATGGTTTTGAGGAGGCGAAGGAACAAATGGATCGTTCTAGATCTATCCTTAAATCATATGATAACAACGTCTATCAATCCTTGAAGGAATCACAGCGCATTCTTAGAAAAGTGCGGTACAATTAGTCTCTTTTCAGCCAGAGCATCTGGTAGGGAAGAATTTCCAAGAGACCACTGTTAACGATAATTTTTTGGTCAGAAACCAAATCCTTTGGGTCGCCTTGGGCAAAATACCCCAGTTTTTTGATCCAACTGATTTCAATGACCTGGGGGTTTTCATCAAAATTGCAAACCACCAAAAGCCCGTTTTTATCCTGACTTCTTTCAAAAACCAAAATGTGATCATTTCCGGTATGATACAATTGCACATCGTTATGATCAGCAAAAACAGGATTTTCCTTTCGGATTTGAATCAACTTTTGCAGGGTATGAAAGATTTTGGATTGTGGAAGGTTTTGGCTATCCAATAGAGCAATGATGTCCCAATTCTGCATAGGCCGATTGAGCCATCTTCGGTCATCTTTTTTAGATGTATCCTGAAGGAAGGAGTAATCGTTTAAAGTCCCAATTTCGTCTCCGGCATAAATCAATGGAATACCACCAAAAGCAAAAGTAATTCCATGCAGCATGATAATTTTTGCAATGGACTGTTCAATGAGGCCTTGGTTCTTTTCGGTCAATCCCTTTTCCAATCCCAGAAGTGATGCTGCACTTCCGGTAATTCGTCCATCCCCTGTTTTTGGGTTGTACATGAACACTTGCCCCATGGCTGGCGACCAATCCAACCGTTGGCAGTAGTAGTCCAATAAAAATTTCCGGTGCATTTCTGGATTCCATCCCAATTCGTGGATCAAAGCATTTTCGTACCCCAAACCAATATCGTCATGACAACGGATATAATTGATCCAAGTACAATCTCTGGGTTTAGCAGGCACATGGGCCAAACTTTTGTAGAGGAGTTGTGTCTTTTTGGTGGCAATGGAATTCCATAAAAGTGCCATTAAGGAGGCATTATAGGCAATTTCACATTCGTTGCCTTCTTTTTGTCCCTCTCCAAAATATTTGACAATATCTGTGGGGGCCACTATGGCTTCGGCCAAAAGAATCGTTCCCGGTGCCACCACTTGCAAACACATTCTAAAAAGCGCGATAAGATTGTGGGCCTCTGGGAGATTTTGGGAAATGGTTCCCATTTTTTTCCAAAGAAAAGCCAAGGCATCAAACCGAACTACATCCACCCCCATGTTTGCCAGCTTCACCAAATTGGCCAACATTTCCATAAATACTTCCGGATTGGTGTAGTTGAGATCCCATTGATAGCTATTGAACACCGTCATGACCCATTTATCCAATTCTGGGATATAGGTAAAATTTCCCGGAGAGGTTTCTGGAAAAACTTCAGGGAGTGATTTTTCGAATTCTTTTGGGATGATGTCGTCTTCAAAAGTGTAGTAATATCCTTGATGTTTTTTGTCGCCTTTCATGGCTTTTTTGGCCCATGAAAACTCGTTGGAGGTGTGGTTCACCACAAAATCCAACATGAGGAATATCCCTTGTTTTCGAAACTCTGAGGTTAATTTCAATAAATCTTCCTTGGTGCCGTACTTTTTGTCGATTTCATGGTAACTGTTCACGGCGTAGCCTCCATCACTTTCACCTTTAGGTCGTGTGGTAATGGGCATCATGTGCAAAAAGTTGACGCCCAATTCTTTGAAATAAGGAATTTTTTGTTGCAGCCCTTTCAGGTCTTTGTTGAAATGCTCCACATACAATTGTATACCCATAAGCTTTTCAGACTGATACCAATTGCCGGCTTGCAATCGCTCTAAATCCTGTTTTTTTAAAGGATCAGGTCTGGAAGCGAATAACTTTGGGAGCTGATTCAGCAACTTGTTAAAAGCTTTGGTATGTTGTTCTTCGGGATAAAGCGAAAAGAACAATTGCTGTATGAGACTTAAGTTTGTGGCCAGTCGAAGATCAAAAAGGGCTTTGGGGTCTTTGGCTTTGAGCTGTTTGGATACCAGCCGATGTAATTCCGCTTGGTTCATTTTAATCTTTCAACTGATCTTTGGTGGGAAGGGACGGAATGGCTCCATAATTAGTGGTGGTAATGGCACCGGCCTTATTGGCCATGGTCACCATGTTTTCAAGGAGCGCATGATTTTCAAAAACGGGATCAAAGTTGCCCAAATCGGAGATTTGGTACAACAAACATCCAATAAAGGCATCGCCCGCACCAGTAGTGTCCACAGGGTTCACCGAAATACTGGGAATTACTTTTTTAGAGCCGTTAATACTTAACAAAGTGCCCTCTTTGCCCATGGTAACCGTAATGATTTTGGCGCCCATTTTATGAAAAAAATCGCATGCTTCATTAGTATCGCTCTTTCCAGAAAGTAATTGTGCCTCTTCCAAGCTGAACTTGCACAAATGGGACTTTTCAATAAAGGGCATGCATTTTTTAATGAACTGCTCTTCATTTTCTTTCCAAAGATCGCTTCTAAAATTAGGATCAAAGCTGATGAACATGTCTTTGGTGAGTCCATCAAAAAGATATTTTCCATACGCTTTTTCCAAAGACCCCCCCAACAATGCCGTGGCAGCACCTAAATGTAGAATGTTATCCTTAAGATTTTTTCGTAAGGCGGGGTCATATTCCAGCTCTTTATCTGCTCCCCTGCTGAAGACAAAATCACGCTCTCCGTCTTCAGCAAGTGACACAAAAGCCAGCGTGGTAAAGGTTTTGGACAATTGTGCCATGGAGATGTCAACGCCTTCGGTTTTGAGCACATTCAGCAAAAAACGCCCGAAAGGATCATTGCCAACACAGCCTAGAAAAATACTTCTTCCGCCAAGTTTGGATATGGCGCAGGCTACATTGGCAGGGGCGCCGCCTGCTTTTTTAGTAAATTCGGTTGCTTTGGATAGGTCACTCCCTTGCTTTTCCGCAACAAAATCTATCAATAATTCACCAACGCAGAATACCTTTTTCATGTTCGTTATGCAATAACCTAATGTACATAGAAAATTCTTCGTTGACCAAAAAAGATGAAGGCTTTTGGAAAAATCAAGTTGTTGGGGTTTGCAAAACTTTAGGTTTAATTTCTTATGAACGGGTGGTTTTGTCCGTATTTTTGTAAAAAATTTTTCTATGCGAACATTGGTTGTGGGGGATATCCATTCTGGATTAAAAGCATTGGAACAATTAATTTCTAAAGCTAATGTAACCCCAAAAGACCACCTTATTTTTTTAGGAGATTATGTAGATGCTTGGAGCACTGCCGTAGAAACCGTTGATTTTTTAATTGACCTTAAAAAGAATTTTAACTGTACCTTTATAAGAGGCAACCACGATGAACTTTGTAGGGATTGGTTGTTGACCAAAAAGGAAAATCCGCAGTGGTTGGCCCATGGAGGTACAGCTACTCGAGATTCATATTTAAACGATGACAGAGATGATTGGGGTTCTCATCTTGATTTTTACTCAGAATTGAAAAACCACTATCTGGCTGACGATAACCGATTGTACCTTCATGCTGGGTACACCAATTTAAAAGGGATAGAGTTTGAATATTTTGAGCAATCGTTCTATTGGGACCGAACGTTGTGGGAGTTGGCCACCTCTTTGGATCCCAACTTGAAACCAGAAGATTCCAAATTTCCCAAAAGGCTGACCCATTATAAAGAGGTCTTTATCGGTCATACCCCTTTGTCCAAAGATAAAGTGGTTCCTCCACAAAACGCGGCCAATGTTTGGAACGTGGACACAGGAGCTGCTTTTATGGGCGGGCTTACCATGATGGATGTGGAGACCAAAGAATTTTGGCAAAGTGATCCCGTCCATACGTTTTATCCCGGGGAGCGGGGAAGAAACTAAACATTTAACGCCAGACCTCAAAAAAACCTTGATTACAAACTAAAAAATACGATATGTCAACAAAAAATATCCGGTTGGAAGTAATGCAAGCCATAGAACCAAAAGTAGAGGGCTTTATGGACTCGTTCTTAATTCCAACAGAAAAAATATGGCAACCCACCGATTTCTTGCCCGATTCCCAAAGTGATGATTTCTATGATCAAATAGAGCAGATTCGCGGAGAGGCCAAGGAACTGGGCTATGATTTTTGGGTGACCCTTGTTGCAGATACCATTACGGAAGAAGCGTTACCAACCTATGAATCTTGGTTGATGGACGTAGAAGGAATAGATCAGCACAATGGCAAAGAAAATGGTTGGAGCAAATGGGTGCGGGCCTGGACTGCGGAAGAAAACCGTCACGGTGATGTACTGAACAAATATTTGTATTTATCAGGAAGGGTAAACATGCGGGAAATAGAGATCACTACCCAGCATTTAATATCAGATGGGTTTGATATTGGCACCGATAGAGATCCTTACAAGAACTTTGTGTATACCACTTTTCAGGAATTGGCTACGAATATTTCGCATAAGCGTGTGGGAATGATGGCAAAGAAAAAGAGCAATGCGCTACTGGGGAAAATGTGCAATATTATTGCAGGGGATGAAATGCGACACCATTTGGCGTACCGAGAATTTGTGAAGACCATAATGGAACACGATCCCAATGGAATGGTCTTAGCCTTTGCCGATATGATGAAGAAGAAAATCGTGATGCCTGCGCATTTCTTGAGGGAATCAGGCGGAAGCATGGGTGCTGCATTCGAGCAATTTTCCAATTGTGCGCAACGCTTGGGCGTGTATACCGCACAGGATTATATAGATATCCTCAAAAAATTGAACGAATATTGGGCGATAGGCCATTTAAGGGGACTTTCAGACCAGGCAGAAAAAGCTAGGGATTATCTGATGAAACTTCCTGATCGACTACAACGCATTTCAGAACGGATGCAATTTTCGCAAGATCAATATAAGTTCAAATGGGTTGAAGCCAACGGAATGCTTTAGCTAAAATTTACCGGCCCTGTGCTTTTCTTGCCATTCGTGCAGTTGCTGCCAATGTCCTTCATGGGCCATTTTAGCCTGCATGGGCCATGAGGCTGGGTCGTGTATTCTGTAGCGTTTTCCTCCAGAATCCAAAACTTCTTGGCATTTATTGGCCGATGTTTCCGAAAGGGCCTTCCAGGTTTTAATATCAAAATTGTGAAAGAGCTCTTGAATCTTGGGACCAATACCTTCCACGATTTTTAGGTCATCTTTTTTAACTTTTTTCCCCAATGCGGCTTTGGCGGCTTTGGCATCAAAAGTGGGTACAGCAGGGGTTGATAGCGATGCAACCGATTTTGGTTTGGGTATTTTTGCAGTTGTAGCTCGTTTTTTGCAGGCCTCAAGGTCGGCCCTGAGTTTGGCATTTTCAATTTCAAACTTTTTAAGAAGAGACATATCGACCGTTTGCTGGGGTTTGTTCGCTTTGCCCAGAAGATACCCAACAACACCTATTGTAATGCCAACAATGGCCAAAATAATCCAAAAAAAGATGTCAATCGCGTCAGCATTCATTAACTACAATTTAGAGGATACATTACGGTTGTATCCAAATAAAGCCAGAGCGTTAAAATAGGGTTTGGGAGATTTGGGAAATGAAACTTCAAAGTATTAAAAAAACCTTAAAATTCCGAATTTAACTCCAAGAAATTGAGGTAGTTGGGAGCGATTTCTTCAAAATTCAAAAAAATTAAATCAGAAAATCAATCAAAAAATACCAATTATACACTTTTTATGACCACTGATACGATTGCTCCTGAAAACTCGCGGAAATAGTGTGAAATTTGCAGTAAATATTAGGTAAGAAACCCTATTTCTCCCGACGAAGTTCCGGCATTGGAATAGGGTTTAACTAAGTTAAGTTTGAGTTAGTTAAGTTGGTTTTTTAAAAATCGCCCATCCAGTGTTCATCCTAGATGGGCGACTTTATTTTTTATAAATCAAATTTTATGCCCTGTGCCAAAGGAAGTTCGGTGGTATAATTAATCGTATTGGTCTGTCTACGCATGTATATTTTCCAAGCATCTGAACCACTTTCACGACCACCGCCGGTTTCTTTTTCTCCACCAAAAGCTCCACCAATCTCTGCACCAGATGTTCCGATATTTACATTGGCAATACCACAATCCGAACCTTCAACGGAAAGAAAACGTTCAGCCTCACGTAAGTTGTTTGTCATTATGGCCGAAGAAAGACCTTGCCTAACACCATTTTGTATTTCCAAAGCATTTTCTAGATCACCTTTGTATTTCAGAAGGTATAAAACAGGAGCAAAGGTTTCATGTTGAACAATTTCATAATGGTTTTCAGCTTCGGCAATAGCGGGTTTTACATAGCAACCGCTTTCATAGCCCTCACCTTCCAGTATACCACCTTCAACCAAAATGTTTCCACCTTCCGCCTTAACTTTTTCCAAGGCACTTAAATAATTCTTTACTGCATCTTTATCGATGAGTGGTCCAACATGGTTGTTTTCATCCAAAGGATTTCCAATACGTATTTGCTGATAGGCGTTGACAATGGCATTTTTTACTTTATCGTAAACGTCTTCATGGACGATAAGCCTGCGGGTTGAGGTGCACCGTTGTCCGCAGGTACCCACTGCTCCAAAAACGGCTCCAATAACCGTGTTTTTAATATTGGCATCGGGCGTCACGATGATGGCGTTGTTACCACCAAGTTCCAAAAGAGATTTTCCAAGACGTTCGCCCACGGTTTTGGCCACAATTTTTCCCATTCGGGTAGATCCCGTAGCCGAGATTAACGGAATACGTTCATCCTTGGTCATAAATTCACCTACGGTGTAATCGCCCGTTATCAAGCACGAAATTCCTTCTGGCGCACCATTTTCCGAGAAAACGCGAGCTGCTATATTTTGACAAGCAACCGAAGTCATTGGGGTTTTTTCAGAACCTTTCCAAATGCAAGCATCGCCACAAACCCATGCCAAAGCTGTGTTCCAAGACCATACGGCAACCGGGAAATTAAAGGCAGAAATGATGCCCACAACCCCAAGCGGATGATATTGCTCGTACATGCGGTGGCCAGGGCGTTCACTATGCATGGTGAGTCCGTGCAATTGACGGGAAAGTCCCACTGCAAAGTCACAGATGTCAATCATTTCCTGCACTTCACCCAAACCTTCTTGATAGCTTTTTCCCATTTCATAGGAAACTAATTTGCCTAATGGTTCCTTTAAACGGCGGAGTTCGTCATTAAACTTTCGAACGATTTCACCACGCTGAGGGGCTGGCATAGTTCTCCAGCTTTTAAAGCCTTTTTGTGCCGCGCTGATGACTTTTTCGTAATCCTCTTGGGTGGTGGCTTTTACTTTACCAATAAGGGAGCCATCAACGGGTGAATAGGATTCTATGATTTCACCATTGGAAAACCAATCCTTTCCAGTGGATGTTCCATTATTTATTTCTTTGAGCCCAAGCTGCTGAAGGGCTTTATCCATTCCAAAATCAATAGCAGTTTCTGACATTTATAACTTTTTGTTTGTGAATTGTTATATTTTTTCAAAATTACAAATTATCCTGATGGGATAATGCGGTTTTATAGGAAAAGGTGAAGTAGGAGAAATAAGATGCCAATAAGGGCTGGGAGTGCCTGCACTGTAAATATTTTTTTTGATGCCGTAAGTCCGCCATAAATGCCAGCCACTGCCACACATCCCAAAAAGAAAAGTGCAACATAAACCTGCCAGTCTGGGTTTTGGATAAGCAATGACCATATCAATCCCGCAGACAAAAAACCATTGTACAAGCCTTGGTTGGCTGCAAGAGTTTTGGTGGGCTCAAACAAATGTTCGGGAAATTGCCTAAACACTTTTTTGGCTCTAGTGGTCCATGCAAACATTTCCAACCAAAGAAAATAAAGATGGAGCAAGGCCACAATGACCACTAGTATTTTAGCGAGAATTAGTATCATTCGTCTTTGGCCACAAAGCGTTCATCCACGGGCATCACTGTTCCACAATTGTCACAGGTACGTAGTTCTTTGGAACCATAGAAATGTTTAAAATGGCCCAGAAAATCCTTTTCAATATCATTTAGGGTAAAATACACTTCGTAAAGCTTATGGTTGCAATTGTCACAGAACCACAACAACCCATCATCTACGTTCATGTCAGCACGTTTTCGCTCCACCACCAACCCAATGGATCCTTCTTGGCGGGCAGGGGAATGCGGAACTTTTGCCGGGTGGAGGTACATATCGCCGGGCCCCAATTTCATGGTCCTTTTTTTGCCATCCTCTTGAATATGGACCTCAATGTTCCCTTCCAGTTGATAAAAAAGCTCTTCCGTTTCGTTGTAGTGGTAGTCTTTTCGAGCATTGGGTCCGGCAACGATCATAACAATATAATCATCGGCCTCCTTGTATAAGTTTTTGTTGCCAACGGGGGGTTTTAGGGTATCCCGATTTTCCTCAATCCATTTATTCAGGTTAAAAGGTGCCTGTATCGCCATAGTTCAAGATTTTACGAAAGGTAAAAAAAACCGCTGTGGAAACATAGGGTTTGGTAAAAAGAAAAGCCCCTTCAGCGAGGGGCTCCATTTTTGCCTAAACGAATGTAAATGGGCCAGTTATTCCACTTTTAGGAATATCTGTGTATAGTATGGCCTACCATCTTTATCTAACTGTACGCTGAGGGTGGTATGGGTAAAGTCCCCTTCCATGGCCTCTTTGTGTGAGCTACTGTTGAGCCAGGCTTCTAATATTATTTCCGCAGTGGTATAGTATCGGGCTACGTTCTCCGAAACCAAAACGGCATTGGTCTCTGCTGCTATTTGAGAAGCCCTGTCTTCAAAATTGTCATGGCTTAATTTGTTGTGGGAAATCATGTATTGGTTGTGCTCCTCGGCATATTTATAAGAAGAGGGGCTTTCTTGAAGAACATTTTCTCCTATAGAAGCTCTATGGTCGTTCACCAAATCCAAAAGTTCCTCCTCCATTGAAACGGGATCAACCGTGACTTTTTCGTTGCCCAGTTGGGCTTCCGTGTATTCCTGTTCTTCTTGTTCTTGGATAGATGTGGTATTGCACATACTCACAACCAAAGCAAGGCCAACGGCCAACAAGTTGCCAAATAATTTTTTCATCCTTGGGTACTTTCAGGGACCGGTTCTAACAATCCCAAGTGTTCTCTATTAGCTAAACTAGTGGAGGAGTTTACCTTGACCACAAAATGTCCATAGAAGGCAAATTCTTACGTTGAATTGCATGGGTAGGAGGTGAATACGTATTTTTTAATGTGGTCCGAATACGTTCATCGGAAAAAACGAACACTTTATATACCTTCGTAGGTAGTGTTTGGTTTAGGTTCGGCCTCTTCCTGCTCTTCAAGCACAAGCGCAAAGACAAACGCCCCAATTTCCTTTAAGGGCTCATAGAAAACCGACTCCTTTTTAGTCTCTTCATTGATGAGATTCAAAGGAGTGGCAAGGCGTTCAAAAAAAATGAGCATGCCCCCGAGAATAATGGCCACTTTGAGTGCCCCGAAAATACCCCCTGCAATCTTGTTCAAAAACCCAAGCATGGCAAAATCGGCAATTTTGGTAAGGAATCTTCCCGCGAAATTCACAAGTAGGATAATGCCAAAAAAAGTAATCAGGAATGCAGCAAGTTTAATGTATTGGTCGCTCCAATTCAATCGTTCCGAGAGGTAATCGCCTGTGATATAGGAAAAATGAATGGCGCCGTAAATTCCAACAATAAGGGCCGCAAGGGATGCAATTTCAACAAAAAGCCCATTTTTTAGGCCTTTGTACAGCCCCCAAACCAATAGAATTCCCAAAACAATATCCAAAAAGCTCATAGACGGGTTTTAACAAATATAGAATATTGATTTGTACCTTTGGATTTCTTATCAAAATCATGTCAAGAGACGAAAAATTAAAGGAACGGTGGGAGCTTTTGGTGGAAAAATTATCCGCACAATTTTCTGATGGTGACCCCTTGGAAATAGATGGAATTATTTATTTGGTAGGGGTACAGGAATTGGGCGATTTTCACCGCAGCTTCAAAAAAGATGAAAAAATCAACCTCATGCACATTGCCATTTGCCGATTGCTGGAACCGTATGGGTATTATGATTTTGATTTTTTTGATGATGAAGGTTGGCCCCATTACAAAGTTAAGGAGGAATTGCCCCCGTTGAAGGCTGGTGAGCAGACCGTTTTAATGAAGGAAGCTGTAGTCAATTATTTTTTGGAAAAAGAATACATCATTTAAAATGGAGCTACAAAAACCCTATTATGCCGTTATTTTTACCAGTACACGTACTGAAGGTGACAATGGCTACGGCCAAATGGCAGCAGAAATGGAAAAATTGGCCCGACAACAACCCGGTTTTTTGGATTTTGAAAGTGCCCGGGATGGATTGGGCGTCACCATAAGTTATTGGGAGAGCTTAGAGGCCATCGCCAACTGGAAATCCAATATGGAGCATAGGTTTGCACAAAGAAACGGTATCAAAAAATGGTATTCCTGGTACAAGGTGCGGATTTGCAAGGTGGAACGGGAATATGAATTCACCAAATAGAAAATCATGAGCGGGGAAATTCCTTTTTCTAACCTAAACCGAAAAGAGACCTTTCAAAAAATCACAAAGGAGAAATTTGACCTTGTGGTCATTGGTGGAGGGATTACTGGAGCTGGGATTGCTTTGGATGCCTCATCGCGGGGTCTTAAGGTTTTGTTGTTGGAAAAGGGTGATTTTGCTTCGGGTACCAGTAGCAAATCAACCAAACTCATTCATGGTGGACTCCGCTATTTAAAGCAGTTCGATTTTTGGCTGGTAAAGGAAGTGGGCTCCGAAAGAGCGATCGTGCATAAATTGGCACCCCATTTGGTCATTCCCGAAAAAATGTTGTTGCCTCTGATTGAAGGTGGTTCCTACGGAAAATGGCTGACCTCCATCGGTTTAAAGGTCTACGATATATTGGCCCAGGTTTCTGGCGATGACAAACGGCAGATGCTGGAGAAAAAGGAAGCCTTAAAATTGGAACCGCTGCTGCCTAAAAAAATATTGAACGGAGCAGGCTATTATGCCGAATACAGAACAGATGATGCTCGACTCACGTTGGAAAACATCAAGACCAGTCTTCAGTTTGGAACACACGCCATAAATTATGCCAAGGTTACTGATTTTGAGTATGAGAATGAAAAAGTAGCTGGAGTTAAGTTCACAGATGAGGTGTTTGGGGATGAGTACAGCGTTTTTTCAAAATACGTGATCAATGCGGCAGGGCCATGGGTGGATGAACTCCGATCTATCAATCATTCCAAAAGGGGGAAACGGTTGCATTTGACCAAAGGGGTGCATTTGGTCTTTCCAAAGGAAAAATTGCCTGTACAACAATCCGTATATTTTGATATTCCGGATGGTAGGATGATGTTCGCCATTCCAAGGGGGAAGATTACGTACATCGGTACTACGGATACCAATTTCAACTTGGACAAAGACCATGTGACCACGGACATTGCGGATGCCATTTATTTAATTTCTGCCGTGAACAACATGTTCCCGGACATTAATTTGGAACTGGACGATATCATTTCTTCTTGGGCGGGATTACGCCCCTTGATTCATGAAGAGGGCAAATCGGCCTCCGAGCTTTCCAGAAAAGATGAAATCTTCACTTCCGAAACCGGATTGGTAAGTATTGCCGGAGGAAAATTGACAGGCTACCGAAAAATGGCTGAGCGGACCGTAAATCGGATAGCACACAGCATGGAAGAAGACCATCAGATAATATTGGAACCTTGCACCACTGATAAGATACGGTTGTGTGGTAGCGACTTTAAAAAGTTCAAACACGTAAAAAAATACATTGCCCAACTTTTTGATCGTATAAAGGATAGCGGTTTCACGGAATACGATGCTTGGTATCTGGTGACCACCTATGGCAAACAGACTGAGACTATTTTAGAGTATTATTCAGCAATTGCAGGTTCTGATGTACATGAACGCATGATCAAGGCCGAGGCACAATTTGCCATAGCCTTTGAGATGGCGTTGCACCCGTTGGATTTCTTCATAAGACGCACGGGCCGTCTTTATTTTGATATTGAAAGCGTAAGGAAATACAAAGAACCTGTTTTTGAAGAATTCCAGAAAGCGTACAACTATTCCGTAGAAGAAATGGAAGGCTTTGCCAAAGAACTGGAAGCACAACTAAAAGAACATTCCGATTTTTCGTTGGATAGGGGTTAATCCAACTTCTCTGTCAACTTTTCAAATACCTTTTTCGGATTTTTCTCTTTGTAGAGGACTTGGTACACCGCATTTATAATGGGTGTTTTGGATTTTTTCTCCAATTTGGCCATTAACAAATGGGCACTTTTTGTGGCATAGTAGCCTTCGGCCACCATGTTCATTTCCATCATGGCACTTTTAACAGTATAGCCCTTACCGATCATATTCCCAAACAAACGGTTTCTACTAAAAGTGGAATAGCCGGTCACCAGCAAATCGCCCAAATAAGCAGATGCGTTGATGTTCCGTTTCATTTTATAGACCTTATCAATAAAACGCTTCATTTCGCGGATGGCGTTGCTCATCAGCACACTTTGAAAGTTATCCCCGTAGCCAAGTCCGTGGGCAATACCTGCTGCAATGGCGTAAATGTTCTTGAGCATAGCGGCGTATTCGGTGCCAATGATGTCGTCTGATATCTTGGTTCGGATATAGTCACTCTTTAGATGTTTGGCCACCATTTTGGCCTTGTTGGCATCTGCACAGGCAATGGTAAGGTACGATAGGCGCTCCAAGGCCACCTCCTCGGCATGGCATGGTCCCGTGATTACACCGATATTTTCAAAAGGAATCCCGTATTTCTCATTAAAATGTTCGCCAACGATCAACCCACTTTCGGGAACAATACCTTTAATAGCTGAAAAAATAATTTTATCCTTCAAGGAGGCCGTTAAATGCTGAAGTTCTTTATCCAAAAATGCAGAGGGGATGGCAAAAATAAGCACATCGGATGCTTCCACCACCTCATTGATGTCATGGCTCATAACAAGTTGGTCCACGTCAAATTCAACCGAACTCAAATAGTTGGGATTGTGCCATTCTTTTTTAATATGGCGTATAGCTGAATCGCTCCGCATGTACCAATTGACCTGATCCAAATTTTCGGTCAACATTTTAACGATGGCCGTTCCCCAACTTCCACCTCCAAAAACCCCAAAACTAAGCTTGTCTTCCATGCATCCAAATTAGTGTGTAAAGCTAAAAAATAAATTTATCAGCTTATTATATATTGATTGTCAAATAGTTAAAAAATTTGGCACAGTGCTTGGTTTACGTAAAGAGAACTTTAAAACCTCGATTATGAAAAATGGAAAACTACTTTTTGGGATTTTGCTCATTGGTCTTTTGGCCAGTTCTTGCTACACCGAGGTTATTGTTGAAGATGATTTTATAGCGGAATCACCGGTAAATACTGCTTTGGCTTTGGAATCCTATGATCTTTGGTACATCGACATTAATGCTACCCAAGGAAATGGGGAAATTCCCTTTTTGCAACGTGCCTTTACCATTTCTTTTGACAGTGGGGTGGTCTATGCCAATAATAACTTGGTGGGCATTGGAAAAACAGGCAACGGCATCGGTATTGATGTGGGTACCTACGGAACCTACAGTGGAACCGTGGAAGTGGATCACGACGTGGACGGACTTTGGTTATTGGATGTGTATGCCATAAATAACAATACCCTGGAGTTGTATGACCCAGATTCAGATACTTCGTATTTGTTGAGGGGATACCAAAGAAGCAATTTTGATTATGATTTGATTTTCTACGACAATATCCACTACTTTTTGCAGGAGTACCAGGTTTGGGAGAAAACATATGTGAGTGAAGAAGGTGCCTTAAATGATTTCGATGAGGAGAATTATCTACAGTTTTTTGCTGGAAACGGAGGCACATTCAGGTCTTCCGTTGATGCTTCTGGAACGGCATTGTTCAATCTCCAATGGGACTATGAAGGTGATTATGAGGTGTTTGATGTAACCAACGATGCTACCCTTAAAACTTTAACACTCGATTATGACTACTTGGGCAATGATTATTTTGAAATCTACGTTATTAATGACAGTACTATTGAGCTGTACCACGTGTCCAGCGGAACCGTTTACGAGTTTACAGGAAGAGGGTTCCAACAGTACTTGAAATCGGGTAGTGAGACAGGTAAAAAGAGGGTGAAAACCAAAAACCCTGTCATGGATGTTGCCCGTCAAAGAAAAATGTAAGGAAACAGTTTAGTCTTCGACTATACAAACAAGTTTTTTGGTTGGTTATTTAGTTAAGTATTGCCCCGAACGTTCCAGTTTGGGGCAGTTCTTTTTTAGGGGTTCTCGTGAAAATGGCAAAAAACCAAGTACAATACCGCAAAATTAAGTCCACTTAGCAAAAAGCTATTGGGGCTGACTAACTGGTAGATTGTCAAATCCTTAAAAATCCCCGTGCGATTAGGGTCTTGCATTTAATAATGTTATTTTTGCCCGCTTCAAGAACGAAGCCATGAAAAAGTACCTCAACCTTTTTGATTTTTCCCAAAAAGTAAACTACCGTACAGAAATTTTATCGGGCTTAACCGTTGCACTAGCCTTGGTGCCCGAGGCCATTGCATTTGCCTTTATTGCAGGGTTGTCTCCCTTGACCGGTTTGTACGCCGCCTTTGTCATGGGATTGGTCACTTCCATTTTGGGAGGTAGGCCAGGAATGATCTCTGGTGCCACCGGTGCCGTGGCTGTTGTCATTGTGAGCCTTGCACAGCAATATGGGGTCGAGTATGTTTTTGCCACTGTGGTTTTGGCAGGTGTTTTGCAAATGTTGGCAGGGTTGCTACGACTGGGTAAATTGATGCGTTTGGTGCCTCACCCCGTTATTTTTGGATTTGTGAATGGATTGGCCGTAATCATTTTTATGTCACAGATGAGCCAGTTCCAAACGGTAGATGGTGAATGGTTGAGCGGAAGCACCCTATATATTTTCTTGGGATTGGTATTGTTGACCATGGTTGTGATTTGGGGATTGCCTAAATTGACCAAGGTGATTCCTGCCTCTTTGGCTGCGATTCTTTTGGTGTTTGGTATTGTATTTTTCTTTGGATTGGATACCCGAACCATTGGGGATATCGCTTCCATTCAAGGAACTTTTCCTCCTTTTCATATTCCCGATCTTCCTTTTACATGGGAAACTTTGCAAATCATATTCCCATTTGCCGCAATTATGGCCGGGGTAGGGTTAATTGAAAGTTTGTTGACCTTGAACATTGTAGATGAGATTACCGAAACGCGTGGTCGTGGAAACAAAGAGGCTGTTGCACAGGGTACTGCGAACATTCTTTCTGGATTTTTCTCTGGAATGGGCGGTTGTGCTATGATCGGTCAAAGTTTGATCAACACCTCGAACGGTGCACGGGCAAGACTTTCGGGAATTGTTGCCGCTTTAATGCTTTTGGTATTCATTATGTTCGGTTCCAGTTTAATAGAAAAAGTACCTATGGCAGCACTCACAGGATTGATGATTATGGTGGCATTGGGAACTTTTGAGTGGGCGAGCTTAAAAACCTTTCGCCGTATGCCAAAATCTGATGTTTTGGTGATGGTTTTGGTGACCTTGGTAACCGTTTTCCTTCACAATTTGGCCTTGGCCGTTTTGGTCGGTGTCATTATCTCCGCATTGGTGTTTGCATGGGACAATGCCAAACGTATCCGGGCTAGAAAACGGATTGATGAAGACGGAGTTAAACATTACGAAATCTATGGTCCCCTCTTTTTTGGAAGTACCACGCTATTTGCGGAAAAATTTGATGTGCTCAACGACCCGGACGAGGTAGTAATCGATTTTGCCGAGAGTCGATTGGTGGACATGTCTGCGATTGAAGCCGTGAATAAAATCACCGAACGTTATCGTAAAGTAGGCAAAAAAGTGCATTTGAAGCATTTAAGCCGCGACTGTAGACGATTGTTGGCCAATGCCGATGATATCATAGAGGTAAACGTTTTGAAAGATCCCACCTACAAGGTTGCTGTAGATAAATAACAGAATTATTCCCTTGTCTTGCCCAACAGCACATTTACGTTGGGGTTTTGCGGATTTCCACTAGTCCTTCGCATTAGAACCACCTGCCCGGTGTGATAAATAGCATCCGAAATCATACCGTTGATCAAATTCCAAAACGGAAGCACCGTCTGTTGGTCACCACGCTGAAAAATAATATTGAATTCCTTTAAATCATCAGAAGATTTACCCAACAAAGCATCACTTGCTGTTTTCAAATTCTCCAAGGTCATTTGGCGGAGCTCATCATATGAGAATGCGGTTAAATCCCTTCTGGTGTTGGGCGTACTCGTAGTGACATTCACAATATTGATGGTCAACCCGTAAATATGCTGCAAGGTTTCCATGGTGCTCCTTCCTTCTTTTGAAGGCTTGTAATCCAAATCGTTCTGGGTCAACCCTTCCGATGCCCAATAATACCGGTATCCCAATCCATCGATCATACGTGCTGCAACATTTCCCGGAGTATATTCCGCAGGGTAATCTGGAATTTCATGATAAGGTAATTTCATGTCTTGGGCTTGTAGTTGTGAAACTAAGGTAAATAAGAAAGTAAAAACTATAAGTTTGAGGGAGAAAAGGTTTTTCATCATCGGATTTTAATCAACTATGGATTTTTTGGCCAAGGTTTGGCCAATTTCATTCACTTCTTTGAGTGCCGCGGAACCGTACCACTCCTTGAGCTCCATCACTAAGCTTCCAGCTTGAATGGCAGGGTCGGTTTCGGTAAGAGCCTTGGCTTCCTCCAAGGACTCCACATCAAAAATATAAATACCTCGTAAATCATCATTGCCAAAAAAGGGTCCGGCCAAAACTAATTTCCCTTCTTGGGCCATTTTTCCAATATTTTGCATATGAGCTGCTTGTAGTTCTGTTGCCTTTTCTTTGGAAAGGTCACGGTTTGGTCCGCGTTTTAGAAAAGCAAAGACGTACTTTTTCATGCCATAATCGTCTGCACCATATTTTTTGGCTTTTTCAGCATTGTATGCTATTTCTTGGGAGGTAGTATTTTCAGCTTCAGCTTGTGCATGGGAGGCAAAACAACTGAGCAAAAAGAAAACAAAAATAAGTCTCGGGTTCATATCGATTGTTTTAGCAGCTTACCTATCAAAAATAACCATTTGAAAATCAAAAGCTAACCAAATTTTTGCCAAAAAGCAGGTGTAAAAATGCAAGTAGCTCAATCAAAACATCCTTTGTAAAAAACATTGAACGGATGTACCTCTACATTGAACAGCTTATTTTGGAGTGCTATATCTTCAAACAAGATGTTTCTAGCGGACTCCAAATCCATGGCCTCTAGAACTATCATCCCGGTATCGCTGTACCGGGCACCCATGACGATGGTCTTTTCTTTTCGGAGTTTGGCCAAAAAAGCGGAATGTTCCTGAAAATAGGGCTGATCATTGGGTGTTTTGTCCATATCCCAAAGGGAGCCAACCGTGTACAAAGCCACAAAATGTGACTTATCTTTTTCACTTTCCTGCCCGATCATTAAAAAAGGGAACAGGAGTAACAAAGCAATAGTTTTCATTTCAATCTATTTTTTTGAAAACAAGGAGGTTTTCCTGGCTACCATTGGACAAGGATAATCTGTTGTCCGTGATGGCATATTTGGTGCTGGCTTGAAGGTTTTTCAAAAACTCCGATTCTTTGTCCATGCTCGGACAGGCCATTTTGGTTCCGGCCATTTGGGTAAAGCGCAGTACGTCCCTTTCAAAGAAAAGGCCTCCTGTCATTCTATTGCAACCCGAAAATCCCGAAAAACGATTGTTGTTGATGTTGATTTCCATGTTGGGGACATCTTTTCCATTAAAATCATCTTTGGAAACCATTTTTCCGTCCATCTTTTCCAAGACCCAAATATCATGGAGTCTATAGTCTGTCACATAGGTTCCACATCCTTCCAGGGCATGGGTTTCACCACCGCCTGTACTTTTATAGGCTATGGTAACCGTATAGGGCGATTTTTCACCGGACATGGCATTGGTACATTCTTTATGGGCAATGATAACATCAAGATGTACGGCCTCTGTTTGGATGCGGTACATGCTTATATTGGAATCTTGCGCTTTGATCGGGGCTGTATGTGGGGTAATGATGGTGTCTTCCATCATATTCAGTTGTACCCTGTTCTCAAGGATTTTTAGACCCCAGAAAGGTTCTGTTCCTGTGGCTTTAAAATAACTGCCATCTGGTGTCATTGCCAAAGGCTCCATTTTTCTGACAGGTTCTTTTTCTTGGATGGAATCCGTTGTCTCTTGTGATGCTTCAGCATCGGCGGGGTCTTGTTTTTTCTTTTCTACGCAGCCAAAAAACAAAAAAACGGCACAACTTAGTAATAGTATATTTCTCATGGCTCAACTTTTTTAAAACGCATCATAGGGACTTCACCTGTCATAAGGTTGAGTTCACCATCTTGGATAATGTATCCGTCAATTTTTTGCATCATGTTGAGGAATTGTCGCTCACCTCCACCGCAAAACATCATGGTGGTGATGCCGGGTTCGCCAAATGAGATAGCGTTTCCGTCTAATTCGTAGTCTGCGGAATACCCATTACAGCTATCGGTTCCGGAGACCTTGGTGGTTTCCTTATCAAAACTAATTTGCGGTTTTTTCTCAGGGAAAAGTCCATCAAAAGCAATACGAGGCCCAGAAATATACTTCAATTCCCAGGTGGTATTGAAGAGTTCTTCGGACTTATCCAGTTTTGAATTGCATGAACCAACCAAAATCAGGATACCCAAAAAAAGGATGTTTGAAGGTTTCATTTGTACAGAAAATTATAGTTAATGGGAAAGAAAAGTACTAAAAAAATGCAATGAAACCTACAGTAAATCAGGTTAATAAATAGATAAGAAAATGAATTACTCCAATCTTTTGCTCCAAACCTCATAGATGGGATCGCCTTTACTGCTCAATCCGGAGTGGTGCCAATCGCCATCTTTGACTTCATAATTGAACTGCAGGCTAGCCCCCACTCTGGAGTCGTCCCGGGAAAAGAAACCAATATTTTCAGTGTACTTTCCATTTATAGTGGTGTAAGTGCCACCACCTGTGCCCATAAATTGTTTGGTCTCGGTGTTATAGGCGATCCACTGAAACCGAGTACCCGATAATATTTTCATGGTCTTGCGTGGGCCTGAAGTATCTCTCATCTGGATTTCGCCATCTCTTTTTCGCCCAGAAATCAACCAAGCGCCAAAGAGGTCGCCTGGAGTTCCATTGTCAATTTTGGTCCAATTCAATTTTCCCAATGCTAAGTTTTCACCGTTTAAAGTGTAGGGTTCTATTTTAGTTTTGCCAACAATTCCAGAATCATTTGAGGCATATTCGTAAGTAAGGTTTAAATTTTCCCCATCTGAGGTATAGCTACCTCCTTTGGTTGCCAAAAACTTTCCATTCGATTTTTCGAATATGGCTTCGGAAAAATACCCTCCCGTAAAAATCAAAGTATGCTCCACTTGGTATCCTTTTCTGTCAGATTCAACCATGGTCCATGCGCCGTCCAAACTTTGAGCCATTGAAATGTGGCCTAAAAACATGGTGCAAAAAAGAATAAAGAGATGTTTCATGGGATTTAGTTTTACCCTAAAATAAAAAAATGCTGTTGCTTAATCTAGTAAACAACAGCATTTTAAATGTATTGGTGTGGTTTTTATAGCGTTCTCAGGTATTCAGCAATGTCTCTAGCTTCTTCTTCCGTAAGGTTTTGGTTTAGCATGATCGCATTGTTGTATTCTTTCAACAAAGCTTGTGCAATGGGATCTTCCTTCAACATTCCATCAGGATTTAGAATCATGTTCATAACCCATGCTGGACTTCTTCTTTCGTAAACGTCTTTTAAGGCAGGACCGATCATTCTTTTGTCAACCATGTGGCAGGCTACACAGATAGCTTCAAATTTTGCTTTTCCACGATCCGCCATAGCTTGGTCGATATCTGCTGGGAATTCAAAATCGGAAATTGGTCCCACACCGTTATTGTCCAAGTCAACAGGATCATAAATTCCATCATGATATATTGTAGCTGATGTCCTTGAGATAGTTGACATTCCTCCTAGAGTCCAACCAACGCCTAATAAGCCATTAGTTGCCTGACTGTTATAAACAAGAGATA
>JAUIBH010000047.1 GCA_030427985.1 Bacteroidia bacterium | reverse complement strand
AAAATAACCTTTCATAATTCCTCGTTGCGAATCCCGGATAAACTGAAGTATTTCATCACGTTCCGGGGTGGCTTCCATTTCGGCTTCAATAATGGAGGCCGCTTGGGAATTGTTATAATTTTGTTGATATAGAATTCGGTATATGTTTTGAATTTCCCTGATTTTATCGGCTTCAAAACCTCTTCTACGTAATCCAATGGAATTGATTCCAACATACGAAAGAGGTTCCCGTGCCGCTTTTACATACGGAGGAACATCTTTTCGCACCAAAGAACCACCGGTTACAAAAGCATGATTTCCGATGGAAACAAATTGATGCACTGCAACCATTCCTGCCAAAACCACATTTTGACCAATGGTAACATGGCCTGCCAATGTGGAATTGTTACTAAAAATGCAGCCATCTCCCACAACACAATCGTGGGCCACGTGGCAATAGGCCATAATCAAACAGTTATTGCCTATCACAGTTTTCATTCGGTCTGATGTACCTTTATTAATAGTGGCACACTCCCTAATGGTGGTATTATCCCCAATTTGAACCGTGGTATCCTCACCTTGGTATTTTAAATCCTGAGGCATGGCCGAAATAATGGCGCCGGGAAAAATATTACAGTTTTTTCCAATGCGCGCACCTTCCATGATGGTAACATTGGACCCGATCCAAGTGCCTTCACCAATGGTCACATTGTTGTGAATGGTGGTAAAGGGCTCAATCACCACATTTTTGGCAATTTTTGCTCCGGGGTGTACGTATGCTAAGGGCTGGTTCATTCCGAATCGGTATTTTTTGTTTTAACAATCTGCGCCATCAATTCCGCTTCTGAAACCAACTTGCCATTAGCATAGGCATAGGCCTGCATGTGGCAAATTCCCCTTCGAATGGGTGAAATTAAATCGCATTTAAAAATTAAAGTGTCCCCTGGCACTACTTGTTGTTTGAACTTTACATTATCAATCTTCATAAAGAACGTCAAGTAGTTTTCTGGGTCGGGCACGGTGCTCAATACCAAAATTCCTCCAGTCTGTGCCATGGCCTCTACCTGCAGAACTCCAGGCATTACGGGTGCTCCAGGAAAATGTCCTACAAAAAAGGGTTCGTTCATGGTCACATTCTTAACCCCTACCACGTGGGTATCGGAGAGTTCCAAGATTTTGTCTACCAACAAGAAAGGTGATCGATGTGGCAACATCTTCATAATCTGCGTCACGTCCATCAAAGGTGTTTGATGAAGATCATAGGTAGGAACCTTGTTACGTTTTTCGATTTTTATAATCTTGGAAAGCTTTTTTGCAAACTGTGTGTTTACAAAATGACCTGGTTTATTGGCAATTACCTTTCCACGGATTCGGGTGCCTGCCAAGGCCAAATCCCCTACTACGTCCAATAATTTGTGACGGGCCGCTTCATTGGGATAATGTAGCGTAAGATTATCCAAAATTCCATTGGGTTTTACGGATAGCTTCTCTTTGTTAAAAGCCTTTTCCAATTTTTTCATTGTAGATTCGGAAATCTCTTTGTCTACATAAACAATGGCATTGTTCAGGTCTCCCCCTTTTATCAAACCGTTTTCCAAAAGCATTTCCAACTCGTGGAGAAAACTAAAGGTACGGGCATCGGCGATTTCTTTTTTGAAGTCGCATATTTTTTCCAAAGTAGCATTCTGCGTGCCCAGTACCTTGGTACCAAAGTCTACCATGGTAGTTACTTGGTAGTGGTCCGAGGGAATCACGGTAATTTCACTTCCCGTAGTTTCGTCTTTATAGGAAATGACATCTTTTACAATGTACTCTTCGCGATCTTGTTCTTGCTCTACAATGCCTGCTTCTTCCAGAGCTTTCACAAAAAACTTGGATGAACCATCCATGATGGGTGGTTCTGGGGAGTCAAGTTCAATGAGGACATTATCAATATCAAGACCTACCAGGGCAGCCAAAACATGTTCTGAAGTTTGGATTTTCACCCCATTTTTTTCCAGGTTGGTGCCGCGTTGGGTATTGATCACATAGTTGGCATCAGCCTCTATAATAGGCTCGCCTTCCAAATCTACCCGTTTAAAGGCAAAACCGTGGTTTTCCTTAGCAGGGATGAAACTCATGGTAACGTTTTCGCCCGTGTGCAACCCTACTCCTTGCAGGGTTACTTTCTTTTCAATGGTGCGTTGCTTATTGCTTGTTTTGCTCACCTTCAACCTTTTTTTCTATGTTGGAGATTTGATTTACCAGTTTTGGTAAATTTTTAAAGTGTACATAAGATTTATTGAAATCGCCATAATTTAATGCAGGTGATCCCTGGAGAACTTCATCATCCTTTACATTTCTGCCAATTCCGGATTGCGCCTGAATTTTTACGCGATCTCCAATGGTAATATGGCCCACAATGCCAACTTGTCCACCAATTAGGCAATTTTTTCCAATCTTGGTAGACCCAGCAATGCCGGTTTGTGCAGCGATGGCAGTGTGTTCACCAATTTCAACATTATGGGCAATCTGGATTTGGTTATCTAGTTTTACGCCTTTTCTGAGTATGGTAGAACCCAAAGTGGCACGATCAATAGTTGTCCCTGCTCCAACGTCCACACTGTCCTCTAAAATTACATTGCCTGTTTGGGGCACTTTGCTGTATTCGCCATTGGCATTTGGGGTAAAACCAAAACCATCGGCCCCAATGATTACACCACTATGAATGGTACAATTGTTGCCAATCAAGGATTCTGAATAGATTTTGGCCCCTGCAAAAATTAAGACATCATCACCAATGGTAACATTATCGCCAATATAGACATTGGGATATACTTTTACATTCTTCCCAATCTTTACATTTTCTCCTAAATACGAAAAAGCCCCTAAATAAAACCCCTCTCCATAACAAGCACTTTCAGAAATAAAGGAAGGAGTTTCTACACCAACTTTATTGTTTTTTACCTGATTGTAGTATTCCAATAATTTGGAAAAGGACTTGTAGGCATCTTCTACCTTGATCAGTGTTGTGGACAAGGACTGTTCGGGGATAAAATCCTTATTTACAATGGTGATGGATGCTTTTGTTGAGTATATGTAAGAGGTGTATTTTGGATTCGCTAGAAATGTCAACGAGCCTTTTTCACCTTCCTCAATCTTGGATAATTTATGAACAGCGATTTGAGGATTTCCCTCAACTTCACCCTCTAATATTCCGGCAATTTGGGTCGCTGTAAATTTCATTTGTGCAAAAGTAACAAAATTTGTTAAACAGCTTCCTTGGGATAGCAGCTATAATATTTGGTCACGGTTGTGGACAATGCTTTTAAACTGAGTTGGTCAGATTCTTTGAGCACATCGGTTATTTTTCCATTCTTTTTAAGAATGTTAATGGCCTGTTGTTCTTCACTATACGCTTTGTTCGAGATTTCGCCCTGAAAAACAAAGTTGGCAGCATCCTCTGCTGAAAGATCGTACATTTGGATGATTTCCTGCAACTTTTTCTCCATTTTTTGAGGGTCTGCTGGTCGCTTTTTAATTTTGATGTGCAACAATTTTCGGTCCAACAACATTTCGCACATTTTTGAGAGCACAAAATCATTATACGACTGCCATGACTTTACGGCTCCCAAAATATCCACATCATCTAACTGGGAAAATATCGCTAACACTTCCGGATCAAACTCAATGGTCCCGTTTCGTTTCAGAAAAAACAACAATGGTTGGCTTCCTTCCAACTGGTTTCCTTCAGATAATAGCTTACGGGCCCGCTGCATGATTCGGACTAGCAACTGTTCGGCCACCAATCCCGTCTTATGTAGATACACCTGCCAATACATGAATCTTCGCGCCATCAGGAACTTCTCTACCGCATAGATGCCCTTCTCCTCCACCACCAAATTCCCATCCGCCACATTGAGCATGGAAATAAGCCGTTCTGAGTTGATGTTGCCTTCGGTTACCCCAGCATAAAAGCTGTCTCGTTTTAGATAATCCATCCGGTCCATATCCAATTGACTGGACACCAATTGATTCATAAAAGGCTTTAGGTAATCCCCTTTAAAAATGGAGATGGCGGTATCCAATTGACCTTCAAATTCAGTATTGAGCTCTTCCATGAATTTCAACGAGATGGATTCGTGGCTCAAATCTTTTACCACAAAACGTTCCAGCGCATGGGAAAAAGGACCGTGGCCCATATCGTGAAGCAAAATGGCGCAAAGCAGTCCCGTTTCCTCATCTTTGGAAATGTCCACTCCTTTTAATTTAAGCACTTGGATGGCCTTGTCCATTAAATGCATACTGCCCAGGGCATGGTGAAATCGGGTGTGATGCGCTCCGGGATATACCAAATACGACATCCCCATTTGGGAAATCCGGCGAAGCCGCTGAAAGTACGGATGCCCTATCAGCTTAAAAATAAGTTCATTTGGAGTTCCAATAAAACCGTAAATTGGATCGTTAAAAACGTTAAGCTTATTGGTTTTTACCAAGGAAGTTTGTTTTAATACCACAAAGATAACTACTATATGAACAAGATTACAATTCTTTGGGTCGATGATGAAATTGATCTGCTAAAACCGCACATTCTTTTTTTAGAAAGTAAAAATTATAACGTAGTTACCAGTCAAAGTGGACAAGATGCATTGGAGGAGTTACGGAACTCTTTTTTTGATATTGTTTTTTTGGATGAAAATATGCCTGGGATCTCTGGTTTGGAAACGCTAAATGAGATAAAAAAATTCGACGCTTCCATTCCCGTGGTGATGATTACCAAGAGTGAGGAGGAATATATCATGGATGAGGCCATTGGTTCCAAGATTGCCGATTATTTGATCAAGCCTGTAAATCCCAATCAAATATTATTGTCCCTTAAAAAGAGTTTGGACAATTCCCGACTGGTTTCGGAAAAGACCACTTCAAGTTATCAGCAAGAATTCCGAAAAATTGCCATGGACCTGTCCATGGTCAACAGTTGCGAAGAATGGACCGAACTTTATAAGAAACTCATTTATTGGGAGTTGCAACTGGAAGAGATAGAGGATTCCGGAATGTTTGAGATTTTGGAATCCCAAAAAGTGGAAGCCAATTCGCAATTCAGTAAGTTCATTGATAAAAATTATAAGGATTGGTTTAAAGACGGGGATGCTCCCATAATGTCCCATACTTTATTTAGAAATAAAATCCAGCCCGAACTGGAAGGAAATAAGACCCTATTGGTAGTCATAGACAACCTACGTTACGATCAGTGGTTGGCGTTTGAAGAAACCTTGTCGGTCCATTACAAAAAGAAACAGGAAAGCGCTTATTTTAGTATCCTTCCCACAGCCACGCAATACGCGCGAAATGCCATTTTTTCAGGATTGATGCCCTTGGATATGGAAAAACAATATCCCAATTGGTGGAAGAATGACACGGATGATGGTGGGAAAAACCTTTTTGAAGCAGATTTTCTAGGGGCACAATTAAAACGGTTGGGACTCAACCTTAATTGGGAATACCATAAAATCAGTAATCTAAAGCAGGGCAAACAACTGGCCCAGAATTTCAGATCTCAAAAAGATAATGACCTTACAGTGGTGGTCTACAATTTTGTGGATATGCTTTCCCATTCCAAAACCGAAATGGAGGTAGTAAAGGAATTGGCTTCCAATGACAAAGCCTATCGTTCGCTTACCTTGAGCTGGTTTAAGAACTCACCCTTGCTTGAAATCATTCAACAAGCGCAAAGTTTGGGCATGAAATTGATTTTGACCACGGACCACGGTACCATAAATGTAAAACAACCTTCAAAAGTAATCGGAGATCGTGAGACCAGCCTCAACCTTAGGTACAAGACAGGTAGAAGCTTGACTTATGAAGATAAGGATGTATTGGCCTCAAAAAAACCTCAGGACATTCATTTACCGAACATCAACTTGAGCAGCAGCTATATTTTCGCCAAGAACGACCTCTTTTTTGCCTACCCAAATAATTACAATCACTATGTGAGCTATTACCGAAACACCTACCAACATGGTGGAGTTTCATTGGAAGAAATGATTGTTCCTTTTGTAGTTTTGGATGCAAAATAAGACCGACTTGAAAAAAACGTTCCAATTAAATGAAATTCAAGAATTGGCCCAGTCCATCATTGAAGCCACTCCTGGTAAGCAACTCTGCTTTTATGGTGAAATGGGTGCAGGCAAAACCACTTTGATTAAAGCATTAGTAAAAGAACTCGGCGCTGTGGACAGCGGAAACAGTCCCACTTTTGGCCTTGTAAACGAATATCATGATTCTGAAGGACATTTATTGGCCTATCATTTTGATTTTTATCGCTTGGAAGATGAAACCGAGGCTTTGGACATGGGTCTCGAAGATTATTTAAATTCCGATGCTTGGGTCTTTATGGAATGGCCCGAAAAGATAAAGTCACTCTTACCTGAGGATGCTGTACTTATTTTCTTGCACTTTGTCGATGAAAACACGCGTTCAGTCGAGTTAAATATTCGTTAAAGCACATTCCCACTATCTTGAACATGTTCATTTACAATATTGCGTCAAATCGATAAAGTGATTGTTTTAAACGTTAAAATGCAAAATTTGTCGATAAAACGCATTGCAGGTTGAAATATTTTCCTACATTTGTTTTGTAGATGAATTCATTTATTAACCAAAAACTCTTTTACGATGAACACTAAAAAAGTTTTTTTTGGACTACTTGCCGTAGCTTTCTTGGCAATGACCGCGGTTTCAACTGGTACTATCGATATCGATAAAGACCAAACCGTAAGCGTTAAGAAAAAAGACATCGGCAAGATGTAAATAGTCAACAAAGATTATTCTTTTAAACCCCTTTATTAGAAGGGGTTTTTTTATACAATAAAAGCTGGCATCTGTAGTTATACATGTATGCGCAGTAAGAAAAAGATAAGAAAACGTTTTATTCTTGAGGGGCTTATTACTTTGCTTATAGTGATTTCACCCATCATGTTTTATTCGTACAAATACATGCCCAGTGATACCGAATCATTGGACTTTATCTTATTTAAGGTGGGGACGAATGGGTTTGCTGATGCCCGAACAGCAGTATGGTTTTACCTCATTAAACTAATCCCACTGGTTTTGTTGATTATTTGGTTTGTGACTAGCAAACAATGGTGGTACCATGCTGTATTGATTCCCATATCCATGTACAGTTTTCAATTGTACAGTGCCATATTTGAAAGTTCCCAAGAAGTAGATGAAAATGAGGTGTTCTACGTAATTGCCGTGACCATGGTGGTAGTACCCATTGTTTATTTTATCCGGGTAAAATTGGTAGATAAGCATGTACACGGTATTGATCTTGACGCCATGGACACCGAACTGCAAATATTAAAGGAAAAAGAAGAGCTCCGAAAAGAGCGTGAGAAACTGGAAGAACGCCAAAAAACCCTTTCAAAAAAAGTGTAAATTTGTTTCCTTACCTTATTGTGGTATTGTGAACAGATTTACTGCGTATGAACCAACCGTCCTCCCCTTTTAGTAAACAACAACTTTTGCCCCAAGAAGAAACCTTGGAGGTTCTAAAACAAAAGGGAGAACTTTTTATAGGGATTCCTAAGGAAAATCAATACCAAGAAAAGCGCATATGTCTCACTCCAGATGCGGTGAATGCCATTACAGCCCATGGGCATAGGGTTTTGATTGAATCCGGTGCAGGGGACGGCGCCAATTTTTCGGATATTGATTACACCAATGCCGGTGCTGAAATTACCCGGGATGTAAAAAAGGTATTTTCGTGTTCCATTATTCTAAAAGTGGAGCCCCCTACCCTTTCTGAAATAGATTTGCTCAACCCACAGACCATTATTATTTCGGCATTACAGATTAAAACACAGAGCAAAGAATACTTTGAGACCATGGCCAAAAAAAGACTTACGGCCATTGCTTTTGAATATATCAGGGATGAAGACGGGAATTATCCAGCGGTACGGTCTTTAAGCGAAATTGCTGGGATTTCCTCCATCCTTATTGCATCTGAACTGATGGCCACGACAAGTAAAGGCAACGGTTTGATGTTTGGTAATATCAGTGGTGTACCCCCTGTGGAAGTTGTGATTATTGGAGCGGGAACCGTTGGTGAATTTGCAGCTCGTTCTGCTTTGGGATTAGGGGCCAACATTAAAGTTTTTGACAATTCCATAAGTAAGTTAAGACATATTCAGACCAATCTTAACCGTACTGTTTATACCTCCACCATTCAACCCAAGAATCTTATAAAAGCACTAAAACGTTGCGATGTGGCCATTGGAGCCACTCGAGGTAAGGACCGTTCGCCCGTTGTGGTTTCTAGTTCTATGGTGGAAAACATGAAAAAAGGGGCGGTAATCATTGATGTGAGTATTGATATGGGAGGATGTTTTGAAACTTCGGAATTGACGACCCATAATAAACCCACCATTGATAAGTTTGGTGTTATCCATTATGGCGTGCCCAATATTCCCTCCCGTTATCCCAGAACGTCCTCAATTTCCATTAGCAATATATTCACTCCCTACCTTTTAAAAATTGGTGAAGATGGTGGTTTGGAACATTCTTTACGTTTTGACAAAGGCCTACGAAGTGGACTCTATATGTACCATGGCATTTTGACCAATAAATCGGTTGGAGACTGGTTTGGATTGAATTACAACGACATTAATTTTCTTATTTTTTAATTGAATGGCTTTTTTACGGCGCTTGGGATGGTATTTGGTTGGACTATCCATTGGGATAGTTTTTTTGGTGTTTTTCTTAAAGAAAAAATCGGGTGAAGAGGGAATAGACTTCTGCTATTTTCCCAATTGCAGGGTGCTTAAGGACATGCGCTCCAAGCCATTGACTTTTGGTGAAGCACTGCCCCAGCAATATAGAGACACCGTTTTGATTCAATCGTTTTTAACCGATGGTGATGTGGATTTTGGCAAGAGTGACACCAAGGCTGAGCCTTGTAAAATCTATTATGTTGAAAAAGATGCCAAAACCCTAAAAGTCCAAAATTGTCCGGATAAAATAGTGGTGGGTGAAATAAAAGTTAATTAAGAATCCAACTTCCTACGCTTCCGCTCTTTTTGTATCAAAGCCAATTCCCTAGAGGTCTGTCCTGCAACTGAGGTGTTCTCCTCCGCTCTCCTAATCAAGTAAGGCATTACATCCCTAACTGGTCCATAGGGTACATATTTTACAGCATTGTAACCCTGTGCGGCCAAGTTATAGGTAATATGATCACTCATGCCGAACAATTGTCCAAACCAAATGCGGTTATCATTGGCGGGGATACCCATCGTTTCCATTAAATCCACCAGTTTAAGGGTGCTCTTCTCATTATGCGTTCCCGCAAAGAGGGTAAAATGATCTAAGTGGGCCATCATATATTCAACAGCGGCATCAAAATTTTCGTCGGTTTCCTGTTTTGACTTGCAAATGGGGCTTTCATAATCCTTCTCCATTGCCCGCTCGTTTTCCTTTTCCATATAAGCGCCCCGTACTACTTTGGCTCCAATCTTAAAACCTTCATCAGAAGCCATTTTGTAAAGCTCCTTTATGTATGCCATCCTATCCCAACGGTACATTTGAAATGTATTGAACACAATGGCCTTCTCCTTATTGTATTTACGCATCATTTCAAGCACCAAATCATCGGCGGCATCTTGCATCCAGCTTTCTTCAGCATCAATCAACAATGCCACATCCAGTTCATGGGCTTTTTTACAGACTTTGTCAAACCTATTGACGATTTTATCCCAGTCTGCTTGTTCTTTTTCGGTCAGTTGGCTTCCTGCGGTGACTTTTTCAAACAATTTAAAGCGTCCAAATCCTGTGGGTTTAAATACGGCAAAGGGCATGGCATCCTTTTCCTTAACAAAATCAAGAATGTCCAGGGTCTTTTCCATGGCAAAATCAAACTGATTGTCCACTTCCTTCCCCTCGGCAGAATAGTCCAAAATGGAGTAAACACCGTTCCCATACATATTGTCTATAATGGGTAAGCAATCCTTTTCATTGACTCCACCACAAAAATGGTCGAATACCGTGGCCCTGATCAACCCCTCAACAGGCAAGTGGGCCTTAATGGCAAAATTGGTTACGGCCGTGCCAATTCGCACCAAAGGTTCGTTGGAAATCATTTTAAACAGGAAGTAGGCTCGCTCTAACTGAGAGTCGGTTTTTAGCTCAAATGCTATTGCAGTATTCTCAAAATTTGGTCGCATTGTTAGAAATCCATTAAAGATCCAAATATAAGTACGTATTCAATAGCTATATCTATAAAAATAATCTTTATTTAGCAGTGTAATTTGAATTATGGAGTCTATAATATCACAATCCTACGAGGTTCATTTTGGAGAGTTGGCGAAAGCTGCTCTAAAACAGCATATTGCAAAAAGTGATTATTCCAAGGTGTTTGTTTTGGTGGATGAGAACACCAAAAAGCACTGTCTTCCTTTTTTTGAAAAAGAAATTATGGAACACCCCATTGATTCAATTTTTGAGATTGAATCTGGAGAGGAAAACAAAAATATTGGCACTTGCATGAAAGTGTGGGAGTTTTTGTCCGATGTTGATGGTGACCGAAAAAGCCTTTTGATCAATCTTGGTGGTGGTGTGCTCACCGATTTGGGTGGGTTTGTAGCTTCCACATTTAAGCGTGGTATAGACTTTATAAATATCCCCACTACCCTGCTCTCCATGGTAGATGCATCGGTAGGTGGAAAAACCGGAGTGGATTTGGGTGTTTTGAAGAACCAAATCGGGGTTATTAACCAACCTGTAATGGTATTGATTTTCACCGAGTTTTTAAAAACCTTGGAATCCAAACAACGGATAAGCGGATATGCCGAAATGCTAAAACATGGACTTATTGCCGATGCCGAATACTGGAATCAACTAAAGGAGCATAGTAACTTTACCGATGCCATAAAGATTCAGGAATCCATTGCCATAAAAAATGAAGTGGTCCTGCAAGACCCCACAGAAAAAGGATTGCGAAAGATCTTAAACTTTGGCCATACCCTGGGCCATGCCATAGAATCGTATTGTTTGGACAATCCGGACAAAAAAACGTTGCTCCACGGCGAGGCCATAGCCATTGGAATGATTCTGGAGGGATACCTCTCCCATGAGCTTAAGGGCTTGCCCAAATTGTCGTTGCAAGAAATTAAAGAAACCTTTTTGCACTATTTTCCTTATGTGGATTTAAACGACGATGACGTGGATTCTATCCTAAAACTGCTAAAGTTTGATAAGAAAAATACCCATGGCGACATAAATTTTGTGCTGTTGCAATCCATTGGAGAGGCTGTATCCGATGTAAAGGTACCTGAAGAACTTTTTCAAAAAGCCTTTGCATACTACAGGGAATAGGCGCTTCATATACTATTTTTTTACGTTTACAACTCTTTGGCCCTTACGTTTTTAAAAAGTCATAGCTTCAGGATAGAAATTTAAACCTATCCATTATGAAACGTATTTTAATAGACTACAAAAAGCTGGACCACAGTGTGGCAGCTGTTTTGATCGATTCCTACCCCGATGGGTACGGCGATGACGACATTATTACCATTAGAAAACCCAATGGTGAAGTTATTGAGGCCGTTGAAGTAAAAACCGAAGACACCATCTACCTGGTGAAAATAAGCAAGAGCCTTTCCAACTTTATCGCCAATTTTGAGGAAACCATTGAAAGGGAACTGGATAAAAATTTGGAAAAGGAAGCCGTTTTGGATTCAGACGAAAACACCTTTAATGATTCAGATTTTGAAGCTGACCCAGATTTGGACCCTGAAAACGAAAGCCTATATTAAACCTCTACACTACAAATATCTTTCTCGAATAATTTTCACATGATGGGCTTGGTGTCCAGATATGATGAACCCCAATGCCCTTACGCTCATGCGTGAGCCACTGGCCACTCCTATTCGTTTTAAAACAGTTTCATCAAAAGAATTGAATAGGCACAATGTGGATTCCCGGATAGCTTTGTATTCACGCAATAAATCATCCTTGGTCCTGGCCGAAGCATTGGACTGGGGAACATATTCGTCTTGATCAAAACCTGGTAATGGTGTCTTGTCATTTCTGGCAATACACAAAGCTCGGTACTGAAACACCCGTTCCGCATCTAGAATATGCAGCAACACTTCGGCCAAAGTCCATTTACCCTCGGCATAGGCAAAACCCAATTTATTTTCGGGAATTTCTTCCAAAAGTGCTAAAAACTCATCCCTTCCCCTATTTAATTCCTGGATTAGGTCAATATCACCTAAAGCCAAGATATAAGTATGGTAAAAGGGATTGTATTCAGAAGTTGGCAGCTCTGAACGCAACATGTGCTATGTAAATATGGATTATAGCTCGTTGAAAATAGTATGCATCAATCGCTTTTTATCGTTGATGCTTTCTTCCAATGAAATCATGGTCTCGGTCCTGCTGATGCCATCAATATCATCAATCTTAAAAATGATGTTTTTGGCATGAGTGGTATCCCTGGCACGAATCTTACAGAAAATATTGAATTTCCCCGTGGTGATATGGGCCACCGTGACATATGGAATTTGGTTGAGGCGCTCCAATACGAATTTGGTCTGATGCGTTTTTTCCAAAAATATGCCCACATAAGCAATGAAAGAATAGCCAAGTTTCACATAATCCAATGTGAGTGAAGATCCTTTTATGATTCCAGATTCTTCCATTTTCTTTACACGAACATGGACCGTTCCGGCGGAAATCAACAGCTTCTTGGCGATGTCGGTGAAAGGTGTACGGGTGTTATCAATCAACATATCCAATATCTGGTGGTCGATTTCGTCTAGTTTTACTTTGGTCATTACGTTGAAATTTTCAGCAAAATTAGTTAAATAAAGAAATTTACGTAATAAAAATGCCCCTTTTTTAAATAAAACGCAAGGACTAAATGAAAATAGTTAATTAATCTTCAGCGTGAAGGATTAAATTCAGTACTTCTTTATGGGTAGAAACGAGGTCAAAATCCTTGGAATCAGCACATTCAAAAGTTTGATGGCCAAAAAAACCTTCAAGAGGTCCAATATCGATAATTTCGGGTTTAAATCGGACGGCACTGTTTTCCAAAACTTCCTTGAACCGGATTCCAATAGTATTACCCTCGGTCAACTTAGGGTTAATGACCTGCGGATTTTTTACCAAAACATCGTAAAACTGCTTGCCGTTTGCAGGAATGTTAAAGTAATCACCGGTCCTATAAGCGCCAACAGTATCGTTGGTTATTGTTTTTAAAGCCTCAACAAGAGCTAAAAAAATATACTCACGTGTACGCTCCCTTTCATAATCCTTTGGATAATGGCCTGCTTCAAAAAGTACGGTGGGAACTCCCAGCATTTGAAAACTGTCTCCCACGCAATTATCATTAAATCCATCATCGTACCTACCAACTTGGCCAGGAATCAACTTTTGAAGCATGGCATTCATAGCAGCAATGAGTTTCATGGCCGTGGCACGGGTCTGTGTTATTTCGCGTTCTGCATTGCTGGAAGGCGATAAAAAAGAAACTGTAGCTGGTTTTTCCGCCCGACCTGCGCTAAAAAGGGTGCGCTGGCCATGAAGATTAAAACAATAATCGGGTTTAAAATCGTCGAACACTTTCCGTAACGCAATGCTTTCAGGTTGAGTTAATTCTTTGGCATCCCTGTTTAAGTCCACTGCGTTGGCGTTTACGCGGGTATAAGCTTTTGCTCCATCGGGATTAAGCATGGGGATTACCATGATGGTGCAATTTTCCAAAATGGCTTTTGCCAACACATCGTTGGAACGCAAAAAGTTTGTCATATCCCAAACAGCTTTGGTGGTGGTAGACTCGTTTCCATGCATTTGAGACCACATTAAAATACGTTTCTTCCCTGTGCCCAGCTTAAAAGCACGAATAGGAGTGTTGCGTACAGATTTTCCAATTTCCTGTATGGTTTCGGCTGGAAGAGCCGCAAAACATCCGTGCAACATATCATCGGTAATATACCTGTTCTGAATAGTGGCTTCCTTATATAGTGAATGGTCTATCATGAAGTGACATCATTATTTAAGACCACAAATGTAAACTTTGATACGGTTACAATTGTATCAAACTTAAAATAACTTGTTTATACATTTGTATACAGTCGACTACTGCTAAGCATCCGGTTTTGTGACAATTGTACTCAGTATGTAATACTTAATTAATAAGTGATAGTGTAACAGTGTATTATACTATATAATTTAAATAGATAATTAAATTAAGTCTATTAATTTATCCTTTGTTTTTGATTCTAAAAGGTTAAATCACTAATTTTAATCTAAATTAATTTACATTTGTGAATAAAGGAATTGTAACAAGAATCAAAAGCGTAATAGATCATTACGATCTTAGCGTTTCGGCCTTTGCTGACACCATTGGCGTACAGCGATCCAGCATTTCCCATCTGCTCAATGGAAGAAATAAACCCAGTTTGGATTTTGTGTTGAAACTGGTTGACTCCTACCCTGAGGTTGATCTCTATTGGTTGTTGCAAGGAAAGGGCAATTTTCCTGCGGATGAGTCTGAAGAAATTCAATCAGCAGAAACAAAAACTGTACCTACCCTTGCTTTTACTGATATGCCCAATAAATCTGAAGCAAGGGAAGAACAATCCAGTGCCTCAAAACCGCGAAACGTAATAAATGACCGTGATCCTGTGAAGATTGTCTTTTTTTATTCCGATGGAACTTTTACCACATTCAATTCAAAAAATGATTGACGCATTAAGCTTCTTTCCGTTACTTTGTTGTTATGACAAAATTCATTCTTTTAGCTACGATTTTTAGCCTCTTTCTTTCTTGTAAACAGCCCCCGCAGCGAAATTGTTCCGATTTTAAAACTGGTGAATTCTCATTTACAACCATTATAGATGGAGAGGAAAAGAAAACTACATTCAATAGGACTTTGGATACCGAAGTAGATTATTTTGAGGGGCATCGCGACACATCATCTGTGCGCTGGATCAACGATTGCGAATATGTTTTGAAGAATAAAAATCCTAAAAATAAAGCGGAAGAGAAATCAATTCACATAAAAATATTGACCACAACGGATTCTACGTATACTTTTGAGTACAACGCCATTGGCGATACGCGAAAATTTAAGGGAACCGCCCATAAAATACGCTAATCTGTGGTCAATTAGGTCTTTGGTAAATTAATTCTGGATGTGATTCTTTATACTTCCTGAAGAATTTTTGCTGCTGTTTTACGGTCATGGTGCTTCCATCGTGACTCCATCCCGGAGGGCCAAAGATGTACATCAACTTGTGGGATAGTTTATCCACTTTTTTTACATCGTTCCAAATATCCTTGAACTCATGCGTAAGGATAACCATGGGGTTGTAGGAGTTTGGGGCATGTATGACCCCATATTTCACATCAATATCATCATCCAGCTCTTTCCATGTTCCAAACATTTTGTCAAAAATATTAAGGAAACCGCCGTGGTTCTTATCCAAGTATTCCACATTTTGGGCGTGGTGTACCTGATGCATGGTATGCGTATTGAAAATCTTTTCCAAGAATCCCAATTTGGGAACATATTGGGAATGCAGCTGAAATTGCCATAAGGCCTCAATGCCCAAACAGACCACCACCATTTCCGGAGGAAATCCTATGGCCACCATCCAAGCGTAAAAGAAAGGTTTGTATAAAATGGTGAACCAACCGTTTCGGATAGCGGTCCCCAGATTAAAATTATCGGAAGAATGGTGTACAATATGCGCAGCCCATAATAATCGGATTTCATGGTTGGCCCTATGGAACCAATAATATGTGAAATCGTCAGCTAATTGACAAAGCAACCAAATGTACCAGGCGTACCCGAAAGACTCGTACCCCAAAAAATTTTGTCTTACGCCATTTACCATTGGATTGCAGAGTTCGTACACGGCTTCAAAAAAGACAATGGCAAAGGCCACTTTAAACAAAGGGCCCAAAATGGCCGACCCAATCCCCATAAAACCACTTGCGGCTAAATCCTTCCATTCGTAGAGATGGTCATCTCCATGTGCTTTGCTGTATGTAAGTTCGAATAATATGAAGGCAATAAAAACTGGTACGCCATATACCAGCGGGTTGGTAAAATCCATAAAAATGTATTAAGCTATGTGGTTTTGGTGTGTGTCTAACTCGATAGCGACAAAATAGGCAGAAAAAGCATTAAAACAAAGAGGTTTGATCAGAACCTTTATCTTTTGCTTCTATATCAGTATCTGAAGTATCTATACTTTCTTCATCTATTACTTCCATTTCTTCTGCTGATTGTTCTTCTGGCTCCTCAAAAGGCAAGGAATCCAATCGGTTAATATTTTTTACTTTATCTGTAGTCAGTTGATTTCCAATGGCTTTAATTCCCTTTACGCTGATAAAATCTTCAACGTCCACCTCTTGGTTGGGTTTGGCATCTTTGCCGCGTGGTTTTATAAATTCAATTTCTATGACAGGTCGCCAATCTGTGGATACCAATTCCATAAATGACTTTGGATGCTCGGTAATCACCAATTCCTCCTTATTGGCATTTTCCACCAAAAAGCGTTTGAGGTAATAGCGTTCTTTTTCACCTTCATAATGCACCACAGAAATGGGCTTCTTTGGATTCCATTTCTCCAGAACAATCATATCTTCATTGAATCGGGTCAATAAATCCGGGGCGATGGTTTTCACAATCCCTTTTTGATCGATGACCAAAAGTAGGTCGTCTCCTCTGAACTCTCCCAGTAGCTCCCCTCTCCCATCTACATTGAGTCTGCTTACCACATCATCGAACCAAATTTTTCTGGGCTTCAGTGTGGAAACCCCTTTCTCCTTAAGTTCGATGCGTTTGACGGTATATTTTGTGACCAAATTTCCTTTGGAGGCCCTACCTTTTATAAGCACATCGGCAAAATCCAGGTCCCATTTTAATTTTTTGATACTTCCCGATTGGCGTAACATTACGGTGACCACTTCGGCTTCTCCATTAGGATTTGCGGAAAAATAGAGCACTTCAGCAGAAGCTTTGTCCCCAGCGAGTGGATAGATTTTGTCCCGGGTAATACTGGTGACGTTGAACCGCTTGATGTAACTAGCTCCACCCTTACCATCTTTGTAAATCATGTTGTAAACGGTGCGCTTGTCTTTTTTCTTGAAGACGGCAACATGGATGATGTTTTTGCCGATAAACACCTTGGAGTCTACCTTGGTGACCATCATCTCCCCTTTTTTGGTAAAGACAATGATGTCATCTATATCACTACAGTCGGTTACGTATTCATCTCTTTTGAGGGAAGTTCCGATAAAGCCTTCCTCTCGGTTTACATAGAGTTTGGTGTTTCGGATGACCACTTTGGTCGCTTCAATATCATCGAAAATTCGGATTTCCGATTTTCGCTCCCGACCTGCCCCGTATTTCTTTTTAAGTTCCTTGAAATAATCAATGGCAAACTCTACCAAATGCGCCAAATGATGCTTGGTTTGGGCAATTCGTTCATCCAGACTTTCAATGAGTTGTTGTGCCTTTTCTAAATCAAATTTTGAAATCCGTTTGATGCGAATTTCGGTCAACCGGACAATATCATCCTTGGTTACGGCCCGCTTTAAATTTTTGGTATGGGGCTTTAATCCTTTATCAATAGCTTCAATGACACCTTCCCAAGTTTCCTCTTCCTCAATATCTCGATAAATCCTGTTCTCAATAAAGATGCGTTCCAACGAAGCAAAGTGCCACTGTTCTTCCAACTCACTTAATTGAATCTCCAATTCAGCTTTCAGCAATTCCACGGTATTGTCCGTGGACCGTTCCAGCATTTCTGTCACCCCAATAAACAACGGTTTGTTGTCCTCAATGATGCAGCCCAGTGGTGATATGGACGATTCGCAGGCCGTGAAGGCGTACAATGCATCAATGGTTTTGTCCGGCGAAATGTTAGGGGGTAGATGCACCAGAATCTCAACTTCAGCTGCCGTATTGTCCTCTATTTTTTTGATTTTAATCTTGCCCTTGTCATTGGCCTTTAGGATGGAATCAATTAAAGAAGAGGTGTTGGTTCCATAAGGTATTTCATTGATTACTAAGGTATTTTTATCTAGAGTTGAAATCTTGGCTCTTACCCGAATCTTACCTCCGCGCATCCCATCATTGTAGTTGGTAACGTCAATGATGCCCGCAGTAGGAAAATCAGGATACAGCTTAAAACGTTGCCCTTTTAAATGCTTAATGGAAGCGTCTATCAGTTCCACAAAATTGTGAGGCAATATTTTGGTGGAAAGTCCAACCGCAATACCTTCAGCGCCTTGGGCCAACAACAATGGAAATTTTACCGGTAAATGAACGGGCTCTTTTTTTCGGCCATCATACGACAATTGCCATTCCGTGATTTTTGGACTATAGACCACCTCCAAGGCAAACTTGGAAAGTCGGGCTTCAATATATCGGGAAGCAGCAGCACTATCACCTGTTAAAATATTACCCCAGTTTCCCTGGGTGTCAATGAGCAGGTCTTTTTGCCCAATCTGGACCATGGCATCCGCAATACTGGCATCACCATGGGGGTGGTACTGCATGGTATGCCCCACTACGTTGGCCACTTTGTTGTAGCGACCATCATCCAATTCCTTGAGTGCATGCATGATTCTGCGCTGCACAGGCTTGAAACCATCTTCAATAGCGGGAACGGCCCGCTCCAAAATTACGTAGGAAGCGTAGTCTAAAAACCAATCCTTGTACATTCCCGTAACCTTGACTAGGCTGTCTTGGGAATTGTCGTCGTGGTTTTCCAAACCTTCATCATTCAGTTCTTCGTTCTCTTCCATTTAGAAGGGTGTGCATTTAATAGGTTTATAGTTGGTTTTCCTCAACTAAATCAAGTTCAACTTTAAGGTTATTTATGATAAATTCTTGTCGGTCTGGGGTATTTTTCCCCATATAGAACTGCAACAGACTATCTATGCTCATGGCTTTGTCCAACATTACGGGCTCCAATCGAATATCGTCCCCGATAAAATGTTTGAACTCATCCGGAGAAATCTCGCCCAATCCCTTAAAACGGGTAATTTCTGGTTTTCCGGTCAATTTTTCAATCGCCTCTCTTTTTTCTTCCTCGCTATAACAATAAATGGTTTCTTTTTTATTGCGCACTCTAAAGAGTGGGGTCTGAAGAATATATAAATGATTTTCCTTGATCAACTCTGGGAAAAACTGAAGGAAAAAGGTAATCAGCAGTAATCTAATGTGCATTCCATCCACATCGGCATCGGTGGCGATTACAATATTGTTGTACCTCAAGTCTTCCATGGAATCCTCGATATTCAATGCCGCTTGGAGTAGATTGAACTCTTCATTCTCATATACAATTTTTTTGGACATCCCGTAGGAATTCAACGGCTTACCTCGAAGACTGAATACGGCCTGCGTATTCACATCCCTTGATTTGGTAATGGAACCCGATGCGGAATCTCCCTCAGTGATGAACAGCGTAGTTTCCAACCTTCGGTCCTTTTTCATGTCCTGCAAATGCACCCGGCAATCCCGTAATTTCTTATTGTGGAGACTTGCTTTTTTAGCGCGTTCCCTAGCCAGTTTTCGGATGCCAGAAAGTTCTTTTCGTTCTTTTTCGGCCTGAACAATTTTCTTTTGAAGTGCTTCAGCAGTTTGCGGATTCTTGTGTAGGTAATTGTCCAACTGGGTACCCACAAAATCATTGATGTAGGTACGTACCGTGGGCAGGTTTCCACCCATGTCCGTTGAGCCCAACTTGGTTTTGGTCTGACTTTCAAAAACAGGTTCCATCACTTTAATTGAGATGGCGGAAATAATTGATTTTCTTACGTCTGAAGCATCGTAATTCTTTCCGTAGAAATCTCGAATGGTCTTAACGATAGCCTCCCTAAAGGCAGATTGATGGGTTCCACCTTGTGTAGTATGCTGCCCATTCACAAAGGAATGGTACTCCTCGCTGTACTGGGTTTTGCTATGGGTCATGGCAACCTCAATATCATCCCCTTTAAGATGAATGATAGGATATAGAAAATCCTCTTCATTGTTGTTGTCTTCCAACAAATCCTTCAATCCATTCTCTGAATGGAATTTTTCACCATTAAAAACAATGGTCAGCCCAGGATTGAGGTAGACGTAGTTTTTGAGCATGCGTTCTACATACTCATTTCTGTATTTGTATTTTTTAAAAATGGACTCATCCGGAACGAAACTCACCTTGGTTCCACGCCGTCTGGAAGACTCCTCCAACAATTCTTCGTTGGTCAGGTTTCCGGTTTCGAATTCTGCAGTTTTGGATTGTCCATCACGATTGGACTCTACCCTAAAATATGTGGACAGCGCATTTACGGCTTTCGTCCCTACCCCGTTTAAACCTACAGATTTTTTAAAAGCACGGGTATCGTACTTACCACCGGTGTTCATTTTAGAGACCACGTCCACGACTTTCCCCAGTGGGATGCCACGTCCGTAATCGCGAACATGAACGGTGTTGTCCTTGATATTAATTTCGATGGTCTTCCCGGCACCCATGACAAACTCATCAATACAGTTGTCAATGACTTCCTTGAGAAGGATGTAGATACCATCGTCTGCAGAAGAACCATCTCCCAATTTTCCAATGTACATCCCTGGGCGCATACGAATATGCTCCTTCCAATCCAGGGAACGAATATTATCCTCGGTATACTGGGTTTGCGACATTAGTTAAGGGTTAATCATTGCAATATAAAATTTCGGAGCAAAAATAAAAGTATGTCGGGCAGAAAGTAATCAACAAAGAAAACAGCATTATTGTTAATATAAATTAGCGCAAGGCCTTTCTTTTACGGTTGAGCGAGAGATAGGTCACCCCAAAAATCACAATCAACATTCCAAACAATTGCCAATACGTGAGTTTTTCAGCAAGAAAAACGTAGGCCAATAAAATGGTAGACACAGGACCTAAACTACCCAAAATTGAAAAATTAGAGGCTCCCAAACGTTCAATGGAAGCTGAAACCAGAAATGAGGGAATCAAAGTGGCAAAAATGGCCATGGCGAATCCATATCCATACACAGGCAATGGATACTGGAACAAATCCCAGTCCCCAGCTAAAGAATAGTGCATTAGAATACAAAAGGTAGACACGATCATGGCGTAGCAAGTAAACCGAAGCACCCCATATTTGGGAATCAACCAGCCACTTCCCACTAAATACGAAGCATATGTAATGGCACTCAACAACACCAAAAAGCCTCCTATCAAAGCTTCATTTCCTGCGATTTCCAATTCATTCCAGAAGGTGACCACTACACCGATATAGGTAATGACGATGGCCGTAGTTTGGACTCTTGTAATTCTTTCCCTGAAAAAAAGCCAACTCAAAAATACTACAATGGTGGGGTAGACAAACAAAATGATACGTTCCAATCCCGCTTTGATGTAATTGAGTCCCAAAAAGTCAAAATAGCTGGCCAAATAGTAACCCACAAAGCCAAAGACGAGCAACCATAGATAATCTTTTGTCCTGATTTTAACGGAAGGACGCTTTTTTCGGATGATAAACAGAATAAGAATATAGAATGGCAGTGAGAGGAACATTCGGAACATAAGCAGGTCCAAGGTATCCACCTGATATTGGTAGGCCAATTTTACCATGACCGCTTTTGAGGAGAACAAAACTACCCCAAGTATACCATATAAAATGCCCAAGCCTTTTGTTGACATGGGATAAAGCTACATCAAGGTGTTTCAAAAAAAATATTGGAAAAGAGTGAATTACAATGCCCAAAGGTTACACATTAAACCTAAAATGCATCACATCACCGTCTTTAACGATGTATTCCTTACCCTCTACCCGCATACGACCAGCCTCTTTTACTTTGGCCTCGCTACCATATTTAATGTAGTCGTCATACGAAATGACCTCGGCACGGATAAACCCTTTTTCAAAATCGGTGTGGATAACGCCTGCGGCTTGCGGTGCAGTGGCTCCAACAGGAATAGTCCAGGCACGAACTTCTTTAACCCCAGCGGTAAAATACGTTTCCAAATCCAATAATTTGTAAGCACCACGAATCAATTTGGCAGAACCCGGTTCTGAAAGCCCCAAATCCTCTAAAAAGAGTTGACGCTCCTCATAGGTTTCCAACTCAGTGATATCTGCTTCGGTACCTACCGCCAAAAAGATGACCTCGGCATTTTCATTGGCCACGGCTTCTTTTACTTTTTCCACATAGGCATTTCCAGTCGTAGCGGCTCCCTCATCCACATTGCAGACATACATGACGGGTTTGTCCGTAATCAATTGCATGGGTTTTACATATTCCGCTCTATCATCGTCACTGAATTGTATGGCCCGAACAGAAGTTCCAGATTCCAACCCTTCTTTTAAGGCATTGAGAACAGCTTCTTCTTTTTGGGCTTCTTTATTTCCGGTCTTGGCAGCGCGTTTTACCTTGTCCAGTTTCTTTTCAACGCTTTCCAAATCCTTCAGTTGCAATTCCATATCAATGGTCTCCTTATCCCGAATAGGATCTACGGAGCCATCCACATGCACAATATTATCATTGTCAAAACAACGCAACACATGAAGAATGGCATCCGTTTCGCGGATATTCCCCAAAAACTGGTTGCCAAGCCCCTCCCCTTTACTGGCGCCTTTTACCAATCCGGCAATGTCCACAATCTCAACCGTGGCTGGAATCACACGCTCTGGATTGACCAATTCTTCCAATTTTTCCAAACGGGTGTCGGGAACGTTCACCACACCAATATTGGGTTCAATGGTACAAAAAGGGAAATTGGCACTCTGTGCCTTGGCGTTGGACAGACAGTTGAACAAAGTCGATTTTCCTACATTGGGCAATCCTACAATACCGGCTTTCATTGGCTTTTAGATATCAGATTTTAGACGTTAGATTTCAGATAACAGACGTCTGAAGTCTAATTAAGGCTGCAAATATAAGTTGAAGTTTTGTTTTGGGAACCTAAAATCCTTGAATCAACAGATAGAACCCGATAATAAATACAGCAGCAATAGCCAAAATGGCCAAAAGGGATAGCACACAGCCCAACTGTTTCCAAAATCCGTTGTATGACCTTTCTTTTTTCATAAAAAAACCCCGAAACACGTTCGGGGCTAAAATATCGATTTTTTATGCCTTATCCGTCTGGGTGCATAAACTTCTGCTTGCCTAATAAGACTTCTTCACTTTCTACATGATCCTCATCTGGAACACAACAATCCACGGGACAAACCGCAGCACATTGGGGTTCCTCATGGAAGCCTTTACATTCCGTGCATTTATCGGGAGAAATATAGTATATTTCATCGCTAATGGGTTCTTGAACCTCATCCGCATTTACAGCCTTCCCGTTGGGCAACACTACATCACCCGTTAAAGAAGTACCATCACTATATCTCCATTCATCCGCTCCTTCATAAATTGCGGTGTTGGGGCATTCTGGCTCACAAGCACCACAGTTTATACATTCATCAGTTATGATAATCGCCATAATTTTCTTTTTCTATTGTGCCGAATTATTTCAGCATGCTTACTTTTGGCAAAAATAAACCCTACCAAATTAGTATACAAATATAATGACCGCACATCTGCCAATATTGGAAGCTTTTGTTAAACTTGGAAATTATCTAACGGATTTTTGTGAATATTCTTATTCCGAACCCTCTGGAAAGCATTCCGATTTTGAGACGGTCATTACCAAAGCAAAGCAACAAAATGGTTGGTTTACAAGGGAAAACATCCTGTTTGCCTTAAAACAGTGGGGAGATTTGTTGACCGAGGACAATCTGAAAGAATGGCTGCTGGCATACCAGATTGAAAATGAAAAATCTCCCAAGACCATTGGAATAGTGATGGCTGGAAACATTCCCATGGTGGGGTTCCATGATTTTCTGTGTGTTTTATGTTCTGGAAACAAGGTTTTGGCCAAGCTTTCGTCCAATGACAAAGTATTGCTGCCTTTCCTTGCCCAATATCTTATCGAACAAGAACCACTACTAACGGAGCGAATTGAATTCACCGAAGGAAAACTGGAAAATTTCGATGCCGTTATTGCTACAGGAAGTAATAACACCAGTCGCTATTTTGAATATTATTTTGGAAAGAAACCCAACATCATCCGAAAAAATAGAAACTCCGTAGCGGTTCTTACCGGGAACGAGACCCAAGAAGAACTTCAAGCTTTGGGTGAGGATATTTTCAGATATTATGGATTGGGATGCCGAAATGTCTCCAAGATTTATGTGTCTCTCAATTATGATTTTGACCAGTTCTTCAAGGCCATTTTCGCACATAGTGATATCATCCACCAGCATAAATACGCTAATAATTACGACTATAATAAAGCGGTGTATCTGATGAGCAATTTTAAAATCAAGGACAATGGTTTTTTGATATTAAAGGAAGATGAAGGCTACGCCTCCCCCATTGCAGCACTTTTTTATTCCCATTATAAATCTGAAGAGGAGTTGCGCAAGCATCTTACTGACAATGAAGAACAAATCCAGTGTGTAGTTTCAAACCGAAAAAATCTTGGAGATGTCCCCTTTGGAGAAACCCAAAAGCCTAAACTCAATGACTATGCAGACGGTTTGGACACCTTAAAATTTCTACTTCAGCTTTAGTGAAAAATCGATTGGTTTGAATGGTTTTTAGATCCAAGTTTTTTTAAGACCTTTATCCACTCAAACCTAGCAAATGAAAAAGCACAATTTTAGCGCAGGACCCTGTATTTTACCCAAAGAGGTCATGCAAAAAGCATCTGAGGCCGTCGTGGAATTGGATGGAATAGGTCTATCTCTTATTGAAATCTCGCACCGCAGCAAGGAATTTGTGGCCATCATGGAAAAAGCCCGTTCCCTTGCCCTAGAGCTTTTGGGGTTGGAAGGAAAAGGATATCAGGCCCTATTTCTTCAAGGAGGAGCCAGCATGCAGTTTTTAATGGCCGCCTATAATCTTTTGGATAAAAAAGCCGGATACGTCAATACGGGAACTTGGAGCCAAAAAGCCATTAAAGAAGCCCGTTTGTTTGGTGAGATTGTGGAAGTAGCTTCATCCCAGGAACAAAACTTTAACCATATTCCCAAGGGTTACAAGGTGCCTTCAGATTTGGATTACCTGCACCTGACCTCCAACAACACCATTTTTGGAACACAGATCAAGGAATTTCCAAAGACGGATGTGCCGTTGGTCTGCGATATGAGCTCGGATATTTTTTCCAGACAACTCGATTTTTCCCAATTCGATTTGATTTATGCAGGAGCACAAAAAAATATGGGTCCGGCTGGTACCACATTGGTAGTGGTCAAGGAGGATATTTTGGGTAAGGTTTCTAGAAAAATTCCATCCATGTTGGATTATTCCGTGCATGTAAGCAAGGACAGCATGTTCAACACACCTCCGGTTTTTGCGGTGTATGTTTCCATGCTCACCATGCAGTGGTTGAAGGATTTAGGTGGAATTGCAGCCATTGAGGAAATCAACGAACGGAAAGCCAATCTTATTTATTCAGAAATAGAATTGAATCCAGTGTTCTCCGGATTTGCGGCCAAGGAAGATCGTTCCATCATGAATGCCACCTTCAACATAACAGATGATGCACTCAAAGATACTTTTGATGAAATGTGCAAAGAGGCTGGCATCAGTGGCATCAATGGACATAGATCTGTTGGGGGTTATCGTGCTTCCATATACAATGCCATGCCGTTGGAAAGTGTTGGAGTTTTGGTGGATATTATGAGTGAACTGGAAAAGAAAGGATAGGTTTGTTATCAGTTATCAGTTATCTGAAGTCTGATTTGACACCCTATTTTTTAGACAAAATACCTATGAAAGTTGTATTAGCAAATGACGGATTGGCCCAAGCAGGCATTGATGCATTGGAAAAAGCTGGCTTTGAAGTCATCACCACCATGGTCGCCCAAGAACAATTGGCGAATTTCATCAACCAAAATGATATTGAAGCTCTTCTGGTCCGTAGCGCCACCGAAGTCAAAAAATCATTAATAGATGCCTGTCCCCAACTACAATTAATCGGCAGGGCCGGAATCGGCATGGATAATATTGATGTGGAGTACGCCAAATCCAAAGGTATTCATGTCATCAATACCCCAACCGCTTCCTCAGAATCTGTAGCTGAACTGGTTTTTGCCCATTTGTTGAATGGCGTTCGTTTTTTGCACAACTCCAATCGAGATATGCCCTTGGAAGGTGATAGCCAATTCAAACAATTAAAAAAGAGCTATGCCAAAGGAAGGGAGTTACGGGGAAAAACCTTGGGCATCATAGGTTTTGGATCTGTAGGACAGGCTACAGCAAAAATGGCCCTTTCCTTGGGTATG
>JAUIBH010000046.1 GCA_030427985.1 Bacteroidia bacterium | reverse complement strand
GACTTCTTCAGGCACTTCGATTCCTGCTGCTGCGGAGGCAAGTTCACCATAGCCGGCAGATTTACCACTGGCTTCGTGAGAGAGCACACCTTCTGAAGTAGTAACCTCACCAACGGGCACCTCCCATGCTTTTGCAGCCGCTTCTTTCAACATTTGTCGGGCAGTGGCCCCAGCCATTCGAAGACCGTCCCACCCTTGGCGGATGGATTGGCTTCCTCCTGCCAATTGTCGTGTAAATATATCGGTGTTCAACGGAGCTTGTTCCACAATAACATCTTTCCAGGCCGCATCCAACTCCTCGGCCACAATCATGGGCATGGCCGTTTTTACATTTTGTCCTATTTCTGGGTTAGGTGACATGATGGTCACCAATCCGTTGTCCCCTATTTTCAAAAACCCATTGAGTTCAAACCACTCTTTGGGCATCCTGTTGACTTGCTCCGGGGTCATCTTACAGGAAGCCAACCAATTGAATCCAAGAACGAGTCCCCCACTGGCTAAACCTGTGTTTCGTATGAAAGCACGTCGTCCTATTTTTGTCTTTACAAGTGTCATGTTGTGTGTTTTTAAAGGATGGTTATGATTTTGACGCCGTTTTCACAGCTTTCCTTATTCGTAGATATGTTCCGCAACGGCAAATATTACCATTCATGGCCATTTCAATTTCTTCATCGGTAGGATTCGGATTCTGTTTTAAAAGTGCCGAAGCAGTCATAATCTGTCCTGCCTGACAGTAGCCACACTGGGGCACATCCTCTTCAAGCCAAGCTTTTTGCACAGGGTGATCGCCATTTTCCGATAATCCCTCAATAGTCGTTATTTCCTGATTGCCCACAGAGGATATCGGCAACATGCACGATCTTGTGGCCGTGCCATTCAAATGGATGGTACAAGCGCCACATTGTGCAATACCACAACCGTATTTGGTTCCTACTAGTTTTAAATTGTCTCGCAAAACCCAAAGTATGGGAGTGGAAGGATCTACATCCACTTCTTGCGTTTTTCCGTTGATGTTAAGTGTAAATGTTGCCATATTGTCTAAAATTCACTTGAATTTATGAGTTTTTTGGCAAAGACCAATTCCAAATTAGGGCATCTTGAAAAAAATTAACATTATATTCTTAAAATCTTCACAAAAAGTACAACTTGTACCTTGCTTAAAAATCAAATGAGCAAGATTCGGGTTTTGTGGCCCTTGGACGCCCCATACTTTTGTTGTCAAATAATTTGTAAGCCATGACATCGCAAGCTACATACAATTACAACCGGATAGCAAAGGCCATTGAATTTATTACTGCCAACTTCAAGGAGCAACCTTCCTTGACTGAGATTGCTGAATCGGTCCATTTGAGCCCATTTCATTTTCAGCGACTATTTACCGATTGGGCTGGGGTAAGTCCCAAAAAATTCATGCAATACATTAGCATTGAATATGCCAAGCAATTGCTGAAAGAAAGACAGGCAACACTGTTCGACACCGCTCAAGAAACTGGGTTTTCTGGAACGAGTCGCCTTCATGACCTTTTTGTAACCATAGAGGGAATGACCCCGGGAGAGTATAAAAATGGTGGAGAAAACCTAACCATCAACTACAGCTTTGCCGAAAGTCCTTTTGGAAACCTCATTGTGGCTTCAACCCCAAAAGGAATCTGTCATATGTCCTTTATTGATAATGAGCAGAAGGAATTGGAAAATTTGAAACTCCGCTTTCCAAATGCGCAGTACCATCAACTAATGGATAAAAACCAACAAGATGGGCTGTTTATTTTTCAACATGATTGGAGTCGATTGGACCAAATTAAATTGCACTTGAGTGGCACACCCTTTCAGTTAAAAGTTTGGGAAACTTTACTTAAAATACCCCAGGGAAGCTTGACCACCTACGGTGCCATTGCCCAGAGAATTGAAAGCCCCAAAGCATCCAGGGCCGTGGGAACGGCTATTGGAAGCAATCCTGTTGCTTTTTTGATTCCATGCCATAGGGTTATCCAATCTTCTGGAAAACTTGGTGGATATATGTGGGGCAATACCCGAAAGAATGCCATTATTGGTTGGGAAGCTGCGCAAATCGAATCCGTTCAATAACATCTACAAAGTCTTATGGAAAAGACAAAAAATGCCATGCAGCAATTGGAGTCTGTTGATTGGTCTCTGGTACATGAAAATTTGCATAAAAAAGGATATGCAGCTGTTTCCGGTTTTCTAATTTCTTCTGAGTGCGAAGATTTGGCACAGCTTTATCAAAAACCTGATGGCTACCGAAAAACGGTGGTCATGGAGCGCTACCGTTTTGGTCTGGGGGAGTACAGGTATTTTGATTACCCATTGCCAAAAAAAATCCAAACATTGAGAAGTCAGCTTTATCCCCATCTTGCCCCTGTTGCCAATCTCTGGATGAAAGCCTTGAAAATTGACACCATTTTTCCAGATGCACATGAAAAATTATTGGAACAGTGTAAACTAAAAGGTCAACTAAAACCAACTCCCCTTATACTCAAATATGGCAAAGGAGGTTTCAATACCTTGCACCAAGACTTGTATGGAGATGTATACTTTCCCATGCAAGCATTACTTGTGCTGAGTGAACCTGAGGTTGACTTTTCTGGAGGCGAGTTTGTGATGACACAGCAAACCCCACGGGCACAATCCAAGGCAATTGTACTGAAACCCAAACAAGGTGATTTGCTGTTTTTTACCACCAATTTTAGGCCGGTGAAAGGGCAAAAAGGGTATTATCGTGCCAATATGAAACATGGGGTAAGTGAAATTACCCATGGAAACCGATATGCGCTGGGCATTATTTTTCACGATGCAGTGAGTTAATATGGAACACCATTCTTTATTAAGCGATTCAACCGTAAGACAAGGCATCAAAAATGAAAGAATCCGCTTCGCTGGAAATAAAAATCTAAAGATTTATGGTACCTTGAAATGCGCATCGGGCAAACGTATGAAAAGAGAAAATCGAATGTTTTTCAGTTCGGAAGAAGATGCACTTTCAATGGGGTACAGACCCTGCGGACATTGTATGAAAATTGCCTACCAAAAATGAAAGAATGGATTTGTTCAGTAGCCAAATAGACCCTGACATAAACTGGTTGCCATTTGATGGCGTTGTCAATTATTATGGTTCCGTTATGAATCATGACAAAGCGAATGCATTTTATAACAGCTTATTAAAGACCATCACTTGGAAAAATGATGTGGCCATCATTTATGGGAAACGTATTGAAACCAAACGCAAAGTGGCTTGGTATGGCGACCATCCTTTTGAATATACCTACTCCAATACTACCAAAAGAGCCCTCCCATGGACCAAAGAACTTTTGGAGTTGAAACAACTGGTGGAAAGATTAAGTGGGGAAACCTACAATTCGTGCTTGCTAAATCTGTACCACTCTGGAGAAGAGGGTATGGCCTGGCACAGTGATGCCGAAAAAGACCTCAAAAAAGATGGTGCTATCGGTTCTTTGAGTTTTGGAGCAGAACGGCGATTTTCCTTCAAACACAAAAAAACAAAGGAAAAAGTGACTCTACTTTTGGAACATGGAAGCTTGTTGGTGATGAAAGGTACTACACAGACGCATTGGCTGCATCGCCTCCCCCCTACCAAAGTCATCCACGAGCCTAGGATAAACCTCACGTTTCGAACCATAGAAACCTTTTAAGCAAAGTGACCTAATGCCCTACCTTTGATACATTAAACATAGGGCAACCTATTTTAGCTTTTTCTTAGCTCCATTATTCGCTTCCTAACCTTTCTTAATCTTTTATTAATTCAAGGGCTTCATCCATAGGTCTATTTTAGCCCGCAACTTGTGCATTGCAAAAGCAAATCTTTCAATGCCAAAGAAATCAATCTATTAAGAAACCAATTTCAATCAAACTTTAAACATGATTCAAACGAAGAATGCTTGTAGATTTTCATCCAAGCATACAATTAGCTTCTTCGGGACTTGTACGTTTATACTTCAAGTCCTTTTTTGTGTTGGTCCAACAACATCTCTTGAAGCACAGACACCCAGTGACGCCCTAATGATGCCATCCAAGAACATTTGTGTCTTGTTTGCCTATGACATGGGCTCTTTTGACCGGTATTGGGAAGGCGATTATTTACGCTCCAATGAGACCATCGCCACAGTAGACCGCAATACGGTCCTTCCTATGGCGGCCATTGGTATTTTTGACGATCTCAACTTTTATATTGGGCTACCCTTTATAAGTACAGAGTCATCGGAACCCAATGGTGGAAAATTCACCGGTGCCCGTGGTTTTCAGGATTTAGGATTGGCTGTTAAGTATCGTGCCATACAAAAAACGGTGCTGAATGGAGAGCTTACAGCCTTTGCCACAGCAAGTTTCTCCACTCCTTTCACCAATTATCTCTCGGATTACAAACCCTATAGCATTGGTGCTGGCGCTCCTGAGTTCGGACTTAGGGCCATTAGTCAATATCAATGGAACAATGGATTCTATGTTCGGGGTTCCATTGCCCATTTATGGCGAGGCTATACCGAAGCGGAACGGGATTATTATTATGCCGATGGCAGTTATTACACGGCTTGGATGGACGTGCCCAACGCATGGACCTATGATGCCGTTGTTGGAAAGTGGCTCTTTGATTACGCTCTTAAACTTGAGTTCAACTATACAGGTTTGGCCTCAACCAGCGGAGATGACATCAGGGCCTACAACCCCGCTCAACCTACAAACAAAGTTAAATTTGACCGAATTGGGTTTTCAGCCCAGTACTATTTTAAATCAGTGAAAGGATTGGGTGTTGTGGCCTACCACAATAGGATTATTGATGGACTCAACATGCCCAAACTAAGCAACACCGGTTTTGGTGTCACCTATCAGTTTAACCCATTCAAGAAATCAATCCAAGTAGAAGAAAATGAACAATAAGATATATACACTGCTATTGGTCGTGGGGCTTACCATTTTGGCTTCATGCGAAAAAGATACACCAAGGTACCTTCCTTACGAGGGGTATACCTTTACGGAACTTAATGAAAATGGAGGGGATTGGACTCCGGTTTTGCTTGATGCAGGGGACGCGATAGATATTGATGCTCCCGCTGCGGTAAATTCCCAAGCCTATCAAGATGAGCTTGATGCTGCAAGAACGGCCATGCTCGGTGCAACCTCAAAACAAAAGAATGCCATAAAGTATTGGACCAATAATCCAACAGTGCGCTGGAATGAAATTGCGCTGGAACTCATTGCCAAATACAACCTTATTCCAGGTCCCAATGAAGACGGTACTTACACGTTACCAAATCCGGCCAATCCAGAAGGCCCACCGGCATTTCCATTTGCACACCCTCCCTACGCTTGTAGAGCATTGGCCTATATGTCCGTTGCCCAATTTGATGGGCTCATCAGTGCCTGGCATTATAAATACCAATATAATAGGGCCGCACCCTATCAAAATGATGACCTCATAAAATATGCTTATGAAGAAAATGACATTCCTTCCTACCCTTCGGATGGAGCTGTGATTGCGCGAGCTTCACGTAATATTTTAACGGCTATGTTTCCGTTGGAAGCTGAATACCTACAAGAATTGGAAGAAGAACATTTGGAGAGCCTTATTCTTTCTGGTGGAAATGTACAGAGCGACATTACTGCTGGTGTAGCTATTGGAGATGCGGTTTCGGCCATGGGACTGTCCCGAGCCAGTACCGACGGCATGAAGAATGCCCAGACCCCGAAAGCAGTTTCGGACTCCATCAAACAAGCTGCCTTTGACAGATTTGGATGGGCATGGGACAATCTTGAAATCCCTGAGCGTCCCGTAGGATTAACCCCTTTCTTCAGCAAAGTGACCATGTGGAGCATTGATGATGTGGAGAGCGTTCGTCCTATCCCTCCACCTGCGCTGGATTCCCAGGAATATCTGGACGATGTGGAATTATTGAAGGATTATGCCCGTAATATGACCGATGAAAAACGAAGAATCGCCAACTTTTGGCAAGATGGATTGGGCACCTACACCCCACCCGGGCATTGGAACAGAATTGCCAACGAATTCATTGTGAAATACAAGTTGAACCCTTTACAAACAGCCCGCACATTGGCCTATATGAACATGGCCATCATGGATGGGGGAATCAGTTGTTGGGATGCGAAATATTATTATCATTATCCAAGGCCCATTCAGCTCATTGAAGGATTTGAAACCATAGCTGGAACGCCAAATTTCCCAAGTTATACATCAGGACACAGTGTGTTTTCTGCCGCAGCATCTGAAGTATTGGCCTATATTTTCCCTGAGGAAGCTTCAAAAGTGAGAGCATGGGCCGAGGAAGCCGCAATATCACGGGTATATGGTGGAATCCACTGGAGTTTTGACGCTACCGTAGGTACAGACCAAGGCAGAGAGGTTGCTGAATATACCCTTGACCGTGCAAGGGCCGATGGAGCAGACAATTAATATATAGTCCTATACAAAAGACCGAAATATCGAAATTGGATTTGAGTCAATCATTAATTGCATTGCACTAACGAATCCCCATGAAGGCTCATAATTTTGTTGTGAATCAATAAAACAATACAATATGAGCGATAGCAGTAATACAATTTTAGGCATATTGGCCGGAACGGCCATAGGAGCAACTTTAGGAATTTTGTTCGCTCCAGACAAAGGAACAGCAACACGAAAAAAATTGGTGGAGCAGTCCAACAGTTTGGTAGACGATGTGGCGCAAAGCACCACACAACTGAAAAACCAAGTTGTTGATACGTTCAGTTCCAAAACCAGTTCTTTGGAGGACGAAGTGGAATCCTTGGTGAGCTCTGCAAGTTATAAGGCAGACGATGTAATCTCAACATTGGAGGCCAAATTAAAAGAGCTCAAGGCCAAAAACAAGAAACTTCAAAACGCCTCTAAGTAGATGAGTTCCTTAAAAAAAATAGGCTCAGTTACAACAGAATCAATAGACAACTCCCAAGAATATCTCAAACATTCTTGGGAGTATTACAAGCTGAAGCTATTTATGCATACAGCTGAACTCAGTATTGGCACGGTAAAATTTGTCTTCTTCTCCATTTTGGGAATGATGGCCATTGGACTCTTTTCCATTGCTTTGGCCATTTATTTAGGAAACCTTCTTGAAAACTTGGCTTTGGGATATGTGCTCACCGGCACATTGTACATTGTAGTTATGTTCATTGTCTACGCCTTTTTTGGAAAGAAAATAGAAAAAAGAATCATTAAAAAACTATCAAAAACCATTTTAAGAGATGAGTAAGACCGATTTTGCATCCATAAAGGAAATTAAAAAGGAGTTGAAAATCTTACGACTCAAGAAAGACATCAACTTGGAGACACTTAAATCTAATAAGGCCGATTTTGAGGACTTTTTTCAACCCTTAACCGTAGCCAATAGAATTTTTAGCCCGGTGAAAGGTTTTGTTTTTGCCTATCTCCTTAAACGATTGTTTCGCTAAAAAATCAGCCTTTACTTTTCTTTCATTGCTAAACAAAAACCTACTTGTACGGCATTTACCTACTTTAAAATTTCCATCTCAAGTTTCTCCAGTTTTCTTAAATCGGGAATCCTAGTGCTGCCAATACCCATACTTTTCCGAAAAATTTAAACTGTATCATGAGAAAAGTAGTATTCCCAATATTGGTTTTGTTGAGTCAAATAGGATTAGCGCAAAACAACCCTTTCCACAGCCTTAATTTCCCTAGCCAAAGTCCACAGGTCATAGAAATGCAAAAATTGGGCGTAACCGAGATTGAAATCAATTATCACAGCCCGGCACTTAATGAACGGGATGTCTGGAACGACCCTAATGTCATACCCCAAAATGGAGACCCTATTGCTTGGCGGGCTGGAGCCAATATGAACACCACCATCTCATTTAGCACAGATGTCATGATCAATGACCAACCGTTGCCTGCCGGGAAATATGGATTTCATGTTATTCCAAAAGGAGATACGTTCACCTTATTATTTGCCCATAACAATGATCAATGGGGAAGTTACTATCTGGATTTAGAGAAAGATATATCCCTTACTGTAGATATTAGGGCAGAAGTTTGCCCAAAAACCGAACAATTGGATTATGAATTTTTGAATAGAACCGAAAACAGTGTGATGATCGGACTGGAATGGGACGAACAACGGCTACCCTTTACCATCAGCGTTGATTTGAACAAAACTGTGGTGGAAAGTTTTAGAAACGAACTCAGGGGCTTAAACACCTATCGGTGGGAAGCTTGGAACGATGCCGCCAATTGGTGCCTTCAACACGATACCAACTTAGAGGAAGCTTTGGAGTGGGCAAATCGTTCCATAAATGGAGGGTTTAATGGCTTTGCCGCTGACAAAAACTTAGCAAACCTAGAGACCAAGGTTCGTTTGCTACAAAAGTTGAACAAAACCGAAGAGTTAAAAGAAACCGTAACCGAAGCACTTACCATGCAAGCCCCTGCATATGACCTTAACGGATTCAGTATTTTTCTGTTGCGAAATCGTTTATACGACGAGGCGTTGTCCATGACGGATCATGCCTTAAAGTTACATCCTGATACGTGGTTCTTACAGTTGAACCATGCCATTGCCCAGTTTTTTGCCAAAAAGAAGAGCAGAAAAACCACCCTACTTTTGGAAAATGCCTTAAATAATGCGCCAGATGGCTACAAACCGAGGGTTAAGGAGATTTCGGAGGAAATAGAAAAGGGCACCTTTACTCTGGGGCAAGGATAACAACCCATAAATCTTTGTTCAAAAATCCAAATTCCTATAGCACCAACGGAAATAGAACTGGAACCATACGAATGAATGCCCAAGAAATGGGTATTGAATAATACATATCTACATACCTAAAATGTTTTCTAGCCATCGAACACGGTAATATGGCTCCAAAAATGGCCCATTCGCATTTTTCGTTTTGATTTAACAGTAATACCCAGTACTTTAGAAAACTTTACCGCTCACTGGCCAAGATTGTTAAAGTTTGTAACAAATGGATGAAGTAGAGGTCTCATTCAATTAAAACTGGGCATTGACAATGGAAAATTCACCCACGCAACTAGGCATTGCCGCGTTCTGCACTTTGGCAATTTTAAACTGTCTTTTCTTGATGGTGCTATTGCTTAAAAAAAGACCGTATAAATCATCTGCAGATCTATTTTTGGCTCTTTTGCTACTAGCTATATCGCTCCGAGTGAGCAAATCCATCTTCTACTACCTTTCTCCTGAAATCTCATCATTTGCCATTTCGGTAGGGTTAATGGGAAAGTTGGCCATAGGACCATTGCTGTTCCTATATATGAAGGTGAACCATTCCAATAAAAAATTGGGTGGGTGGGATATGCTTCATTTTATGCCATCTTTTATTGCCATTACCACAGGATGGGCCATGAACCTCTCAGCACTTACTTTGGGGTATTGGTCTGGCACGATTCTCTTAGGGATTTACCTTGCTCTTTCTTGGAAGAACTATCTCAGCGAGAAGGAACCTAAACCACATAATACGGCTTCTATAACCAAATCATTCCTTGTTGGTGTAGGCCTAATCTGGGCTACGTTTGTATTTCAAATCTTCTCCAGAGGGATTGAAATGTATATGCTTGGAACTTTTATAGCGTCCCTTATTTTGTATGGATTGATTTTTAAGGTTGCTGTTTTCACGGTAAAAAAAACCAAAACCAATGGGAACAAGACCGCTTTATCCCGGCAAAAATTGGAACGTGTAAAACGATTGATTGAAGAACATTTCACCAATGAAAAGGTGTATCTGGATTCAAACATCAACCTCAACGAATTTTCAAAGTCGATAGAGCAACCGGCCTATGTAGTTTCCCATACCATTAACCAAGTGTATGGTAAGAAGTTTCCAGAATTTGTAAACTCTTACCGTATCAAAGAAGTAAAACGCATATTGTTGAATCAGGTCCTTTCTGACTATACCATAGAAGGCGTAGCCTACGAAGTTGGATTCAACACCCCATCTGCCTTCTACAATGCATTCAAAAAGGAAACTGGGTGTTCTCCCAAGGAGTTCATTGGAAAAGAAAAGGATTATAGTATGCTATAGTTCCATTGTTCATGCAATGGAATATTGGCTATTCCCAACAATTGGAATTTCCCGAATTCTTTCGCCAGTTGCGGCAAAAAGTGCGTTGAGTAAGGCCGGAGCTACCCCGGGCACAGCAGGTTCCCCTGCTCCAGAAGGCGAGTCTTCACTCTGTATCAAATGTACCTCAATTTCAGGGGTTTCATCCATCCGAAGCAAATCATAGGAATCAAAGTTGCTTTGCTGAACTCTTCCATCAATAACCGTGAGTTGGGTCTTGAGTGCTGCTGTGAGTCCCCAGATAATACTTCCTGCTACTTGAGATTCCACTTGACTTGGGTTTATGACCCTTCCACAATTCATGACTGCAGTGACTTTATGAACCTTTACTTTACCATTTTGTACCGAAAGGTCAATCACTTGAGAGCAATACGAAGTATTATAGCTTATACTGGAAACCCCTTGAAAAATACCTTCAGGAGTATCGCCCCAATTTGATTTTTCCCTTGCCACTTGAAGTGTTTCCTTTAGCTTTTGTGGATAAAGGTTATCCCCCACCCATGGAATCATTAACTGTTCCACTACTTCTGCTTTATCCAAGAGTTCAATTCGATATGTAATAGGATCCTTTTTGGCCAAGTATGCCAACTCATCAATGAAACATTCAAGGCCCAAAGCCCAAGGATGGGCATACACACTTCGCCATGAAGCCCTTGGCAACAAACGGCCTTCCCTTTCATATATGTTATTGTAATGTACCATGGGAATTGCATAGGGATACGGGTGGAAACCATTGGTACTCCCCGTGCTCCCCTGATAGCCAATGGCCATAACCTTACCGTCACGGTTAAAGGTTGCTTCCCAGTGATCAATACATAAGGGGTGGTATTTGGAAGTGGTTAAAGTATCTTCCCTAGACCACGTAAGTTTTACGGGCTTTCTAACTTTTTCCGAAATTAAAACGGCCTCTTCCACAAAATCCGCATGGAAACGCCGCCCAAAACCTCCTCCAGAAGGCAGGTTATGAATCGTAATAGCTGCTTCAGGAATACCTGTCAATTGGGAAATGCGTTCACGGAACATGCCAGGGGCTTGACTTCCTACCCAAATTTCTATTTTGTTCCCCATGTGGTAGGCAGTTGCATTAAGAGGTTCCATACAGGTGTTGGCCTGATAGGCAGAGCAATAGGTTGCCGAATGTCCCTTACCATACCGTTTGAACAAATTCAAAGCTTCCCGTGTTTCGGGTATGATTCCTCTGGGCTCATCCAACTGTGCCAGCAGTTCATTCTTAACATCGGTATCAGATTTATTTGAAAAAGCACCCAAATCCCATTGAATTTCGAGTAACTTCTTTGCCTCTAGGGCAGCCCAGGTGTTGGTTGCCAAAACGGCTACTCCCGATCTAACACCTCCTTTAAAGTCATCAGCCTGTATCTCAACTGCCGGAACTTCAACTACATCAACCACCCCGGGAAATGATCGAGCCTTGGAGTCATCAAAATCTATAAGACTGCCATCCCAAGCTGGGCAGCGGGCAACAGCTGCATACAACATATCCGGTTGTTTCATATTGATGCTATATGGATTTTTCCCATTGGCAATCATTCGGGTTCTTTCACCAACTACAGGTTTACCGATGTACTTGAACTCAGATGGGTCCTTTAATTTTATGTCAAAGGGGGCCGGAAGGTCCTTGGCCAAACCAATCAAGCTTCCATACGAAGCTTTTCTTCCACTGGAATCATGATAAACGAACCCATTTTCGCTTAAGCAGCTTGAAGGCTCCACATCCCATTTTTGGGCAGCGGCCACGATGAAAATTTCCCTAGCGGTGGCAATGGCCTTTCGCAAAGGATCCCAAAGCATTCTAAGTCCATTGCTTCCACCAGTATCCTGAAGGTCGCCATAACGTTCCATGGCTCCATTGGCAAATTCGGTTTTGAGATTTTCAAAGTCCATTCCCAACTCATCTGCAACAATCATGGCCAAACCTACCGAAGTGCCTTGACCCAACTCGGTTCTGGAACAGATAAAGGTTATGGTGTTGTCTGGATCTACCCTTAAATAAAAGTTTGGCTCCCAGCTTTCACTTTCGCCCATTTGCTCATTGCAAGCAAAAGGCAAATACGCACTGATCAAGAATCCCCCACTGGCAAGGGTTGAGGTCTTAAAAAAATCCCTTCTTTTCATAGTGTGTTGTTCGTTTTAATAACCTGCTTGATGGATTTCTTGATTCTTGGGTAGGTGCCACATCGACAAAGGTTTCCACGCATTGCGGTTAGAATTTCATCATCGGTAGGGTTGGGATTTTGACTCAGTAGGGCCAACGCGTTCATTATCTGACCACTTTGACAATAGCCGCATTGTGGCGTGTCGTTTTCTACCCAGGAATCTTTAAGAGCCTGCAATAGGGTATTGGAATTGGTATCTTCTATGGTGGTAATATTCTTATTCAATGCAGCACTTACAGGAGTACTGCAAGAACGAGTGGCTCTCCCATTCACTAAAACCGTACAGGCCCCACATTGACCAATTCCGCAGGAATATTTAGTAGCAGTAAGTTCTAAAAGGTCTCGCAATACCCAAAGCAGTGGCATGTTTTCTTCTGCCTCAAAAGAATATTCTTGGTTGTTAATGTTTAGTTCCATTAATGTCTACTTCGTATTATTTGATTGACGGTAAATAACACGAGAGTAGTAAAAAAGTGCTATTATTCATTCCTGATTTACGAAATCAGGAGATGGTAGCTTTATCTTTTTGAAAAAGGTATTGCTGTCCTTTAAACTTTTTTGTACATCAATATCAAACCAAATACATTAACACATATAGTAGAGGGACAACCTGTGACCATATAGCAACCCTACCTAAGCAATGGTCCTATTAGGATTGGCATTGCGCCAATACCTGTTTGGCCCTGTCCTCTCCCCAATTGGGATAAAATGGCACTTCTTTGGATTCTGTAGCGTCAAAAAGTTCTAGGGCTCTTTGCACATCTTCGCAGTATGGTGTAGTATCCTTTCCAAAATAGCGGGCCGAACCCATATCCCATTCCGCTTTGGAAAATATTACTCTGGGGTTATTGGGCGCTAGTTGCATAGCTTCATTGTACAATTTTGTATTCTTGCCCGATAGTGTCATACCATAGGTTTCTCCATCATACGCAATCCAAGCGGTGTTGATCATGGCCTCCAAAATCAATATTTCAGGATTTTCAGGCGATATGTTCTTGGCGACATCTACAAATTCTTTGGCCTTTTCCAATTGTTGGGTCAATTTTGCTTCATCCCTCTCGCCAAAAGAGGCAGTTGTATTTACAAGAGATGCATAATAATAGGGCAGCCAATTGTCTGGTTCGGCCATGGCAATACGTTCAAAAAGGTTGGAAGCTTCGGTAATCTTTTGTTCTCCCCAAAGTTGCATGGCTTTAGACATCCCTTCGGTATAGCGATCTTGGGCAGATGCTGAAATTGATACGGCAATAAAAAGTATAACGATTAGTTTTTTCATTTTTTTAGTTTTTTTTCGTTTTATGAATGATCTATTAGTGATTCAAAGATGCGGTGTCGACCCATATTTTGAAATCTTAGGTTACTGAGTTGTGAAGTTTTGCGGATGAACTGTTACAAGTTGTCCAGCTGATTGCTTGTTTTGTTTGTGCTGATGGTCCAGAAGAACCCTACAAAAAAGAAACTGTCCGCCGGTGGTGTAATGGCCCTCCGATCGTAAAAACCTGTATTGTCCGGGACATTGGCGTATTGATAATTGCTCACGTTATTAAAGCTTAAAACGTTGCTCACCGAAAAATAGAGTATCTTCTGCTGGTCTATCAAATAGGCCATGTTAAAGCTCAGATTGTTGTAAGATTTGGTTTTCTCCCCCATAAAATCTTGAGTATTCGGATTGTTATAAGGCCTTCCGGAACTAAACGAATAGGAAACCCCAATCTGACTCCGTAACTTTTCTACCCAATATTTGGTAACCACCGAGAAGTTATGTTGTGGAGCAAAATTGGGGGTCGCAGCTTCCGTAAAATTCCGATAATCCCTTTTGGTGTTCAAATAGCTATAGGATGCCCAATAATCTAGATTGCCGATACTCTTGTTGTCCCTCCAAAACACATCGATACCAGTGGCATAACCTTTTCCTAAATTTGAATATTCCGAATTGAATTCTGGAAGTTGGGTGTCAAACTTTACCAAATCATCATAATCTTTGTAATAGGCCTCCGCCCTAAACGTTTTTCCATTGTCGAGGTATTGGTAATTTAAAATGTAATGGGAGGTTTTTTCCAAATCCAGACTTTGATCAAATTTGATGGACTCGGTTAATGGTTTTTGGTAGAAATCGCCATAAGCCAACGAAAACTGACCATTTTCACCGGATTTGTAGGCCAACGACAAACGTGGGGAAATGGAAAACCTGTTCAATACATTGGAGTGTTCTGCCCGGGCTCCCAATTTTAAGGCAAATTTTTGACTGAAAAAGATATCCCCTTCCAAAAAACCCGCTACCAATACATCATCATAGCTTCCGTTAAAAGTAAATCCATCAGAATCTTGATAGGTTTCTTCATAGTTTGTGCTGAACAGTTCAACCCCAGTATTCAATTCAAATCGGTTGGAAAATCCTTTTTTGGCTGCAATTTTTATGTGGGAATTGATTTCTTCAGTATCCACGGTATCTTCCATGATTGCAATCTCGTTCACATCGTTTGCCATACTAACCCCAGAAAAAATACTCCAATTGTTCTCAAAAAAATGTTTGTATGAGGTATTGAAATATAGATTCCGATTCTTCAGTCGAAACCGGACCAAGTCCTCGAAATTGATGTCTTCTTGAGCAATATCAAGGGTAGCATGATTAAATCCTGTGTAAAATTTAAACATACTCCGGTTCCCTTTGACTCGAAATACACTCTCACCCGAAATGGATTCATAGGGGTCGTTCCATTCCATTCCCTGGGTAGAAGGAATCAAGGCTTCGTAAGGAGAAAGATTGATATAGCTGGCATTTATGCTCAATGAGGTCTTATCCCAAATCTTGGTATGGCCTACTCCCCCACCAACAGACATGACCGAAATATCTGTTTTTTCCTCATCGGGCACATCCGTGGTGTTCAACAATAGGACACTGGAAAGGGCTTGACCATATTCTGCGGAATATCCTCCGGTACTAAACGTAATTCCCTTGAACAAAAATGGAGAAAAGCGCCCTCGGGTAGGAACATTGTTGGTGGTGGCATTAAAAGGCTGGAAGACTCGAAGTCCGTCAATAAAAACTTGGGTTTCTTCGGCACTTCCCCCACGAACAAACAAACGTCCATCTTCGTTTACTGTTGTAGTTCCAGGCAAGGTTTGTAAGGCCGCAACAAAGTCGCCTGCCGCACCAGCTGTGGTAACAATATCCAAAGGTTTTAGAACTGAGACTTTAGAGTTGTCTCCAGCTTCAAAAGTTCCTGCGGAAAGAGTCACTCCTCCCAACTGGTTGACAGCCTCAATCAACTTGATTTTAAGATTTTTCAAATAGGAAACCTCACCGATTTCATAATGTGGCTCGAAGGCCATCATTGAAATCACAAGGGTTTGTGTGCCGGTTTCAGCGGTTTGGAAGCTAAAATTGCCTGCTTCATCTGTGGAAGACCCATCATAAGTGCCTTCTAGATAGACATTAGCCCCAACAATGGGATTACCAGATGTGTCTACCACGTTACCACTTATGGTTTGTTGGGCTGAAGATGTCCATATTATGGCTAAAAATAGGACAAGTACAAAAAATTTCATTGCTGTTTGTTTTTTGGTTGATGCCCAAAAATCATACAGCCACTCAAAAAGCCATAAAAAGAATAACCGAACTGTTAATTTCGGTTTATGAACCGTAGAAGAAAGCTTGATCTATAAATCGCTAAGCTTTCGATTTATTCAAGAAGCGGGTCCTTAACCCATAAGTCAACATCACTAAAGCAGCGATCAACGAGCCTAGGGATTCTCTCCCCTCTTCAATGTTTACGGTTTTCATGCCATGGTCCAACTGAACCCCTTCGTAGGTTTCCGGCCAATACACTACAAACAACACTAAAAAGAAGGCAGTGAGCACAAAGTAAACGATTGCCTTTAGTTTTTTCAACAGGAATAAAACCGATGCTACAGCGGCCACTCCATAAATCAATATCCATTTTAGTGCATCTGGGTCATTGAACTGAACCACAATGGCATAACCAAACAACAGTGCGAAAACAATTGCGAAAATTTTGAAGAACGTTTCCATATTTATTGAATTACATGATTTTTAAGCACATCATACACCTCGGTAGCAAGTAGTTCTTGCTTGGGCAAGTTGTCGCCACTATTGGTCACGAGAATAGGCCAATCTTCTTTGTCTTCGGGAATTCTTCCGTGGGAACCTTTCACCAATTCGGCTTTTAACGGGATTACATCCATTACGGTCCTAAAGCCGAGTTTCTTTTTTAAGAGTTTCCAAATCACTTTGGGGACAACTAGTTTATCTGCTGGGTCAGTAAACATTTCAACGGGGTCATATCCAGGCTTTTTATGAATGTCCACCATTCGGGCATAATCGGGAGCGACAGCATTATCTTCCCAAAAATAATAGGTGAACCAACTATTTTTATCAGCGACAAGGACAAAATCACCTGCGCGTTCGTGGTTCAAATGATGTGCCTCCAGTTCATTTTTTGGAATGACTCTTTCCACTCCTGGGATGGTTTTCAAGTATTGATGTAGTTTCTCGTAATCTGTGGATTCTTTCACATAGATATGGGCTATTTGATGGTCCGCTACCGCAAAGGCTTCGCTTGCGCCTGCATCCAAAAGTTCCAGTCCTCTCTCGATTCGGATACCGAGATACCCTTTTTTTCTTAGATATCGATTGATATGAATTGGATTGGAAACGTCAGTAATTCCATATTCTGACAACAATACTATGTTTGCGGATTTACCTTCATAATATTCCACCAAATCCTTGACGACTGCGTCAATTTCCCGCAAGTCTTTTTTAATGATATCGAAATTCAGCCCATGGCGTTGGATGTTATAGTCCAAATGGGGTAAATAAACCAACGTCAAGGTTGGGTTATGGTCCTTGTCCATTTCTACGGTGGCATCCGCAATCCATCTGCTGGATACTATGGACGTTTTGGGTCCCCAGAATTTAAACAAAGGAAATGTGCCCAATTTGGCCTGCAGTTTGTCTCTCAACTCGACCGGATAGGTATAAATATCAGGGATTTTTCTGCCATCGGCCAGATAATTGGGGCGCGGGGTAGCGCTAAAGTCGACGTTGCTATACATGTTGTACCACCAGAACATGTTGGCACATGTAAATTTTTGATCCTGTGCTTTTAACTCGTCCCAAATTTTTAGGGATTGCACCAAAGGGTTGCCCTGACGCCAAAACTTGACCTCCAGTTCATCTTTAAAGAACCATCCATTACCCACAATACCATGCTCTGTGGGCCACTTTCCCGTGAGGTAGGTACTTTGTGCAGAGCAGGTAACAGCCGGCAATACTGGTTTTACCACACTGCCTTTCCCTTTTTCCAAAAATGATTTTACAAATGGGGTATGTTCTCCGATTAACCTTTGGGTAAGTCCAACAATGTTGATTACAACCGTTTTGTTCATTTTAATCTTGATTTCATCCAGGACAACTCCCTTGCTATGGATTCTGTAATCGGAACTTTTAATTTGTCTGGCAACACATCCCACGTATAGGTTTCCACTTCAATATGGTTACTGACAAAATGCCCTTCCAGATACTCCAATACTTTTACAATCTGGTCTTGTGTGGATTGCAACAACCCGTAATCTTCCAAAAAGATGGGCACGTGAAAATGGGAACGCAATTCATCAAACGGTGACTTTTTTTCCAAAACAATGGGTAAATCGTTATAGGTCTTGACCGTTCCATTCACCTTTTCGGTAACTTGATGTAAATACACTGGTTCGTTGAATTGGGCCAACGTACTCCAAAGTTCTTCTTCCTTATCTTGTTGATAGAGAATCTTCAGGGCTGCACTGATCTGTATCTTACCCGTTTTGATACCTTTTTCCTGAAATCTTTCAAATGACAAATTTGGCGCTTCGTAAGCCAATGCAAAATGACATACGTCATAACAAACTGTAATATATCGCTTCAATAGCTCTTCTACTTTATTTGCACTCAGTTGAAACGACTCAAATGCTTTGATGGCTTCGGGAACGAGATAGTCCTTGTAAAAATCCAGTACTTCTTGGGTATTTTCCAAAAAACCATCGGGTTCGGGTTCTACATCCAAGTGCATGTACCGGCCCGATTCCTTTTCAGTTTTATACAATTCCAAGGCAACCTTGACCATATTTTCCGCTCCTTGGGCAAAAGCCTGATTTTTACCTGCTTCAGTATCAAACCAATGTTTATAGGAAACAGGCGAAGTGGAAATACCGCATTCCATCCCTTCAGGTGCTAAAAAATCCAATTGTTTGAACAATCGTAGCGTGTATTCTAATCGTTCTTTTGTGGTCCAATCGGGCACATGGACTTTGTCCTTAACCGGTTCTCCATGGAAATTCCCGTAGGGAAATCCGTTCATAGTGAACACATAACAATCATTTTCTTCCAGCCAATCCTTAAAACCTTGGAGTTGCCCCTTATCCAGTTCAACACTGGCGGTATTGCTCAACCGAAGCCCCAGACCAAATGCCTCATTTGGAGAAACGGTATTCTTGATTTCCGGTAAATTTTGCTTTAGACTGACAAAAGTTTCTTCCCAATCGCCTCCAGCATGAATATTTGTACAATAGGTTAAATGGTATTTGTCCTTAATTCTCATATGGAATTCTGAGGTTTGAGAATAAAGCTACGGACTGCTTGTTCCATTACTTTGTAGTCAATACTGTGAATATCTATTTGTTGGCCTATTTCTGAAATAAGGGTAATGGTAAGTTCACCGCCCAAATGCTCCCGGAACTCTTCTACCCCCTTCAAAAGTTCTTTGATTTCGGCATCACTTTCCAAAGGAACTTCCAAATTGAAGCCTATCTTTTTCATAACGGAATGGATTCTATCCAAATCGTCATTGAGAATTCCGATCAATTTGGCGTACACCATGTCTATAGCCATCCCAATCGCTACGGCTTCACCGTGTCTTATAGCATATTGGGTCATATATTCCATTTTATGGGCAGACCAATGGCCGAAATCCAAAGGTCTGGACGAACCATTTTCAAAAGGGTCCCCTCCTTTGGCAATATGTTCCATGTGCAATTCTGCGCAACGGTGAATCAGATAGGCCATGGGCTCCATTTCCCTATTGGCCAGGGCTTCTGCATTGGATTCTATAAAATCAAAGAAAACTTTATCCTTCAAAAGGGCCACTTTTATGGCTTCCGCCACTCCAGCAATCCAGTCCCTTTGTTCCAAGGTCTGCAAAAATTCCAAATCGTTTATTATGGCAAATGGAATAGCGAAGGTTCCCAAGAAGTTCTTTTTGCCAAAGGCGTTTACACTGTTCTTTACACCTACCGCCGCATCGTTTTGTGCCAATACCGTAGTTGGAATCCGGATGAGTTGAACGCCTCTGTGGGCTATTGTCGCAGCATAGCCAACCATGTCCACAACGGCACCACCGCCAATCGCAATTACAAACGAATGTCTACAGATGGCATTCTTGTTTATGGCCGCTAAACATTTTTCAACACTGGATTGGTCTTTTTTGCTTTGCTCCCCTCCTGGCACTGCAATCAATTCTGTAAACTGAATTTGGTTCGCGAAGTGCTTGCAATATGCTTCTATTTCATCCTTTAGATAGGAATGATGGTCCAAAACCCCTTGATCTACCACAAATAGGCATTTTATGGGGTGATTGGGACGATACGATGCCAAAACATTTTTAAACAAGGGATTCTCCAGTGCAAACAAATGCTGGGTAAACAATAGTTGATATGTATACCGTACTTGAAATTCTTGTTGAATAGCAGGCAATGTAATTTTGTCCATATATTAGGTTACTGCAAATTGTTTTGCCAAATACATTGATAATGGCAATAATAATAGAATAATCAATCCAATAATTATGTTGGAATGGCCCACCGCTATGGCCGCATCCAATAGAATTATAGATATAACCCCTGCTTTTACCGCTTTTTTGATATTTGCCGGGCTATTTTCCCGGTATGCTCTTAGCAAGGGTTTAAAAACCATAAAAGCGAATAGTGCTAAAAATACAAGATGCCAAAGGTCTCCGTCCGCATAAATACAATGAAGATAATACACCCCTAGCAGCACCAGTATATATAACAGCCCCGCTAGCACAATATTGCCTTTGTTCTTTCCATGGACCTCACCCCTGCTCACCATGGTAACCGCAAAGATAAACACCACAGGAACCAAAACATAGGGCCAATTTTCCATTGTATTCAGCAAAGAAATCCCCATGAGAAGGTTAAGTCCCCTGCAAACACCCATGTTCAGGGGCCCTAAGAAAGCATGGTGCTTGGCAAATTTATCGTATGACAAAATGGCCAAGGCCAAAACAATGGAGATTAAACCACAGGTTGTATTTGTCAAAAAAGCCAAACAAATTCCAACTAAAAGCAAGACAAATCCAAACAGGGTGGCTTTACCTAAAGGCACTACACCACTTGGAATAGGTCGTTCCGGGCGCTCAACCTTATCGATTTCAATATCAAAGACATCATTGAGTACCACACCTCCGGCATATAAAAACACCGAGGCCAATATCAAAATTAAGGCTGGTAAGAAATTACTATGCGGTATTTCAAAAGCGCTCAGACCAGCAAAAAATCCAGCTATGGAAATCCCCGCAACTATATCAGCTGCTGCGGTAGGTAAGTTGGCAGGCCTACACAGTTGAAGATATGCCTTTAAACGTGACCCCATTAAACAATTTTGTTGTCCTCTACCTTTGGCTCCTGACCGCGAAGAACACTATTGTCATTGAATAGTTTTCGTTGGTCAATCGCTTCAGGGCTTAACCAATGCTCCTCTTTCATTTTTCCTGATCTTCCGAAAAAGTCCAGGGCATTTTGGTAGCACGTTTTTACGACATCTTCGCGGGCAACCCCATTTTGCAGCATCAAATTTGCCGTTTTTGGAACAGCCAATGGATCACTCACACCCCAGTCAGCAGAGCTATCCACTATAATGTTTGTACTACCGAACTTCTTTACCACCTCTACCATGCGTTGGTTGCCCATCTTGGTTTTGGGATAAATGGTAAATGCAGCAATAAAGCCTCTATCGAGCACTTCTTGTACGGTCTCTTCATTATTGTGATCTATTACCACCATTCCAGGGTCCAGACCATGTTCCAAACAAACTTCCATACTTTTAATGGTACCTGCTTTTTTATCCCTGTGCGGTGTGTGTACTTGGACCATCATATTAAAAGCTTTGGCCAACTCCAATTGTTCCCTAAAGAAACGGTCTTCCGCCTCAGACTGATCATCGTAACCAATCTCCCCAATGGCGACCACATTTTCTTTGTGAAGATATAGCGGCAACAACTCCATCACTTCTTCGGCCAAGGGTACATTATTGGCTTCTTTGGAGTTCAATCCAATGGTACAATAGTGTTTTATCCCAAACTGTGAAGCCCGAAACGGTTCCCACCCAACAAGGCTACTGAAATAATCTTGAAAAGAGCCTACTTGTGTTCGAGGCTGCCCTAACCAAAAGGAAGGTTCTATTACCGCAACGACCCCAGCTGCCGCCATGGCCTCGTAATCGTCCGTGGTTCTAGAGGTCATGTGAACGTGTGGATCTATGATCATCATTTTATCACTCATGCTATTATAAATTTTTCCAGTTTAAATCACCCTGCTCTACTTTTTGCAGATGGGTGTTGTATGTTTCGAGGAGTTTTTGGGCTTCATCCAAATTTGAATGAAAACAAACCAAAGTGGCTGCCTTCTGTTCTCTTTCATCATCACTTTTGAACAAACGCGCTATGTCATCAATCAGATTACCTTCCAAAAAGTTGGATACAGGTCTCCAGAACAGAGGGTCGATATCCCGTGAAGCCGCCCATCTCTCATGTGCATAATCGGAGATGATACGTGCCAAATCCTTATTGGCCATTTTTTCGATTTCGGGTATCTTTTTCAAATCCTGCTGCATAAATGCGGCTTTGAGATACATTTGGTTCCACTCTCCCGTTGTGAAATATTGAGATGGGTATGGATTATATTGGGAAATGGCATTAAATACAGAGGCAATATTGGTCCGTAAGGCTTCAACCGCGGCAAACTTAAAGTTTATGGGTTCAGGCAATAAGACCAAATATTTCAAAAAAGTTTCCAACTCCGTTTTATCTGCCACTTGAATAAGTTGCTGTACCGGTTTTAAGAACGTTTCTCCTGTTTCCAGTACCGAAGAAAGCACAAAAATCCTGGAAATCTCCAAGGTTGATGCCTGTTGAATCTCCAAATAGTTTTTCCATTTGTAATCCTTAGAGCCAAAATCCGTAACTGGTGAATTGGTAATCTTTGAGGCGCACAGACTATAGGTCATGTACAAATCCTTCTTGCTTTTGGAGGCTAAGATTTGTTCTACTGCACCTATTAACCAATGGAATTCTGGTTCGCTTACATTTAGTTTCAGAATATCGGAAAGATACGCTTTCGAGGTTTTGGCCATAAGGTTTAGACTAGAATCTTTTGGTTTACAAATATAACGAGGGTTCAACGAATTTATTTAATCCCATCAGTTTATCTTTGTTCCAAATTTCAAATACCAAGACCCTTCCCCTTATTTTCTTCAAAAATACCCATGTTAGTGCGACCGTAAATGAGCATAATGCCACTATTGTAAAGGCATTTATTAAACCATTTACCGAGGTGTATTTTAAAAAATGACAAAGTTGCTTCTATTTCATCTATGGCAGTCAAGAATGAGAATGGCCTAGTGAACACTTTGCTAATGAAATTCGTAGTTTTATTTATGTATTATTGATCCTAAAAATTAAAATCATGAATAGGTATTAGATAGAAGGCAAACGGGCGAACAAATGACTACATACCGAAGTCGAGTCTGTACACCCATCACCCATTTTGTTGGCAATATTTAATTTTAAAATTGACGTTTGGCATAAATAATGGCACCTTTATTAATTACCCATTAACCAATTTGTCGTGTGAAATTTATTACTATCTTTAAATACAGTTTGAATTATTTCTCCCCCCTCTTCAAGCTGTACCATTTAAATAAAAACTCTAATAATTTAACCTCTCTAATCATGAAAAACTTAATTGTAGGCATTTTTGTTGTTCTATTTCTATCTTCTTGTGGATCCAGCACAAAAATTATTGGCGCATGGACCAATGACAATCCTCCAACTGACGAACCGTATAATTAGGTCTATCGTTACTTTGGGCCATAAGAATCCCTACAGTAAGGAATGCTATTAGAGATAAAGCTAATTTTTTCATTTTTTAAAATTTAGTTTACAAAAGGTTTATTATTCGATGTATTAAAATGCTTCATTAAATCGGAAATATATTCCCCAAGCATCCGTAATTGGGCCGTTATTATCTTATCCAGCCAATTTCTGACTACCTCTGCTTATATCAACCTGTTACGATTACGAACAACCAAACAGCAGTTTACTTAATCAATAAATTCTACAACATGAATTGCGGGTGGGGGAAGTAATGCAATTCTCTCTGGCAACACAATTGCCCTTGCAAAAGGGCATACAGCGTAATTTCTGTAGGAAGATTCGGAATATCAATTTAAAGAAAAAAAAGATACCATCCTCAATCTACCCCTGATTTTTATTTGAATTCCGTTTAATAGGGGCTTTTAATAAGACCTAGACCTTTCAGTAGACAAGCTCAAAATTATTGATCCAAAGCTCGCTGCCAATGGCTCCTGTAAAAAAGTCGCCCAGAGCACTTGAAGTACACACCACGGTAATGTGTGTTGGCCTTTCATTGGGAGCGGCCCATGTTTCACCTTCCTTAATGTTTGCGTATTCAAACTCTGGATCCGACTCGCTCAATTCGCCATATTTTATATCCATTTCCAGCGTAGTCCAATCTTCAACGGTGGCTCCACTTCTGTACCACGCTGTTCCAATTCTGGCCACTTGGTCGCCTTCCCTTTTTTCGAGCAATAGGTATATATCCATTTCATCTCCCCCTTCCAATGGGTTTCCATCGGCATCTTGGTATTCTTCCCCTGGTAAGTACCTATAATCCACTTTAAAGCCATCTGGCCGTGCGGTGAACACCATGCCCAAATTTACATTTGATGCCGGGTCGGCAGGATTCAACAATCCATCGGTGAAAGAACCCGTATACAATGCTCCAGCCGCCATCCGAACCAAAACAGGGGCGCTTACACTCACCATTTTGGCCGCATAGTCACCATTGCCAAGGTCTTCTGGGGTGGTATTGGGGTCTCCAACAATGGCAACGCCTTTGTTAGGGGTATCCCAAACGGCTTCATCGGCCGAAGCACCTGGTTGTTGATAGCCCCCAGCATCATACCATTGATCAAAATTACTATTGGAAATTTGGGGCTGGGCCTCTGCAACAACGGCCGTAACGGTCCATTCGGCTGTGCTACCATCTTCCGCAGTAACCGTGTATATAATAGGTTCGTTAAAGTCTTGTGCTTCCTCCGAAGTTGGTGAGATGGAAGCCATATTCGAAATTTCAATGTGGGAAGGTGTCTTGGCAGAAACGTCCTCTTCTTCATTAAAAGGAATGGATATGGTGCGCTCTTCCGAATTGATGGTTGTACTTGACGCTTGACCCGCAATTTCGAAGGATTTTATCTCTTTGTAATCGGAAAGACCAAATTTGTCTTCTTTGATGCACCCCAAACTTAGCATAACCCAAAAAAGACTGCCGATGGTGTAAAACAAAGTTCTCATAGTTTCCCGTTTTTGAGCATAAATACAATGCTGGGTTATGTTCTGGTAATCAAATTATTTAAAAATAATAGGCCACACCTAGTTTAAGGGACAGCAGGTTTAGATCTAGATCTATATTGTTCTCCGTTATTTTTGTTTGATTGTCAACATCGCCATTTACGGTTTCAGTGCTCCATTTAGAGGACAATCCTACTAACCCCACAGAGGTTTCAAAGGCAAAGTTTTTGTCAAAAAATATAATGGCTCCCGGTTGCACCCCTAGTCGCAGTTCAAAAAAATCGTTTTCGATTTTTTCGATTTCATTTACCAAAAAATTCCTTTGGAGTGATTCCCCATACGTAAAGCGAAGTTCTGTTTGCACAAAGATTTGGAACTTTCCGGTTCCAAAGGGAATATATTTTCTTATGTTCGGTATAAAGGAGAAGTCCTGCCCAATACTCTTGTTGGTGATTTCCCCATTATCTTCATTTTTAAAAGTGATGTCTTCCCGATTACGCCCATAACTCAACCCTACACCCAATGTAAAATTCTCCTTGATGGCATAACCACTCGAAACCGTCACCTTATAATTTAATTTGTTTTGATCGATTACATCCCGCAATAATTGATTTTCATTTTCGGCTTTGCGCTGATCCAATGAAAATGATAAGTTTAAATATTTACTGTGCTGGGAAACTACATTGGTTATGGAGTCTGAATTATAGTTTTGGGCCATTCCCAAAAAGGTCAATAAAAAAACAAAAGGGAAAACAATGCACTTTTTCATTGAGGTTGAATTGTATAAAACGACTTTTAACGCGTAGATAAGTTACTAATATCTTAACACTTACATGGGTATTTTTTAGAAATGTGATTTTTCCTATAATAATACCGATGTGCATTAGATCATATTGAAGGCTTAGGAATCAAAAACACCTTTAGATCTTCTTTTTAAAATGAAATAAAAAACCAGTAAAACAATGTTTTACTGGTTTTCCCTAATAAATTGAAATGTATAATGTTATATGAAGCAACACATTGCGTTATGTTTTCAAACGAATTAACGCATCAACTTTACCTATTGCCCAATTGTACTATTCCGTAAACAGCAGTTGAGCAAAATTATACAGGTCATGCCGCCACACAGGCCATGTATGTCCTCCAGGGTATTCGCTATAATCATATTTTATACCCATTTCATCAAATTTTTTCATCATCACCTGACAGTTTTTATAGGCAATGTCCTCTGGCCCTCCCATTGAAATAAAGAAGTTTTTGAGGTTGCTGTTTATCTTGTCCACATTGTTTTGCATGTACTCATACTGTGGGCCAGATAATTCATCATTATTGGCAAACCAACCGGAACTGAACACACCCAAATGAGAAAACATATCCGTATTGTGAACCCCAGCATGCAAGGTTTGCAGACCACCCATTGATAGTCCGGCCAAGGCCCTGTTCTGTCCACCGGCCTTAGCCCTATACTTTTGTTCCACAAAGGGGATTGCTCCTTGTTTCAGTTCATTTTCAAAGGCCACCAACGCATTTTGACCGAAACCGGGGCCTCCAGCACCCGTTACATTTCCATCCAACATGGCCACAATCATGGGTTTTGCCTTGTTTTCTGCAATAAGGTTGTCCAAGATTAAATTTGTCTTTCCCTGGGTAGCCCAACCTCTTTGGTCTTCGCCACCGCCATGCAATATATAGAGTACGGGATATGCTTCAGAGGAACTCTCGTATCCTGGTGGAGTATACACGTACATCTCACGCCATGTACCTGAAGCCGCTGAAAAGTACTTATTGATTCGGATATCGCCGTGGGGCACATCCTTCAGGCTATAGTAACCATCTCCTTTAAACGGAATTTCAATTCCGCTGGCCATCCGTCCCATACCAT
>JAUIBH010000045.1 GCA_030427985.1 Bacteroidia bacterium | reverse complement strand
GCCTCAGTCTCCGCTCCATAAAAATTGTTGTACCAAATGCTCAACAATGCCAAAACAACGGGAATGTTTTCCGAAAAAGGCGTCTCCTTGAAATGGGTATCCATGGCATGGGCCCCAGAAAGCAAATCATCAAAATTTTGATAGCCTACCGAAAGGGCAATGGAAAGCCCAACGGCGCTCCAAAGCGAAAAACGTCCCCCTACCCAATCCCACATGGGGAACACATTGTCATCGGCGATGCCAAATTCCTTAATTTTTTCAAGATTGGTGGAGACAGCCACAAAATGGTCCGCTACATCGTTTTGCGAAGCATGTTCCAAGAACCATTTTTTTATGGTGAGGGCATTGCTCAAGGTTTCTTGGGTGGTGAAAGATTTGGAAACGATGATGAACAAGGTAGTTTCAGGATTGAGTTCCTTTAATACCTCATGCGCATGGTCACCGTCCACATTGCTCACAAAATGGGTTTTAAGGTGATTCTTGTAGAATTTTAAGGCTTCGGTGACCATTGCGGGTCCTAAATCCGAGCCCCCAATACCAATATTGACAATATCGGTGAAGGCTTTTCCAGTAAATCCTTTTTTCTCTCCTGAAATTACGGCATCGGAAAAGGATTTTATTTTTTCCTTTACTTCATAAACTTCTTCAACAATATTTTCCCCATCAACCAAAACAGTATCGCCTTTATTTGCCCTAAGTGCCGTATGAAGCACGGCCCTTCCTTCGGTCTGGTTGATCAATTCTCCTCCAAAATAACCGGCCATGGCCTCTTTGAGCTTTACTTCTTCGGCCAACTCCAATAATAGGGAAAGGGTCTCCTTTGTGATTCTGTTCTTTGAGTAGTCTACCAAAAAATCATCCCACTGAATACTGAAAGTTTTTCCTCTGTCCGAATCCTCGGCAAAAAGTTCACGAAGGTGGGTACCTTTGGTCTCTTTAAAGTGTTCTGAAAGTTTTTTCCAAGTATTGGTTGTAGTGGGGTTAATTCTGGGTAAGGCCATTATTAGTTATAGGTTATGAGCGTTTCTTCAAGTTCAGGAGTTGGTTCTATTAATTCAATACAATCCAATTGATCGCGCAGGGGTTGAATGTACGATAAATAGTCGGTACGCAAGGAATCTGCAATGGGTTCTGCAGCGGGTAGTTCTTCTTTAAAGGGGTCTACCTGTCTACCATTCTTCCAAAAACGATAGCAAACGTGTGGCCCTCCAGTGTTTCCGGTCATTCCAATCCAACCAATTACATCCCCTTGACGTACAAAGTCACCTCGTTTTACGTTTTGCGCCTTCATGTGAAGGTATTGGGTGCTGTACGTATCGTTGTGCCTAATTTTTACGTATTTGCCATTTCCGCCTCTTCGGGTCGATTCGGTTACTGTTCCATCTGCAGTGGCCACAATGGGCGTACCAATTGGGGCAGCAAAATCGGTTCCTTTATGGGGCCTTACTTTGTAACCGTAATACGCAATCCTTCTTCTTAGGTTATACCGTGACGACAATCGATATTGGAATTTAACTGGCGCCCGTAAAAAGGTACTTCTTAAATTATTTGCATCTTGATCAAAATACTCCAAGATATTGTTGGTTGCATCTGAAATATAAGGGAAGGCATAAATGGTTTTTCCCTTGTGCTCAAAATAGGCCGCCTTTACAGCACCAATCCCAGCATAAATGGTATCGTTGATATAACGCTCATCAAAAACCACTTTGAATTTATCTCCTTTGTCCAATCGCCCAAAATCAATGGTCCAAGCATAAATATCGGAAAGCGCAAAGGTTAGGTTGTAATCTACTCCCAACGTATCAATAGACATGGACAGACTGTGATCAATAACACCACCTATCTCACGCTCGACCAGTTTTACCTTTTTCTTGCTTTTGTAGGCTTTTACACTATCCCTTAAATCAACTACCGTATAGTTGATCTTATCATTTTGATAAATAAAGATTTCGGCGATTTCAGAAGTATCCTTGGATTTAAGAATGGTATACGGTTTGCCCACCTTGATCTTTCGCACATCGAAGGTGTCCCTGAACTTTTCGGAAATTGTGGCAATTTTTGGGTAGTCCACCTTGTTTTTTAGCATGAGTTCCCCAAAACTATCGCCTCGGCGAACGGTATCATGGACCACATTAAAGTGATCTAGGTTGAACCCAAAATGGGTAATGGTTGGTTTTTCAATGGTTTCCACCTTTACCAACTCATCATTTACTACAACCTTTTCTTCTTTGCACGACACCAGAACCACCAGCGTCAAAATTGCCCCAATAAATTTTCGCATTCTACTTTTGTTCCTTTTCCTTGTATTGCTTGTTAGCCGGATTAAATATATGGTCCACCCATTGTTTTCCCCACGTATCCAGCTCATTTTCTGAGTACAAAGTTGGGAAAAATATTATTTTCTGAAAACTGGGCGGTAAAAACTGTTTCCAATTGGTACCTCCGGTGGCATCAATTTCTTGGTTTTCCTTGGCCAGATACCGGTAGGCAGAGCCCATGTGCATCAATGGCCAATTTACGTTGGCGTTCATATCCAAATCCTTTAACGCCTTTATGAGCTCGGTATTGTTTCTGGATGCTTCGGGCAGTTGAAGGTATTTTTGGTAAATGGTAGTGTTCTTTACTTGGTTGGCGATACGTAATAACCTTGGCGTATAGCGAATCTCAAATTGTTTAAGGGTCAAGGTTTTTTCTCCAGTGGCCTTGTCCGTTGCGCCTTTCTTCCAATAGATGTGTTCAAAAAGTTCCTCGATGCTGTCTTTTGATGAAAAACCTTCCCGTTCTGTATGGTGCACCAAATTTTCCAATGGAGTGGCATAAATCTCTATCATTCTGTATTGAGCCGATTGAAATCCGCTAGCGGGCAGCAACGCCATTCTATATCGAAGAAACTGTTCCCGCTCCATGCCTTTTATCATAATACTGAAGGAAGAAATAAGGGCCTTGAAGTAGTTGTTGATCCTATTTGCCTTTTCAATAAAGAACTTAAGGTCTTGGGAACGGTCCTCTACAATTTGTTTTTGTTCGTGAATAATCAGTTTAAAATAGAGCTCGGTAATCTGGTGGTACATGATGAAGATTTCCTCATCAGGGAAATGGGTGCGCGGCACTTGAAGGCTCAACAAGGTATCCAGATGTATGTAGTCCCAATAGGTAAGGTATCTCTGGTAGAGCAATCCGTCCAGGTAAGAGCTTAGGTCTTGTCCAGAGTTTTTGTATTTTTCCTCAAGCTTGTTGATTTGGGACTCAATTCGCTCATCATTCTTCATCCAAACTAAACTAATCCATTATTATTTTAAACTGGTTTCTTAGTCCGTTGTAGGCTTCCAAATCTGCTTTTAGGGAGCCTACGGCCAAATCTGCCTTTATCCGTATTGGAATTTTGTTCAAATCGTTTGAAACCCAAAGGGTAAGGCTTTCTTTTTCTTTAAAAACACGGCCAGACTGAACCAAAGGTCTAAATTTAAGACATTCCACCTTTCCAAACTTGGTCCGGAGCACTTCTTTTCCCAAATATTTCAATTTAAACTGAAAAACCCCGTCATCATCAAACAACATATCGAGATTGATGGATTGCCCTTCCTCAAATTCTTCCAGATTGTAATTGTTCCTCATAAAATAGGAAGCTGAGATAAGGTCTTGAATTTTATTGTGCACTGGGATTCGCTGCTCGGTCCCATTCTTATTATCCCGAAGCACGGCCATTTCCTCCTTGTAGTTGAAATCAATTTCAATATCCTTGGTGTAACCGCCTTCGTCTATCTTTCTAACAAATCGGTAGGGTTTTCCGTTTTTGCGGCCAAAATAGCTTTCATAGGTGTCATCAACTTTAAAAAAGATACTGGCAAACCCCGTGGTCTTCCCTTCTCCCACCACATGATAGACCGGAATACTGTCCAGAGTATCAGAAGTTAGGTGCAATGTGGCATAGCTCGCATTCAGAAATCCGTAATGGATTCTGAACTTTAACCACTCTCCCGATTTATAGGCCGGTTGGAATTTTTGCCCCAATGCAGGTATTGCAATAAGTAGGATAAATACGATCAATATTTTTTTCATGACCTCTTTTCTTAGTGTAAAATTAATAAAATCGCTTTCGGGGCTATGCGCTTTACACTTACTTAAACAAAAGTTATTCCAAAATAGTATAAACAAAAAAAAAGCCCAGTCTTAAAACTGGGCTTTTCCTAAATAACCAACCAAACTTTAAATTATGAAAAACCAATACTTAAAGTTATAAGGGAACCACCCCTTATGTGACACAAAGATACGCCATGGTCTTGTAGGAAAATAAGTTTTTAACGGACTTTAACTTAACTTGCTCCATTTTGATGGATTTACAAGCGTTTTTTGGCAAATTCTTAAGAAAAATGGGGTGTTTGATGCATCCTCCAAAATTAGAACCAATAGCCTATACTGAAGAAAATACTGTCATTTTTTATCTCAGGAGTCCAAGAATAATACACTTGAATAGGCCCTATGACCGACTCAAAACCATACCCCACTCCATAACCACTAAAACTGGGCTCTGTAAACCAGTTCCCTGTCCTAAAAAGATCGTCGTCCACATTGGCAAAATTTGCCGACAGAAGCAAGTGGTTCTTTGGGGCAAATCTATAATCCAACCTTCCATACGCTTTTACAAAACTGTTTCCGGGAAGGCTTAGAAAATCATACCCAAAAAAGGGCACAAAATTGTTCACAAAATCGTTTCCAAAACCACCAAGCACAAAGTCAAAAGAGGTGATGGGCGAAGTCCCTAGTTTTACCCCTCCTTCTGCTTCAATATTAAAGCTTAGGTTGTGAAAAAAAGGAATCACGGTTCCCAACTTTGTTTTTGCGATGGAAAACTCCTTAAAATTATCATTGAAATCCGATGAAAAGAGATACAAGTGAAAATCACTATCAAAATACAGGCCTTTGGTCGGAAAATATTTGTCGTCATAGGTGTCCAATGTTATTTTTCCGAAAGCACTGAAATAATTCGAGTTTTCAAAAAATGTTCTTTCAGGAGGGTCTATGAGCGATTCTTCCACATCCTCCCCATCCAATTGGTTAAGGGTTCGTGTACTGTACCGTAAAAATTTGTGCTCTGCCCCTATGGTAAATGCAAATTCTTCCTGTAAAACGGTCTGAAGATAAATTTGGTTAGTGAGATCGGTAACATCCAAGTTTATTTGACGAATATTAGGGTCATTCCGCACATTAAAGTTAGACCGGATCAATCCGAAATCAACTTCCTCACTAAAATCAGTGAACTTGGAGGTAATGCCAAAACTCCAGTAATAGCCCTTGTCCAAGTAATACTGCATATTGTAACGCACATGATCTCCCAAAATAAAATCAAAGGAAGCCACATCGTCCTTCATTAAAAAATTCTTTTTGGTAAGGTTGATCAAGGCTGCACTTTTATAAAGGTCATCATAATGTGCGGACAGTTTCAAGAACATTTTGGTAGGGTTTTCCTTTAGTTTCAGAATCAAATCCGTGCCAAGTCCGTTGGAAATCAACTCATACCGTATGGCTTTAAAATTCCCCGTTGCAGATAGGTTGTTGATTCCTTGCTTTAGATCATTGAATGAAATTTTTTCGGCCAAATTAAATCGCAATTTTCCTTTAATGTAGCCTCGGGTATATTGATCGTTCCCCCTAATGATCATCCTGTTAATGGTTAGACTGTCCATTGGTTGGACACGCTTCTTGGATAGTTCAATGCTATTTTGGCTTTGGGCCAATACTTTTAATTCTTCCATTTTTTCCCTGGCAGCCTCTTCCCCACTTTTTACAATCGCGGCACTTCTTCCAAAATCGATTACGGAAAATTCATCAATGTCCGGTCTGATGTATATGTCCGTCCTTTCAGATTTCTTCTTCATATCATTGACCGTTCTGTAGTTGTTGATCTGCAGCAAAATTTCCGTAGCAGACATAAGGGATTCCCTAGTGGATAGATCGTGCTGTACATCCACCCCAATAATGACATCGGCCCCCAAATCTTTTATTTTGTCTATGGGGTAATTGTTCACCACTCCGCCATCAACCAAAATATCCCCATCTATTTCAGAAGGTTCAAAAAGGGAAGGAAATGTTCCACTTGCCATGATAGCTTCAGGTAAGTACCCTTGATCCAGCAACACCTCCTCACCCGTTTCCACGTTGGTGGCCATACACAAAAAGGGAATGGGCAATTTTTTAAAATCATGTACGTCCTTTACATGGAACAGCAACCGAACCAACTCGTTGTAGATGTTCTGGCCTCCAGAAATTGCTTGCGGAAAAGAAACATTGAAATCTGTAAAAGGTAGGGTCAGGGCATACCGTTCAGAGTCTTCTTTCTCATAAAAGGTTTTGGCTCCCCGAGGCACATTGTCCTGGATAAGTTTGGTAAAATCGGTTACCCTAAAAATGGAATCGAGTTCCTGAGCGGAGTACCCTGAGGCATATAACGCGCCCACAATGGCCCCCATACTGGTGCCCCCAATATAATCTACCTTTACCCCTGCCTCCTCAAGCACTTTAAGGGCTCCAATGTGGGCCAGCCCCTTGGCCCCTCCACCACTAAGCACTAGACCCACTTTGGGCGGCACGTCCCCTTCAGAAGTCTGGGCCATGCCCAAAGCTCCAAAAAATGTAAAGACAAGTACTAAAAAAACAGATTTTACGCCCATAATTGTCTCAGTGAAAGGATTTATAAATTTTTTTTGCCTTTGCCATTCCCACAGATTCAGCAAGACTTTCAATAGTGGCTTCTTTTATTCTTTTTACCGATTTAAAATTTTTCAACAATTGTTCCACGGTTTTTTTGCCAATGCCCTCTATACTCTCCAATTCGGAACCAATGGCCCCTTTGCTTCTTTTGTTCCGATGGTGGGTAATCCCAAATCGGTGTGCTTCATTTCTAAGTTGCTGGATAATCTTCAAGGTCTCGGACCTTTTATCCAAATACAATGGGACCGGGTCGTCTGGAAAATAAATCTCTTCCAACCGTTTGGCAATGCCAATGATGGCTATTTTGCCCCGAAGTCCAAGTTGTTCCAAACTTTTCAATGCCGATGATAGTTGGCCCTTTCCTCCATCAATAACAATGAGTTGTGGGAGCGGCTCTTCCTCATTGAGCAATCTTTTGTACCGCCTGAACACCACTTCCTCCATACTTGCAAAATCATCTGGGCCTTCCACGGTTTTAATATTGAAATGCCGATAGTCCTTTTTCGAGGGTTTTCCGTTCTTAAAGACAACACAAGCGGCCACAGGGTTGCTTCCCTGAATATTGGAATTGTCAAAACATTCAATATGTGTTGGCTCAACAGACAACCTAAGGTCGGCTTTCATCTGGGCCATGATTCTTTTGGTATGCCGATCCGGGTCTGTTATTTTAATCTGTTTCAATCGATCCTGACGATAAAAACGGGCATTGCGTTCAGAAAGTTCCAAAATCCTTCGCTTATCTCCCAATTTTGGCAAGCTTACTTTAAGGGTGTCTTCCACGGCAACCGGAAAAGGCAGATAAATCTCTTTGGATTGCGAATTGAACCGTTGTCTGATTTCGGTAATGGCCAATTGCAGCAGTTCTTCATCGGTCTCATCCAATTTCTTCTTGATTTCCAGCGTGTGCGATCGCACAATGGAACCGTGTGAAAGTTGTAAAAAGTTGACGTAGCCATGGCTCTCATCCGACACAATACTGAACACATCCACATTGTTGATCTTGGGATTGACCACAGTAGATTTGGCCTGATAGTTCTCCAAAACATCAATTTTTTCTTTGATGCGCTGCGCCTTTTCAAATTCCATTTTCTCAGCAAAATCATGCATTTGCTGTTTAAACGTCTGTAATGAACTTCTCAAATTTCCTTTGATGATCTGCCGGATGTCCTCAATTTGTCCGTGATATTCAGCTTCGGTTTGCAACCCTTCACAAGGCCCCAGACAATTGCCCAAATGGTATTCCAAGCACACCTTGTACTTTCCAGCTGTAATTTTTTCTTCGGAAAGATCATAGTTACAGGTTCGCAACGGGTAAAGGCTTTTAACCAAATCCAACAGGGTCCTTACCGTTTTCATGCTGGTGTACGGACCGTAATATTCCGATCCGTCCTTGATGAGTTTTCGGGTTGGAAAGACCCTGGGGAAACGCTCATTTTTAATGCAGATCCAAGGATAAGACTTATCGTCCCTGAGCATTACATTATATCGGGGCTTCAACTTTTTGATCAGGTTGTTCTCCAAGAGCAGGGCATCTGACTCCGTGGGAACCACAATGTGCTTCACATGGTGTATCTTTTTGACCAAGACCCGGGTTTTGCCGTACTCCTGCTTTTTATTGAAATAGGAGGATACCCTCTTTTTTAGGTTTTTGGCCTTGCCCACATATAAAATCTTTCCATCAACATCATAAAATTGGTATACCCCTGGACTGTTGGGCAAAACACTGATTTGAACATTGATGGATGGGTAGGGCATAGATACTTCAGGAAATTTCCTTAACCGACTTTGAACAAAGTTATATTTTAATTGGTGTGTATTTTGTTAAACTTGATGCTTTCTTGGTTTGGTTTAACCATAGCATGGTTTGCTTTCATGAAAAGAAAATGATTTGCTTTCAAGTAGCTCTCTTTATGAGTTTTACGAAAACTGTGTTTTTTTCCTAAAAAACCTATGGAAAACCCACAATTTGGCACTTTCATCATGTCCAAATTGTTAAACTATTAATAAAAACAGTGCATTTCATCGATAAAAAGTGCATTTCATGGTGAATTTTAAAATTGTTTTACCTATTTTTAACGCTATAAATACAATGCAAATGGAAAACTATGTTATCGTTTTGGGAATGTATTTGATTTTGATGCTTTTCTTCAAAATCTTTTTTTCGGTATCTACCCGAGAAGAGTAGTCTTGTATTACCCCAAAACACTACCCCAAAATCTTCAACATTTCACCTAGATGTTGAAACATGAACTAAGAAAAAAATACAAGAGTCTGAGAAAGGAACTTACGGCTTCCAAAATTTCAGATTTGAGTATTGATTTAGCAAATCATGCACTTCAAATCCCTATTTGGGATTTTTTTTATTTCCATATCTTCTTGAGCATCGAGGAAAACAAAGAAGTGGACACACTTCCCCTCATTACCCTACTCCAGGGAAAAGACAAACATGTTGTGGTGCCACGAACACACGACGAAAATACTTTGGAAAATTTTTTGTTGACCGATAGTACCGTAATCAAAAAAACCCATTGGGGTATTCCAGAGCCTGTAGATGGTATCGTAATTCCAGAAAACAAAATTGATGTGGTCTTTGTTCCGCTTTTGGCATTTGACCTTCACGGAAACCGTGTGGGTTATGGAAAAGGATTCTACGATACTTTTTTACGGAAATGCAGAAAAGAAACCGTTAAAATCGGGCTCTCTTTATTTGAACCTGAAGAAAATGACATCACCGATGTCCATGAAAATGATGTAAAGCTGGATTACTGCGTTACCCCAGAAAAGACCTATGCATTTTGATCCACAACCTCTTGTGGGTTCTCTGACTTTTTTGGAAAAGCCTTTTTGTTGAAGACAATCAATATGCCCACACCGGTACTTATGGCCGTATCGGCAATATTGAAAACGGGCTCAAAAAACCTGAACCGTTGTCCGCCCACAGACGGAACCCACTCGGGCCAAGTGGTATCCACCAAAGGAAAGTAAAGCATATCCACCACCTTACCATGAAATAAGCTGCCATAAGCTTCATCAGCAAAAAGTGTGGCAACCTGACCGTTACTGTGGTCAAAAATTATTCCGTAGAAAACAGAATCAATGATATTCCCCAATGCTCCAGCAAAAATGAGTGACACCGCCAAAATAAGGGTTCTGGGCGATTGCTTTTGAATGATGTCCCAAAGCCAATAACCAATACCAAAGACAGCAAAAATCCGAAAAATGGTCAAAACAAGTTTCCCAACCGATTCTGAAATGGGCAACAAATCGCTTAGTTTGGTTCCCCAAGCAGCTCCCTCGTTCTCTATAAACAATATTTTAAACCATCCCAAAACATCATGTGATTCCCCCAAAATAAAATGGGTTTTGATGTAGACCTTACTTATTTGGTCCACCAAGAGTATGAGTACAATGATTATTAGGGATTTCTTTAGATTCATGCCGTTAAAAAGTGGTTGCAAAAATAGGTATATTATTTTGTTTTCCTAAGATGGATGTTGCCTTCTACCGTCTTCAAGATATATTGGTTGTGTCCCTTTGGGATTGGATCATTTTCGACTTGTCCGTAGGTACTTTCCGCAATAATATTTCCGTTTTCGGCATTCAACCATATATCGCCTTTTTGGGTAGTCACTTCAACCGTTTCGGAAACCTTGTTCAACGCACATCTACCATCAGAGAGCGTTACGTCCAGGTTTTGGTATTTGCCCTCAACCTCAACATTGCTATTGGTGCCAAAAATGGAGACGTTCTTGTATTGGGGCACCGTAATGTGCAAAGCAATGGACACTACTTTATGGGCGCTTAATTTATCGTTGGGATTGATGAAGTTAGGTTGAAAGTCCGCGCTGATGCGTACCGTGGTTCCCTTTTCTTCTATGGAAATGAGCAAATCCTTGGCATATTCTCCTTCAATACTGGCCTCTACCTGAACTTCCTTGGTCTTGGCCGTTTGCAGGTCCACATGATAACAGTACTGCGAATCAATTTGAATGGACTGTGTTCTTGGGCCGATAAAAGCTTTCTTTACCAGTTTTTGACCCTGTACCTGTACAAGAAAAAAAAGTCCAAAGACAATGAAAACAGATCTCATAAACAAAAAAAAAACGCCCAAAGGCGTTTTTATTATTTCTGCATGTTCTTCGCCTCAATGCTCAGTGTGGCATGGGGAACCAGCTTCAATCGCTCCTTGTTGATGAGCTTTCCGGTAACACGGCAGATACCGTATGTCTTGTTCTCAATGCGCAAAAGTGCATTTTTAAGATCCCGGATAAACTTCTCCTGACGGATGGCCAATTGGGTATTGGCTTCTTTGCTCATGGTCTCGGACCCTTCCTCAAAGGCCTTGAACGTGGGCGATGTGTCGTCCGTACCATTGTTCCCATCGTTCATGTAGGCACTTTTTAAAAGTTCCAAATGGCTCTTTGCCTTTTCTATCTTTTCTTCGATCAAAGCCTTGAACTCGTCAAGATCCTTATCCGAATATCTAACTTTTAGTTCTTCTGCCATTTTTTTAATGTTTTTGAATAAACAATTTTGTGTTCACCTCATCAAAGGCTATTGCAACACCATCTTCAAGTTTCTCTTCAAAGTTGAGCTCGGCGGTCAAGGTTTCCGTTTTAATGTAATCTTCGTTGCTGGAAACCGCATTCTCCACTAGCCCATCCTTCAATATTTTTATATCAATTTTATCAGTCACCTCAAATCCAGATTCCTTTCGCAGATTCTGGATTCGGTTTACAAGCTCTCTCGCTATACCCTCTTTTTTCAGAGTCTCATCTATGGTTACATCCAAGGCCACGGTCAACGAACCAGAGCTTGCAACCAACCACCCTTCAATGTCTTGGGAGCTTATGTCTACATCGGTTAACTGTAAAATAACGCTTTTATTTTCCAATTGCAGCATTAATTCACCTTCTCTTTCCATTTTTTGGATGTCGTCTTGCCCCAATTGTGATACTTCAGCAGCAATAGCTTTCATATCCTTACCAAATTTTGGGCCTAAAACCTTAAAGTTGGGTTTTATTTGTTTTACAAGCACACCCGAAGCATCGTCCAACATTTCAATCTCCTTCACATTCACTTCGGATTTTACCAAGTTGGAAACTGCTTCAATATCATTTCGCTGCTGATCGTCCAAAACTGGGATCATTATCTTTTGAAGCGGTTGGCGCACTTTAATTTTTTCCTTCTGACGGATGGATAGCACCAAAGAAGAAATTTTTTGGGCCAATTGCATCTTACGCTCCAAATCTTTGTTCACCATATTGGCGTCAAAAACAGGAAAGTCTGCCAAATGTACGCTTTCAAAACCATCTTTTTGGGTCGTTGCATCCAAATCTCGGTACAATTGATCCATAAAGAAAGGAGCAATCGGTGCGGATAATTTAGCTACGGTGGACAAACAAGTATAAAGGGTTTGATAAGCGGAAATCTTATCCGTTCCGTAATCCCCCTTCCAGAAACGTCTTCTACACAAACGAACATACCAGTTACTCAAGTTTTCCTGGACGTAATCGGAAATCATTCGAGCAGCTCGGGTAGCTTCGTAATCGCCATAAGCTTCATCCACATTTTTAATCAAGGTATGGAGTTCGGATAAAATCCATTGGTCTATTTCCGGCCTGTCCTTCAACGGGATGTCGGCTTCAGAATAATCAAACTCATCAATATTGGCGTAAAGCGCCATAAAGGAATAGGTATTGTACAGCGTTCCGAAGAATTTTCGTTTTACTTCAACAACACCTTCAATATCAAACTTAAGATTGTCCCACGGATTGGCATTGGAAATCATGTACCAACGCGTAGCGTCAGGGCCGTGCTCTGGCAACACCTCAAATGGGTCTACCGCATTCCCCAATCTTTTGGACATTTTTTTGCCTTCCTTATCCAACACAAGGCCGTTGGAAACTACATTTTTATAGGCTATGCTATCAAAAACCATGGTTCCGATGGCATGTAATGTATAGAACCAACCACGGGTCTGATCTACCCCTTCGGCGATAAAATTAGCAGGGAATGCAACACCATCATCAATCAATTCTTGGTTCTCAAAAGGATAGTGCCATTGGGCGTAGGGCATGGAGCCACTATCAAACCAAACGTCGATAAGGTCTGCCTCGCGCTTCATGGGTTGTCCGGATGGCGATACTAAAGTAATCCCATCTACGATATTTTTGTGCAGGTCGATTTTATCGTAGTTCTCCTCGCTCATATCGCCCACCACAAAATCCTCAAAAACGTCCTTGTCCAATACGCCCGCTTCCACAGCTTTTGCCATTTCGGATTTCAATTCCTCCACGGAACCAATGATCAACTCCTCTTTGCCGTCTTCGGTACGCCAAATGGGTAATGGAATTCCCCAATATCGGGAACGGGACAGGTTCCAATCGTTTGCGTTGGCCAACCAGTTGCCAAAACGGCCCTCACCAGTGGATTTTGGCTTCCAATTGATGGTCTGGTTCAGCTCGAACATGCGATCCTTGACATCGGTCACCTTTATGAACCACGAGTTCAATGGGTAATAGAGGATGGGTTTATCTGTACGCCAGCAATTCGGATAGCTGTGTACGTACTTCTCCACTTTAAAGGCCTTGTTCTCTATCTTTAGTTTGATGGCTAGCTCTACATCAACCGATTTTTCGGGAGCCTCACCATCCTCGTAATACTCGTTCTTTACATACTTGCCCCCAAACTCCTTCATTTCGGGTCTAAACTTCCCTTGAAGGTCAACCAGCGGAACTGGATTGTCATTTTCATCCAAAACCAGCATCGGAGGCACCTCCGGCGTGGCCTGTTTGGCCACCAAGGCATCATCCGCACCAAAGGTGGGCGCGGTATGCACGATTCCCGTACCGTCTTCGGTGGTTACAAAATCCCCAGCAATGACTCGGAATGCATTCTCAGGATTCTGATACGGCTGCACATAATCTATCAATTGCTCGTATTGGATGCCTACCAAATCTTTACCTACAAAACTTTCGCCTACCAAGAATGGAATCTTTTTATCTCCCTCTTGGAAGGATTTGAGTTCTTCTTCGGTTTCAACTTTGGAGAACTTTCCTGAGAAATTGTAGTTCACCAAGTTTTTCGCCACTACCACATTGATTGGCTCAAACGTATATTGATTGTAGGATTGAACAAGCACATATTCAATCTTGGGGCCAACGGTCAAAGCAGTGTTCGATGGAAGCGTCCAAGGTGTGGTCGTCCAAGCCAAAAAATAAATGTCGCCATCAACTTTCTTTAAAAATTCTGGAAGCGAATCGGTTTTAGCCTTAAACTGGGCCGTAACCGTTGTATCCGTCACATCCTGATAGGTTCCCGGCTGATTTAATTCATGTGAACTTAAACCAGTCCCAGCCTTTGGCGAATAGGGCTGAATCGTATAGCCTTTATAAATTAGCCCTTTGTCGTAAATCTGTTTCAACAACCACCAGACGGATTCCATGTACTTGGGCTTGTAGGTGATGTAGGGGTCATCCATATCCACCCAATAGCCAACTTTTTCGGTCATTTCATTCCAAACGTCTGTGTAGCGCATTACCGCTTTTTTACAGGCCGCATTGTATTCCTCAACCGATATTTTTTTCCCGATATCCTCTTTGGTAATTCCAAGTTCCTTTTCCACACCGATCTCTACAGGCAATCCGTGGGTATCCCATCCGGCCTTTCTCTTTACCTGAAACCCTTTCATGGTCTTGTACCGCGGAAAGATATCCTTTATGGTACGTGCCATTACGTGGTGAATCCCGGGCATACCGTTTGCAGATGGCGGGCCTTCATAAAACACATAGCTTTCCTTGCCTTCCCGCGTGGAAACACTTTTCTCAAAAATCTGTTTGTCTTTCCAAAAGTTCAGAACTTCTTCTGACACCTTCGGCAAATCCAATCCCTTATATTCTGCAAACTTCATATATATTGCTACTTCTTCTCGAATTCCAAGTTTGCAAAATTATAAATTTAGATGGAATAATACCCCTCCCTTTTGGGTATTAGTATTTCCTTAATAGCCTTAACCTAAATATGATATGTACTACATTACCATTTACATTAATTTCATTACCTTGAGTTTTTATAACACAAACCATTAATACATGAAAAAAGTTTTAGTAACAGTAATGGCACTTACTTTATCAATGTCCATTATGACCTCTTGCAAAGAGGCCGCAGACAAGGCCAAAGCAGCTTCTGAAGAGGCCAGTGAAACCCTTGAAGAGGCGGGGGAAGATTTAAAAGATGCTACAAATGATGCGGTTGATGCCGTAAAAAATGCGGGTGACGAAGCCATGGAAATGGGTGAACAAGTAGCCGACAGTATTAAAAAGGCCGGTGAAGAGGCCTTGGACAAGGCCGAAGAAGTAGGTGAAGACACCAAAGAAATTACTCAAAAGGCTATAGACAGTCTTAAGATGTAGCCAAAAGTTAAATAGGGAATCTAAAAAGCAACAAAAATTAACTTTGTGAAGTTGAACGTAGTCGAAACCCATTGATTATCGATATACTTTAAGTTTTCAACTGCGCTCGAACTAACAGATAACAAGCTTTTTGGATTCCCTATTTTGTTTTTTAGAAAACGTATCCCAATCCCAAAATCAAATTGGTCCCCGGAGCTACAATGCCAGAGCTATACATTCTGTACCGTTGGTTGGTCATGTTCTCCAAACCTACCGTAGCTTTTAAGGCATTGGAGATTTGGTATTGCGACCTAAAATTCAAGGTGTACCAAGAGGGTGAATAGGGATTTCCGTTGGTATCGCTGGCATAAATGTAGGTTTTTCCTTGTTCTGACAAAGCCAAGTCTTCATTACTGACCTCTCCATTGTAATTCACAAAAACATCTGCTTTCAATTTTTGATTTTGCCAAACCAAATGGGCATCCCCAAAGGTAGGCGCAGCATGGCGAGCTGGACTATCAGTGCCATCATCATCCTCTTCAATACCTTCGGTAAGGGTAAGGTTGGAAGAAAACGACCAATGCTCATCAAAAAAGGCTTCCATTCCAAATTCAAACCCATACACATAGGCCTTGGCTGCATTTTGGATGGCCTGCACATTACTCAATTCCCCATTGTACTCAATCTCGGTTTCACCATTAAAACTAAAATCCCTTCGTACCAGGGCATCCACCAAATAGGTGTAGTAGGCCGCACCCTTGATAACAAATTTATCTCCAAAGTTTTTTCTAATTCCGAATTCTCCATTGTAGGCATACTCGGGTTCCAAATCTGGGTTGGGAACCACCACAGAACCAGGTTCTGAATCAAATATTTTTCCAATATCATCAATGTTTGGGGCGCGAAATCCTGTTGATCCATTCAATGTTACTTGTAAATCCTCTCTGGGAAACCAACTAAATCCCAAACTTCCTGTGAGCGCTCCGGTTATAATATCGGCTTCATCAAAAGGGAAGGGATAGAAGGTCTTTTCAAACTCAGCATCCACCCAAACCTGACTGTACCGAATTCCAGAAAGCAAGGTGAAATTGGGTTCTATTTCATATTCGCCATTGAGATAGCCGGCAAAAGTCTGCCAAGTGGCACCATCTGGATAACGGGAAGCGGTTTGTTCCACAACATTGGTTTCAATGTTTCGCATACTTCCTTCGGAATTAACCTTGTTGAAGACATATTCCGCACCATAATACAGATGCAGACCGCCCAATTTTTTGTTCTCAAAATCCAAGTTCACCGAGAGTGCATCGACATTTTCTTTGGTTGAGAATAGTTCCACATCACCAAATCCGCGGTCGTTCCGGCTCTCTTCAAAAAATTGATAGGCCGTGGTAAGTTTTACACGATCGTAAAATTTACTGTTCCCTTTTTTGGTGATTTGAAAATTCCCCATAAACCATTTTTGGGGACCGTAGTACCATTCTGCTGAACGGAGCCCCTGGCCGTCTCCCGTAGGGCGAATCAAGCGGTCATATCTGGGGTAATCCGAGGTTTCGGAATAATACAATCCCAAATTATAGTTCCAAGTATCGTTGGGCCGATACGCAAATTTTTGAAGGAAATTGACCTGATCGTATCCTGTTGAAACTTGCTTTTTTGAATCATCGTTGGCCACCAAAACATCCATTCCATTTTGTTGAATGACATAATTGTTTCGTAGATAGGAATCCGGACCATGTTCGCCCATCTTTAAATCATCAAAATTATTATAGGTGAAACTGGTGTAGGATGCCCATTTTTTCTGCCCAAAATTAAACTCAACGTGACCGGTACTCTCCGTATTGGCCGAAGCAAATCTATAATCTGCCTTTCCTGAAAACGCCAAACTATCCGTAAAGGAAAAATGGGGTCTTTGCGTGTAAAAATTCATTACCCCACCAATGGCATCACTGCCATAAATCACCGAGCCCGGGCCAAAAATAACTTCGGTCTTGTTTACGGCAAAGGGGTCTATGGAAATCACGTTTTGAAGGTTTCCTCCCCTGAAAATGGCATTGTTCATCCGAACACCATCCACTGACAGCAACAATCTGTTGGTGGCAAAACCCCTGATCATGGGACTCCCCCCACCCAACTGGCTTTTTTGCACAAAGACCTTCCCGCTGTTTTGCAATAGGTCGGCCGAGGTTTGTGGCGTGGTAAAGGAAATGGTTCGTGCATCAATGGTTTCAATTTTTTGGGGGATATTCTTTTTTTGTTGCTCCCATTTGGAAACGGACAAGACCACTTCTTCCAGTTCCTCGGACCGCAAATAAAGATAGATTCGGTTACCCTTTTTGGCTATCTGTGCTTTTGTGGTGGTAAAAATCTCATAACTGAGATGTTGAAAGGTAATCTGTTCATTCCGATTGAAAATTCCCAAATCGGTTTTTCCATCAAAATCCGTAACAGTGATTTTGGATTTGTCCCTGTTAAAAACGGCCAAATTGGAAATGGGAATTCCCGAATCGGCATCCAGAACGGTTACTTCTTGTGCGTAAAACGTAAAGGAAATCAATAAAAAAAATAGGGTTAAGGTTAAGGTTGGTTTAAACATGTTAGTTAAAAACGGCATTTAATACAGCAAGGGACTTTGGTTCCCTGAATCCATGCACATGCAACCGGAAATAGAGAATGATCATTTTTAAGAGTTCCCGCCTGTTAGACTTAGTTAGTTGTATTGTCTGTAATGCCTCAAAATTCGTGCCTAAAAATTGTTTGAAATTCTCAAGTAATTCATTTTGAATCAGTGGGTTAAGTGATGGTGTTTGACAAAAGTTTCCTTCCTGAAGATCAAAAAAAGGCGCATTTTGATAAGAAGTATCCGGATAGAATCCCAAATACTTGGTTAGATTCAATAAAAAAAGAAGGTGAAAGTTAGGGTTTGCCGGATGCTCATCCAACCAAAGCAGTGCATATTCCAAATAATTGAAAAGGCTTTCATCTTGCTCCTCTTCATGGATGCTGTTGCTTAACATTTCGGCCAAAAAAAGTACAATACTGTTCTTTACAATATCAGAATGGAGTGTTTTATAGGGTATGGACACCTTTACCTCTCGAATACTTTCCAAAGTACCCTTGTTCTTATGGTTGGCCACAATTTCCAACTGCATCAATGGCTGAAAATAACCCGGTTTCAATTTTCCTTTTTTGGACCCCATAACCCCTTTTAACAAATAGGTTTTAAGTCCATCCGAAGCCGTAAATGCCTTAACAATAAGACTGGTATCGCCATATTTTAAGGAAGAAAGTACTATGGCCTTGGTGGTTACTTGCATAGGGTTCAAAAAAAAAGGCAGTTACAGAAAGGGGTAAAAATAAGCACTCCTTCCGGTAACTGCCACCCAAAAACTCTGGTTGATTATAAGAATTATATCACACCTTGAGCCAACATGGCATCCGCAACCTTTACAAAACCAGCAATATTGGCCCCTTTTACATAGTTGCAGTAGCCGTCTTCTTCTTTTCCGTATTCAATACAGGAATCGTGGATGTCTGCCATAATACCTTTAAGTCGCTCATCAACTTCCTTTCGGGTCCAGCTAATGCGAAGCGAGTTCTGCGACATTTCCAATCCTGACGTGGCCACACCTCCTGCGTTTGAAGCTTTTCCGGGGGCGAACAATATTTTAGCGTCGTGGAATGCATGAATTGCTTCTGGTGTAGAGGGCATGTTGGCGCCTTCGGCCACGGCGATACACCCATTATTAATTAGCATGGCTGCATCATCCCCATTCAATTCGTTTTGGGTGGCACATGGCAACGCAATATCACAAGCTACTTTCCAGGGGGTTTCTCCTTTATGGAATTCCGCAGAGGGGTATTTGTCCACATATTCGGAAATTCTACCTCTCCTATTGTTTTTTAAATCCATGACAAAGGCCAGTTTTCCTTCATCAATTCCGTCTTTGTCATAAATAAAACCTCCTGAATCGGAAAGCGTCAACACCTTACCTCCCAAATGCAATACTTTTTCAGCTGCATACTGCGCCACATTACCAGAACCTGAAATTACGACTTTCTTGTCTTTAAAAGTTTCATTTTTGGTCTTCAGCATGCTATCGGCAAAGTAAACGGTACCATATCCTGTAGCTTCAGGTCGAATCAAGGAACCTCCCCAAGAAAGTCCTTTTCCGGTCAATACGCCGGTAAATTCATTTCGTATTTTTTTGTACATCCCAAAGAGAAATCCAATCTCTCGGGCGCCCACGCCAATATCCCCAGCTGGAATATCGGTATTTGGACCGATATGCCGGCACAATTCTGTCATAAAAGCATGGCAAAAACGCATAATCTCGTCATCCGATTTCCCTTTAGGGTCAAAATCGGAACCTCCTTTACCACCACCCATGGGCAGTGTGGTTAAACTATTTTTAAAGACTTGCTCAAAGGCCAAGAACTTCAAAACACTAGCATTTACTGTGGGGTGAAAACGAAGCCCTCCTTTGTAAGGCCCTATAGCTGAATTCATTTGCACACGATAGCCACGGTTTACATGAATCTCCCCGTCATCATCTATCCATGCCACCCGGAATGAAATTAATCGTTCGGGTTCCACCATGCGCAAAAGAATGTTTTTCCCATAATAAATATCATTCTGGGCGATGTAAGGAATCACGGTTTCTGCAACTTCTTGAACCGCTTGGATGAATTCTGGTTCATGGCCATTCCTGGCGATGACCTCATCCATAAATGCTTTGATTTTTTGTTCCATATAACGGATTGCTGTTTTGTTGTCGATGCAACTTTAATTAGAGATAGTTTTATTGAATTTTGAATTTGACCGCAAAATTATAGTATTTACATAATTTGAAGGGGCTTTTTTTAAAAATTTTTCAATTTCCTACCCTATGGCTTGCTCCAAATCCCCAATTAAATCGATTGCATCCTCAATACCCACACTTAAACGAATCAGTGCATCCACTACGCCGCTTTTTTCACGTTCTTCTTTAGGTATGCTGGCATGGGTCATGCTTGCCGGGTGACCCGCTAAACTTTCCACACCGCCCAACGATTCAGCCAGGGTGAAAACTTCCAGTTTCTCCACAATTTTAATGGCCTCTTCGTAACTACTTCCTTTGGGCACAAAAGATATCATCCCGCCAAAACCGCTCATTTGGCTTTTGGCAATGTCATGGTTGGGGTGCGACTCAAATCCGGGCCAATACACTTTTTCAATTTTAGGGTGGTTAACCAAATAGTTAGCTATGGCTTCTCCATTTTCACAATGGCGTTGCATACGCACATGAAGCGTTTTTATGCCACGAAGCGTTAAAAAGCTATCCATGGGACCACAAACAGCTCCACTGGCATTTTGAATGAAATAAAGTTTATCCGCCAATTCCTTATCATTCACTACCAAAGCTCCGACCACAAGATCACTATGCCCTCCCAAATATTTAGTGGCCGAGTGCATCACAATATCTGCACCTAGATCCAAAGGTCTTTGTAAGTAAGGGGTAGCAAAAGTGTTGTCCACCGCCAATAACAGCTTATGTTTTTTGGCTAGAGTAGATGCTGCTTTTATATCTATTATGTTCATCATGGGATTGGTTGGTGTCTCCACCCAAATCAACTTGGTCTTGGCATTGATATGGGCTTCAATGGCATCCATATCCTGCATCCCAATAAAATGGAATTTTATCCCATATTTCTCAAAAATCTGTTTGAAAAGACGGTAACTCCCTCCATATAAATCATTGGTGGAAACCACTTCGTCACCAGGTTCCAGTAATTTTATTACCGCATCAATCGCCGACAACCCACTGGCAAAAGCCAAACCGTAGGCTCCATTTTCAATACTTGCCAAGGCATTCTCCAAAGCAGTGCGGGTGGGGTTGGCACTTCGGGAATATTCAAATCCCTTGTGTCCGCCCGGTGTGGTCTGTGCATAGGTTGAGGTTTGGTAAATAGGTGGCATCACCGCGCCATAGGCTTTGTCTGGATGCTGTCCTCCGTGAATGGTCTTGCTGTTGAATCGTAATTCTTTTTTGCTCATTTTCTTATGGTCTTCCTACAAATGTATCGTTATCTTTCGGAGTTTTCAATGAAGTCTTATTTTTGGAAACCCTAAAACCTCACTCATGAAAAAGTATTTCGGCCTACTTTTAATCCTTTGGATTCCTTTTGGTTGCGAAACCGAAGAGAAACTTACTTTTGAACCACTGGAACTACAGGGCGAATCCTGTAAGAACTGTCCTGAAATTACAATAAACCTTCCACATGCGTTGGACGATTCGGGGGTGGCTACCGCCATAAACCGTAGTTTACGGGAAGAAGTAATTGCATTACTGTCTTTCAGCGACAACGAGGACATAGAGAATGTTGATCAGGCCATGGCCTCTTTTACCGAAAGTTATAAAGAATTGAAAACCAAATTTCCTGACGAAATAGGGTGGGAGGCCAAAATTAACGGGGAAGTCATTTATGAGGATGCTCATCTAGTGACCATTGTCGTTAACTCCTACACCTTTACGGGCGGGGCGCATGGCTATGGTTCCACTAGCTATCTCAATTTTGATAAAGGTACAGGCACTGAACTGGAAAACTGGGAGCTTTTTGATGACCCCGAAGGGTTTGAAAAGTTTGCGGAGACCAAGTTCAGGATTCAAGAAAAGATTCCCCAAGATAGCAACATCAATGCCACTGGCTTTATGTTCGAAGGGGATGCATTTCATTTATCCAACAATGTAGGATACACCAAAGATGGGGTGCAATTGATATACAACCAATATGAAGTGGCCTCTTATGCTGATGGCCCCATCATCCTGACCCTTCCGTACTCCGAGGTAAATCTCTTTTTAAAGCGTAAGGTGAAATCCTAAATAAGTATACAGATTACTTTTTGAAAACTTACTTTAAGTAATACCGAATACCAACCCCTAACAGCAGCATGGAATCGTTAAGGTCGCTGTTAAAATGATAATACCCGTTTATCGGAACTACTAGTGAAAAAGCTTCGGAAAGAAAGAAGTCCATTTCAAAGGTGGCATATCCCCCATAAATAAAGCTGCTTTCCGCGGCAACAGCATCAAACGGAAATTCAGTTTCCCCATTGTTGATGTACTTGTACCCAACCGAAGGGCCGCCACCAAAGAAAATAAAGAATCCCCGCTTTGGAGAGGTCAAAACTGTGGTATAATACCCAAGATTGAACAGGTAATCGTGGTAGGGAAATTCAACACCGGAATTGGGCTGCTCCTTGGAAAAAGCGGCCACTAAGGATGCCCGAGCAAAATCTGTACTGCTGTGATAATGGTTCAAGTTAAGCTGCATACCGTAACCATCGGTTTTATAGCTCGGCACCACCCCAACCGCAAAGTTGCTACGTTGAGAATGCATTTGCTGCAAAGTAACCCAAACTAGGGCGCAGTATACCCAGTAGGTAAAGTAGGTCTTTCTCATTTTGGTAAAGATTTGGAACAGACATTACTTTGTGTCTGTTGTTTTGGGGTACTGCGCAATTGCCATTTTCTACCTTCAAAGATATAAAATGGGAAGGAATGAGGGTAAACTCCAAGATTAAGGACAGTGCCTTCCTTAAATTAAAGCGAATGCCTAACGCCTATTTACAGCACTTTTTGTAGCGCTCGGATAGCTCCCAAATGAATCCCTTCATGGTAAGCACTAAATGAGATGGCATCTTCAGCACTGGTCAGGGTTATATTAACCGAGGTGGTTAGCTCCTTGTAGTTTTTGACATTCAATCGGCCTTGTTCGTGATCCAACTGAATGTGCTTAACCGTACTGAACAGATACGCAGCGATTTTCTCCACTTCTTCCGAAGTGGGTTCTCCTTCAGGGAACGTTCCTTTTCGGTATTTATTGATGAGCTCTTCCTCAATGGTAAAGTCCAACCCGCTTAATCCATACACCAACAATTGGGGGGTTACCACTACGTGAGCTATATTCCACCAAATATTATTATTGAATCCTTCGGGGATTTTGTACAGGTCTTCCTTTGGGGTGTTTTGCAAAATATCGTGCAGTATTTTTCTGTTCTTCAGAAGGATGTCAAAAATTTTCTCCATTGCGTCGGTTTGTCAAACTATTTATTACCGATAAAACTAGCCCTAAAATTTTAATCCGTCCAAAATCCCTTGAGAAAATCAACATAAAATGTAATAAACCCATAAAACCAAACTGAAAATTAAACGCAGCAAACATCTTGGCCAAAAGCTGTTGAATTTGCACTTTCTTAATGGGTTTTGATTCATTTTTGACTTCCTTTGTGCCTTAGAACGTGATTATGAAAAAGATTTACCACCTGGGCAGTTGCTCTACCTGCCAGCGTATTTTAAAAGAATTGGGCCCTCTGGACGGTGTTCAACTACAAGAAATAAAAACGGAATCCATAACTACTGGGCAATTGGAAGAAATGGCCTCCCTTGCCGGAGGATATGAACCTTTGTTCAGTAAAAGGGCCATGTTGTACCGCCAGAAAGGATTGCACGAAAAACAACTTTCAGAAAACGATTATAAGAATCTCATTCTTGAACATTATACCTTTTTAAAGCGACCTGTAGTTTTGGTGGATGGGCAGATTTTTATCGGCAACTCCAAAAAAGTGGTCCAGGCCGCTAAAGAGGCCCTTCACCCATGAGTAAAAGAACACTCGCCATTTTAGCCGCCATTGGGGCCACTATTATCTATGGTCTTAACCATACTATTGCCAAAGGGGCCATGCCAGATTATGTAGGGCCCTTTGCTTTTATTATGTTGCGGGTGGGCGGGGCCACCATCTTGTTTACCCTGATTTCCTTTTTTGGCCCAAAAGAAAAAATTGACAGAAAAGATTGGGGGCGCATATTGGTCTGTTCTTTTCTGGGGATGGTCATTAATATGTTAGCTTTTTTTAAAGGGCTGCAGCTCTCAACGCCAATCAACAGTGCAGTTTTGGTGACCATTACCCCTATTATTGTTGTCATTCTATCCGCCCTATTTCTTAGCGAAAAAATTACCGTAAACAAAGGATTGGGCATTTTCTTGGGCTTTGTTGGAGCTTTGGGGCTTATCCTTTTTGGAGCAGAAATACGGCAGGATGCTCCTAATATTCCAATGGGCAATTTCCTCTTCATTCTTAATGCGACATGCTATGGTTCGTATCTCATCTTGGTAAAAAAGCTGTTGGAAAAGTACCATCCCTTCAATCTGATGAAATGGTTGTTTGGGCTTGCCTTTATCATGAATTTCCCCATAACCTTGCCAGAATTTTTGGAAATACAATGGACTACTATGCCACTTTGGGTATATGGTTCTGTTGCGTTTGTTGTTATTGGCACAACCTTTATGACCTATCTTTTTAATGTGTTCGCCCTTAGAGAACTCAAGGCATCAACAGTGGGAGCTTTTATCTATGTACAGCCCCTTATCGGTATCCTATTTGCCCTATTTTCGGGTAAGGACCACTTAACTTTGGTCAAAATTTTGGCCACATGTTTGGTATTGTTGGGGGTATATCTGGCTGGAAAAAGACCCAAACCCAAAACTTGACCCAGTAATTTTCGTATTGCCGTCATTCGTCAACCTATTTTAGGCATCCATCAATTCACACTTCAAAATTCCATGTCAGGGCTTTAGTTTCAGCCTACAATTGGAATCGCTTGTTAGCAGAATAAAAACAATATGAATCTAATAATTCTCGGAGTTGCCACTGGGCTTCTCCTTTTTGTGGCACTCCTTTGGGTTGAGAAAAAACTGATGAAAGCCTTTGAAATAAATCCATTGCTGGAACTGGGAATGATTTACCTTGCTTTTTATTGGTTACCCGACCTGGCCTATAAATTTCTCCCACCCTTCTGGAAAACGGAACAGGTAACTAACCATTTTCAACTTGAAGGGACCTTAGGTTTTATGCTACGCTTAAATAAGCCACATATGTCTGTTGTGGATTTGGCTTTTTCTGTATTTCTCGTGTGTATAATTGGACGTTTTGTCTACGTCTTTACTGCAAAAAAAACGTTGTGGGGGAAAATTGATGACAAAGAAGACCAATGATGGACACTCCATATTTCGATCAAATAGGTAGAATCAAAAAAAAGCTGATAGAGGCTAAACTGATTGATAAAGATTATTTGGTCTTTGGCGCAAGTGCCCACAAGTACGAAATGCGCCCTCCAGCTACGATTGCCCAAATAAAAGCTTTTGAAACAACCTATGGAATTCAACTCCCCGATTGTTACCGTGCTTTTGTGTTGTGCATTGGAAATGGAGGAACATCATACCAAAATTCCGGGGCAGGCCCCTACTACGGCATCTTCACGCTTGGAAATCATTTGGACGCGTTGGTCTACGAAGACCCCAGAATATTCCTGAAAAATAATTGTTGTCTGCATCCTGATATGACAGATGCTCAGTGGAAAGAGTTGACCAAAATCTTAGATCAAGATAATCTTTCTGATGAAGTTTATTACAACGAATTTGCCAAACTATATGGGGGAATTCTCCCTTTAGGCCCCCAAGGCTGCACCTATTTACATGGTTTGGTATTGAACGGGCCGCACAAAGGCAAAGTTGTAAACCTTGAAATGGCTGCAGACCAAAAACCCGCTTTTGCCCAAGACACTACTTTTTTGGATTGGTACGAGCGTTGGCTCGATGAAATCATTTCAGGGAAATTGATTAAAAAATCGCCAAGCTGGTTTGGCTATACCCAATAGTAAGCTTTAAAGATCTTTCGGAATTTGAACAAACTTTCGGGTATCAACCTTGGTCAACACCTTAAAATCCTCAGCCTTTTCCATGCGCCCAAAAGCTTCCAGAAATTCTTCAGGCAATCCAATGAGTTTTCGTTCTTTTAAATCTATCCAGGCCCCCATCATTTGACAACGGGCAAAATTTTTGCCTTTGCTATCGTAAAAATCGTGTTCAAACTCAAAGAACATTCCATTTTCGCTCATTCCTTTAAATCCCAAGGAAACCTTCACAGGTTTTCCGGCAAACACTTCCTTAAAATAATACATGTGTTCATAAAAGACCACGGGACCAATATTGTGTTCGGCCATGCTCTTTTGGTTAAAACCCAGCTGTCCCAAATATGCCATCCGGGTGTGGCTCATAAAATTGATATATGCCGAGTTGGCCAGGTGGCGATTGGCATCCAAATCGCTCCATCGAATCTCAAATTCCTTAAAAAACATACGGGTTATTTGTTATGCGTGCATAATAGTTGACAAAAATACCATAGTTTTATAAACTGACTGCAATGAAGTCCCTTTATTAATTCTATTTTTAAACATAGTTTAACACAAAGTCCATGAGCCAAAAAGCTGCATTTATCAAAGACCTATCATTACCTGTAATAGCCGCCCCTATGTTCCTCATTTCCGGCCCCAAATTGGTGGTGGAATGTTGCAAAAATGGTATTGTTGGGACCTTTCCTGCCCTCAACCAACGTACTAGTGAAGGTTTTGAGGAATGGCTCATCCAAATCAAAACAGAGCTACAACAATTTGAGGAGGAAACCGGGAAAAAAGCAGCCCCATTTGGAGTAAATCTTGTGGTACACCCTACCAACCCTAGATTAGAAGCCGATGTAAAGCTCTGCATAAAGCACAAGGTTCCTTTAGTAATCACTTCGCTTGGTGCCGTGAGCATGGTGGTGGATGCCATTCACAGCTATGGAGGGGTAGTTTTCCATGATATCATAAAAAAGCGCCATGCCGAAAAAGCTGCTGAAGCGGGTGTGGATGGTTTAATTTTGGTTGCAGCTGGGGCAGGTGGTCACGCAGGCAACATCAATCCAATGAGTTTGGTCACCGAAGTGAAAAAGTTCTTCCACAAGACCATAATTCTTTCTGGGTGCATCAGTAACGGAAGAGACATCGCTTCTGCAATGCAAATGGGTGCCGATTTGGCCTATATGGGGACTCGTTTTATCAATACCGAAGAGAGTAAGGCCACGGATGAATACCGAAAAATGATTATTGAGGCCGGTGCTGGTGATGTGGTCTACACGGCTGCAATTTCTGGAGTACATGCCAACTTTTTGGCCGCCAGCCTACAGGCTGCCGGAATTTCGGAAGAG
>JAUIBH010000044.1 GCA_030427985.1 Bacteroidia bacterium | reverse complement strand
CTGTACAGCACATAAACAAAGAACATCAAAATGTCATTTTTGCGCCCCGTCCGAATGTGCCCTTCGGCACGGGCGGGCACGCGGCCTTTTAATAGGGGTGCAAATATATTTCTTTTTACCTTTACTACAAAACCACCTCATCTAAAAATACATATGGATTTTGCCACCTACGTCCGTGATGTCGAAGACTTTCCAAAACCAGGTGTGACCTTTAAGGATATTACACCGCTTTTAAATAATCCTGAAGCCTTAAAAAAGGCTTGTGATGCACTATGCAGTTTCACCACTAACATGAAGATTGATAAAGTGGTAGGGGTGGACAGTCGAGGGTTTATTTTCGCTCCAATGTTGGCAGAGCGGCTCAAAGCGGGTTTTGTCCCGGTACGCAAAAAAGGAAAACTGCCCTATAAAACGGTTTCGGAATCCTATGAATTGGAATATGGTTCAGAAATTTTGGAAATCCATACCGATGCCATTAAAAAAGGGGAAAAAGTGTTGATCCATGATGATGTATTGGCCACAGGCGGAACCGCAACTGCCGTTTGTAAATTGGTAGAAAAATTGGGAGGGAAAGTGGTGCAGTGCAATTTTTTGGTGGAGCTTACCTTTTTGAATGGAGCCGAGAAGCTCAATGGCTATCAGATTGAGGCCTTATTGCAATATTAGCTATCCAACGCTCTTGTAGTGACATAATAACGCCACCCAATAATAGCCAATTGTAATTTAGAGGCTTTGGCCAAATCCAATCCCCGTTTGGTATAGGAGGGAAGTAGGGCTTTGTTGATTTTGGCAAGAATTTTATAGAACATGGTTCAATAGGTTGGTCTATACAAATATAACCAACTTACAACTAATCATTATCTTCTTGATAGGTTACAAAAAAAGGGCCATCACTGATGACCCTTTTTAAATTTATTTGTTGGCTTTTATCCAACCGTCAATTTTATCTTCCAGCAGTGCCAACGGTACGCATCCTGTTTCCAATACTTGGTTGTGGAACTGACCGATATTAAACTTATCACCCAAGGTTTCTTCCGCTTTTTTGCGCAATTCCCGAATCTTCAACTGTCCGATTTTATAGGAAAGTGCCTGTCCTGGATTGGCCATGTAACGTTCAATTTCCGAGATGATACTCGCCTCGGACTCAGCTTCATTGTTCAACGAATATTGAATGGCCTCCTCACGGGTCCAGCCTTTGGAATGCAATCCAGTATCCACTACCAAGCGAACAGCACGGTGCATTTCTGCGCCCAACATTCCAAAATATTGATAAGGATTTGTGTACAATCCCAATTCTTTGCCCAAAGACTCGGCATACAATGCCCATCCTTCACCATAACCACTGTACCAAAGGGTTTTTCTGAATTGCGGCAATTCTTCATTCTCCTGTGTCAATGAAGTTTGATAATGGTGACCTGGAATGGCTTCATGCAAGAATAGGGATTCATCAGAATAGATATTGTACTGGGTTGCATCAGGGATAGGAACATAAAAAACACCGGGGCGGGTACCATCCAAGGAACCTGGATTGTATTCAGCACTGGCAGATTTTTCACGAAAAGCCTCCGTTCTTCGAACCACAAAAGGCGTTTTGGGCTTATTGTCGAACAACTTTTCCAATTGCGGTTTCATGCGCTCATGGATTTCATTAAAATGCGCAATTACCTGCTCAGGTTCAGAAAATGGCATGAGTTCTTTGTTTGAGCGCACAAAGTCGAAGAAGGCCTTGAGGTCACCTTGAAAACCTACCTGTTCCTTTATTTTTTCCATTTCAGAACGGATTCGGGCTACCTCGCTCAATCCCAGTTCGTGGATTTCAGCAGCCGTCATGTTGGTAGTGGTATATTTTTTAATTTGATGTGCGTAATAAGCATCACCATTGGGCTCACCTTGAATACCGCTGGATTCCCTTCCCGCATCAAGATAGTCGGTGCTCATAAAAGCATGTAGCTTGGTGTAGGCTGGAACAATTTTGTTGGTAATCATGTCCGTATAGGCTTCAGTGAGCATAGCTTTCTCCTCATCGGAAAAATCAGCAGGCATATTTTTAATGGGTTGATAGAACAAGTGCTGCTCCACATTTTCCTCCATTTGCGATTCCAATTGAGGGAGCACCTTTGCAATCAATGATTTTGGGAGCACATATCCCTCTTTAATGCCTTCACGCATTTTGTCCTCGGTGCTAGCAAGCCAAACTAGGTACTCATCTACACGTTTCATCCATTTTTGATAGTCCTCAACGGTTTCAAAAGGTTGTGCACTGGCACCACTGGCCAATTGTCCCATGAACAAATTTTGTGACCACATTTGATCAATGGGGGTAAGGTCAGCGTTGTGATCAAATTCAGCTAAATTAATGTCGCATTCCCAAGCCAAAATGGCTTTGCTCATTTGTTCGCTTTCGGTGAGTGTTTCATCGGGAAATTCAGAAAGTTTGTTCTTGTAGCTTTCGTAATAGGCCTTTTTTTCGGCTTTGTACACATCCGAAAGCAGGTTGGGAAACGAATCATCGTATCTGTGGTCACCAGCAAGTGTGGCCGTAATGGGGTTTAATTTTAGGCCATCTTCGTAATAGTTGTTCAACAATGCCTCAAATTCCGCATTATGGGTGGGCGTTTCTTCTTTTTGGGATTCTGGTTTGCACGAACCCATAGCAATCAGGGCTATGAGTAGAATTGTTATTTTTTTCACTTTATCAGGTTTGATCTGTTACAAATGTAAAGTAACTAAATCAGAACTAGATGCCATAATTTGAGCGCTAAAGTTTTAATAAAATGAAAATGAATGGGTACAAAAAGGTGCTCATGGGTAAAATCCACCTCCAATTATATAAAGATGGTTTCAATGAGTTGGATAAGTAAAAATACTAGAAACTTTACGATGAATATCATGGGTTGTTTGATGTTTAATGGTCACTATGTAAGGTTGTTGACCGGTTCTATTTTTTGAAGATAAAATGATAAACTTCATGTTTCCAAGTATTTATAGTGAAATCTATGCAATTGCATACAAGATTGTAGTTTTTTAAATGAGATGCTACTATACTATTTTGTCATTGCCTTGATGGAAGTAATAAATTGTAATTATAAATGGAATTATACATTATAGTTTGTAATATTTGTAGGGACTTTTTGGTGCTGTTTTTGAAAACCAAGGGAGTTTTCGTTTAAAAAAGGGCCTTTTTGGGCAATCTCGTTTGTTCGTTTATAATGAAATGTCTTATGGAGCAAAGAATATTTTAAATCATTTTGGATAAACCAAGCTGAGGTTTTTCCGCTAGTTGTGTTAATGAATCTTCCTCTATATTTGCCATAAATTCTACTTTTTTGCAAAACATACTCTTTATTCTTCTTGGATTGGTCTTGCTTATCGCGGGAGGGAATTGGTTGTTGAAGTCAGCCGTTGCTTTATCCCTTAGATTGGCCATTCCCAAAATTGTCATTGGAATGACGGTGGTCTCTTTTGCTACTTCGGCGCCAGAGCTAATAGTAAGTATCAAAGCCGCCCTAGACGGATTTCCGGATTTAGCTTTGGGGAATGTGGTGGGCTCCAACATTGCCAATCTTGGATTGGTATTGGCCATTACCGTGATCATGGGAAGTATTGACGTTCGAAAAAGTTTCTATACCACAGATTGGCCGGTAATGATGATTGCCTCGTTGCTTTTTTGTGGCTTCATTTACTTTGATGGTGTTTTACAGCAATACGAGGGAGTTGTTCTTGTGGTATTATTGTTTGTATTCCTTATCTATCTATTACGATTCCAGAAAACAGCCGTTGTGGATGAAATGCCAGAGGACGATGTAATTCTTCCCTTGTATAAAATTGTGTTGTATTTGGGTATTGGTGGTACTGCGCTTTGGGGTGGTTCGGAATTGTTGATCAATGGCGCTGTGGGTATGGCCTCCACCCTTGGGGTCAGTGATAGGGTTATTGGAATAACCGTGGTATCAGTTGGGACCAGTATTCCAGAGTTGGCCGCATCGGTTATTGCTGTACTAAAAAAGGAAAAGGCCATCTCGTTGGGGAACTTGATAGGGTCCAATATCTTCAATTTACTGGCCGTTCTTGGCATTACTTCCATAATAACCCCAATCACTGTTATGGATCAAGGATTGCTTTCCAGCGATATTTTTTGGATGCTGGGCATCTCTTTCTTGATACTACCTTTGGTATTTTTCCCAAGGGGACTGCGTTTGGGATGGCGGGATGGTCTGGTACTGCTTCTTTTTTATGTGAGTTTTGTCTATATAACCATAAAATAAAAAACCGCCCCAAAATTGGGACGGTTTTCATCTGATAGTATCAACAACTAATTTATAAACGGCTTATACCTTAGCAGATTTAACTGTTTTTACAATTACGGCTGCTACTTTGTACGGATCAGCGTTAGAAGCAGGTCTTCTGTCTTCCAACCAACCTTTCCAACCTCTTTCAACGGTCAAAATTGGAATACGGATGGATGCACCTCTATCAGAAACACCGTAACTGAAATCCTTAATGGAAGCAGTTTCGTGCTTACCGGTCAAACGTTCATCATTAAACTCACCGTAAACTGCAATGTGTTCTTTAACAACAGGTCTGAACGCTTCGCAAATTTTCTCGTAAACGTCTTTTGAACCGGCAGTTCGCAAAGTAGTGTTAGAGAAGTTGGCGTGCATACCAGAACCGTTCCAATCTCCTTTAATAGGTTTTGGGTGGTACTCAATGTAGTATCCGTAGCTTTCGGTCAATCTTTGAAGCATGTAACGGGCAACCCAAATTTCATCACCTGCTTTTTTGGCGCCTTTTGCGAACAATTGGAATTCCCATTGTCCTGCAGCAACTTCTTGGTTGATTCCTTCAAACTGAAGCCCTGCATCCAAACAAAGATCGGCATGCTCTTCAACTAAATCTCTTCCCCATGTGTTTCTTCCACCTACAGAACAGTAATATAACCCTTGAGGTCCTGGGTAACCTCCAACAGGGAAACCTAAAGGCAGTTGGGTGGCAGTATCCATAATGAAGTATTCTTGTTCAAAACCAAACCAGAAATCATCATCTTCATCATCGATTGTAGCCCTTGAGTTGCTTTCGTGTGGAGTTCCATCTGCATTTAAAACCTCGGTCATTACCAAGAAACCGTTTCTTCGTGCGGGATCAGGATAAATGGCTACGGGTTTCAACAAGCAGTCTGAAGAACCACCTTCAGCTTGTTTGGTTGAAGAACCATCAAAGGACCACATTGGGCAATCTTCCAATTTGCCACTGAAATCTTCTTCAATCCTTGTCTTGCTTCTAATGTTGGCAGTTGGCTCATAACCGTCCAACCATAGATACTCTAATTTAGATTTGCTCATAATTCTGGTAGTTATTTGTTCTCAAATTCACGATCAACAAAAATAACTTTTTCATTTAATTATCAATATTTTGAGGGGTTAAAATCACAAACTACACTTCATTATTTATATTACCCCATATTTTGCATAGGGTTGGATGAAAAAAAACTAATTTTTTGGGAATATATTATTAAATTGTTAATCGTAGTTTTGCAAACTAAAGACAAATCAAGATGCCAAAAACAAGATTTCAGGCCTTGGCAGAAAGCCAAAGAAGGGAACATAAGAACATAGACGAATCAGGAAAGCGATCAGCCCTTTTTGGAAAGCAAGTGTTCAACGAAGAAAGAATGCTGCAGTTCCTTACAAAAGAAGCTTTTGACAATGTAAAATCCGCTATTTTCCAAGGGAGTAAAATCGATAGAAAAATAGCCGATCAAGTGGCAGAAGGAATGAAAGCTTGGGCTTTGTCCATGGGGGCAACGCACTATACCCATTGGTTTCAGCCACTGACTGGGGCCACTGCCGAAAAGCACGATGCTTTTTTTGATGTGCTTCCCGAAGGAAGGGCCATGGAAAAGTTCGGGGGAGCCCAGTTGGTGCAACAAGAACCGGATGCATCCAGTTTTCCAAGTGGAGGAATACGAAACACGTTTGAGGCACGGGGCTATACCGCTTGGGACCCAACATCTCCAGCATTTATTTATAAGACCACCCTATGTATTCCAACCATTTTTGTGGCTTACACGGGAGAAGCTTTGGACAACAAGGCACCGCTTTTGAGGGCTTTGCACGCTGTTGATCAAGCTGCTACCGGAGTGGCCCAATATTTCGATAAAAATGTAAGGAAAGTATATGCAACCTTGGGGTGGGAGCAGGAATATTTCTTGGTGGATAAGGCATTGGCTCAATCCCGATTGGATTTAACCATGACCGGCCGGACCTTGGTCGGCAGTTTTTCAGCAAAAGGGCAACAATTGGACGATCATTATTTTGGAGTGATTCCGCCACGGGTCCTCAGTTTTATGAGTGACTTGGAAAAACAGTGTACCCAATTGGGTATTCCTGTAAAAACCAGACATAATGAAGTGGCCCCGAACCAGTTTGAGCTGGCTCCGGTCTTTGAAGAAGCCAATCTTTCAGTAGATCACAACCTATTGCTGATGGATGTGATGGAAGAAATTGCCAGCAGGCATAATTTTAAGGTGCTGTTTCATGAAAAGCCCTTTGCAGGAATCAATGGTTCTGGAAAGCACAACAACTGGTCTTTGGCAACCGACACTGGGGTGAATTTATTAAGTCCGGGTACCACGCCCATGAAGAACCTTCAATTTTTAACCTTCTTCGTCAACACCATTAAAGCAGTGGACACCTATGAAGAATTGTTGCGTTCCTCCATAGCATCGGCGAGTAATGATCACAGATTGGGTGCCAATGAAGCACCACCGCCCATTCTTTCCATCTTTATTGGTAAACAATTAAGTGATGTGCTTGATGAACTGGAAGGCGTTTCCAAAGGAAAGTTATCCCCAGAGGAAAAAACAGAACTCAAGCTTAATGTAGTTGGAAAAATCCCAGAAATTTTACTGGACAATACCGATAGAAACCGAACATCACCCTTCGCCTTTACGGGGAATAAGTTTGAAATGAGGGGGGTTGGTGCCAGAATGAATTGCGCCAAACCTATGACCCTGCTCAATACCATTGTGGCCAAGCAGTTGACCGACTTTAAAAAGGAAGTGGATGCCTTGATCGACAAGAAAAACCTGAAAAAGGATGAAGCGGTCTTCAATATTTTGAGAGAATACATAAAAACCTCCAAAAGAATCCGGTTTGAAGGTGATGGGTACGGCATGGAATGGCAAGAAGAAGCCAGAAGAAGAAAACTCAGCTTCAATAAAAATACTCCAGAAGCTTTACAGATAATCACTTCAAAAGAAAGTGTGGAATTGTTCAAGGAAATGGATGTTTTTAGTGAAGTAGAGCTCAAGGCACGCCAAGATGTGGAGTTGGGGGCCTATATTTTCCATATTCAAATTGAAGGAAGGGTGCTGGGTGAAATGGTGTATAACCACATCATACCTGCTGCAATTCGATACCAAAACCTCCTATTGGAAAATGTTGGAGGGCTAAAAGAGGTTTATGGTGCTGCCCACAAAAAAGTGGCCGAAAGTCAATTGAATTTATTGGAGCAAGTAGGCGAACATATTGTGGAAATTAAAAAATTGACGGACGAGATGACCGATGCCCGAAAGAGAGCCAACGGGCTTTCCACCATCGACAAAAAAGCACAGGCCTATTGCAATAATGTGAAACCGTATTTTGATACCATTCGGGACCAATCCGATAAATTGGAGAAGTTGGTTGCGGATGACCTTTGGCCGTTTACCAAGTATCGAGAACTATTGTTTACAAAGTAAAAGGTTTCAAATCGATTCAGTTTTCAAAAGAGCTGAACAACCTATCAATGATTTGATGGTTTTCCGCTATTTTTGCCCAAACCAAAATTATGTCGTCAGACACCAGTAAAAGATATGCGCAGCGTGGGGTCTCTGCCTCCAAAGAAGATGTGCACAATGCCATCAAAAATATTGATAAAGGCCTATTTCCAAAGGCGTTCTGTAAGATTGTACCCGATTATTTAACCGGTAGCGAGGACCACTGTTTGGTAATGCATGCCGATGGAGCGGGAACCAAGTCCTCCTTGGCCTATATGTATTGGAAGGAAACCGGAGACATTTCGGTGTGGAAAGGCATTGCCCAAGATGCCCTGATCATGAACGTGGACGACCTTATCTGTGTAGGGGCAACGGACAATATTATGTTGTCATCCACCATAGGGAGGAATAAAAATCTGATTCCCGGGGAGGTCATTTCAGCCATCATCAACGGTACAGAGGAGTTGATTTCAGATTTGGAGAAACACGGCATTACCATTCGTTCCACAGGCGGGGAAACCGCAGATGTTGGTGATTTGGTACGTACTATTATTGTAGACTCCACGGTCACCGCCCGAATGGAACGTTCAAAAGTGATTGACAATGCCAATATTAAAGCTGGTGATGTTGTCGTAGGGTTGGCTTCTTTTGGAAAAGCGACTTATGAAAACGAATACAACGGGGGAATGGGGAGTAATGGACTTACCTCGGCCCGCCATGATGTCTTCGGAAAATATCTGGCTGAAAAATATCCGGAAAGTTATGACGCCTCAGTGCCTGAGGAATTGGTGTATTCCGGAAAAACAAAATTGACCGATGAAGTGCCCAACGCTCCACTTGATGCTGGAAAATTGGTGCTTTCCCCAACCCGGACCTATGCCCCCATCATCAAAAAAGTATTGGAAAAATACAGTGCAGACCAAATCCATGGGATGGTGCATTGCAGTGGTGGGGCACAGACCAAAATTCTTCATTTTGTTGAAGATCTACACATCATAAAAGACAATTTATTTGACATTCCTCCATTGTTTAAACTAATTCAAGAGCAATCTGGCACGGATTGGAAGGAAATGTACCAAGTCTTTAACTGCGGGCATAGAATGGAACTTTATGTAAATGAGCAGGTTGCCAATGACATTGTAAACATATCCGAAAATTTTGGCGTAGATGCCCAGATTATTGGCCGTGTAGAAGCCTCACAAACCAAAAAATTGACCATACAAAGTACGTATGGTAAGTTTGGGTATTAGCATACGAATCAGCCTATTTTAACGTTCTTTCTATAAACCTCTTGCTATGGAAAGAAAAGAATTTTTAAGAAGCCTAGGCGCAGGTGCAGCTTTTGCCCTTATATTTCCGTGTACCCAGGGATGTTCAAAGGATGAAGTTGATGGTAATATTGTAGAAGAACCCACTGGGGTGGATTTTACGGTGGACCTTACCTCACAAGAAGCCCAAGCCTTGGTTCCCAATGGAGGTTTTATACTGAAAAATTTAGTGGTAATTGCCAAAAATTTGGAAGGGGAATATGTTGCGGCCAGTCAGGTTTGTAGCCATGAATCGTATGATCAGGTCCGTTTTGTAAATCAAAATGGAGGGATTTTTTATTGTGATGTTCATGGGTCCCGTTTTGATCAGGATGGAAGTCCCTTAAACCAAGTTGACGGCAACCCGGCAAAGCCCATAAAAACATACAATACCGAGCTTAACGGCTCTATACTGCGAGTTTTTGAGTAATTCGCAAAACCCAAATCGTATGAAAAAAGTCTTAACCATAGCATTTTGTATTATAACAGCTATGCTTCATTCACAAGAATGGCAGCATAGTTTTGATGCTGCTGTGGATTTGGCCAATTTGGAAAACAAACCCATAGTTTTGGTCTTTTCTGGGTCTGATTGGTGTGCGCCTTGCATTCGTTTAAAACGAAACATTTTGGATTCTGAAGAGTTCAAAAGCTATGCTTCTTCCCACTATGTGCTCTACAATGCCGATTTTCCCAAAAAAAAGAAGAACCAACTTCCTGAAGATTTATCAGCAGTCAATAAATCCCTAGCTGAAAAGTACAATCCCAAAGGCTATTTTCCCTTAGTTGTTGTTTTGGATAAAGATGAATCCGTTTTGGGCAAAACAGGCTTTAATGTTAGGGCAACTCCAGAAAAATATATTGCCACCCTCAATGGTTTTGTAAAATGAAAACGGTCATTGTTCTTTTTTGCAGCTTGTTTTGTCTGCTGTCGCAAGGACAGTTGGTGGACAGGGATATTACTGTAAGAAAGGCCTTGAAACTTATGGGGACCAGCTTTGAGATTACTGTGGTGGCCCCAAACGAAGAAATTGGCTATTTGGATATTGACGAAGCCGTTTCGGAAATAGAGCGGATAGAAAAAATGATTTCCTCTTGGGATGAAGCTTCGGAAACGTCCAAAATCAACAAAAATGCAGGCATACAACCGGTAAAAGTGAGTCCAGAACTGTTCAGCTTGATAGAACGAGCGATAAAAATCTCTGAAATTACGGATGGCGCTTTTGATATTACCTATGCCTCCATGGATAATATTTGGAAGTTTGACGGTAGCATGGACCGTATGCCTCCCGAAGCGGAAATTCAAAAATCCATAGCAAAAATTGGCTACAAAAAAATAATATTGGACCCAGAAGGGCAAACCGTCTTTTTGAGCGAACCAGGCATGCGTATTGGATTTGGAGCCATTGGCAAGGGGTATGCCGCGGATAAGGCCAAGGAACTTTTAACCTCCAAACAGGTGAAGGGTGGCATTATCAATGCTTCCGGCGATTTGACCACATGGGGCACCAAGGTAACTGGGGAAAAATGGTTGGTGGGCATTGCCAATCCATTGAGCAAAAATAAGGTGTTCAGTTGGTTGCCGGTTGTGGAATCTTCAGTGGCAACATCGGGCAATTACGAAAAATACATCACCCTGAACGGAAAAAAGTATTCCCATATCATCGATCCACGGACGGGATACCCAACTAATGGTATCAACAGCGTATCCGTTTTTGCCAAGCATGCCGAATTATGTGATGCGTTGGCCACTGCTGTTTTTATAATGGGCACCGATACGGGCATACACATGATCAATCAGATTGATGGAGTGGAAGTGGTGGTAGTGGATTCGGACAATAAAATACACAAGAGTTCAGGAATCATTTTCGATACGAATCCGTAAATTTATTCCATGGGAAAATTGCTTTTTTTCTTTCTTCTTTTGATTTTTTCCAGCTCCTGTGTGGCGGTTCGGGAATATGATAAGGTGTATGTGAATGATGTTGAGATGCAACTCGGCGCACGACCTTCCGAACGTTTTGAAACCAATTTCCACATTTATCGTGAAGCTTCATCGGGAGCCAATGGCGGAAAAACAGGTGGAGGTTGTGGATGTAATTAAAATCAACATTTCAGTGAATCTTAGCAAGGCCTCAACACTTCAATGTTTATATGATTCCAAAAGATTATTTGCGGTTTCACCTCTCTTTTTATTGATTTTTACGGTGTCGGCACAAGAAACAGATACTTCTTATAAAAGAAGGGTGTTGGAAACCACCGAAATTGATGTGCTGTTCAGCTATTACGATCAAGATGGGCAACATGCTGCCGTGACCGGGGGAGAAGGCACCGAAGAATTGACCGATGCTACCTCAACTCTTGTTTTGCGAATGCCTATGAACGAGGACGATATTCTTACGGTAGATGTGGGCTTATCGGCCTATACGTCTGCATCGTCCAGCAATGTCAATCCTTTGGACGGGGGCATTAATGCCACCCCATTTGACGCTTCATCCGGGGAATCTAGAAAGGATTTGTTGGCCTATATCAACCCAAATTATCAGCATAGTTCGGAGGATAGGAATACCATTTGGAGCGGCAACATCTATTTTTCTTCTGAATACGATTATTTTTCCTTTGGCTTTGGGGGCAGTTATACCCGGCTTTTTAATGAAAAGAATACGGAGTTTACTTTCAGTGGTCGTGTTTTCTTGGATAAATGGAATGCGATTTATCCCATTGAACTGCGTACAGGTTTTTTTGATGATCGGATTACGGGAAGTGGATCGTACAATCCTAATTTTACGGAATTTGGGAAGGAAAATCGGAATACGTATTCGTTATCCTTTAGTTTTTCCCAGATTCTGAGCCAGAAATTGCAAGGCGCTTTGTTTGTGGATCTTGTGACGCAAACTGGTTTGCTGAGCACCCCGTTTCAAAGGGTTTATTTTTCGGATAGTAACGACTTTTTTATTGATGATTTTCAGTTGGCGGATAATGTGGAACAGCTTCCTGACAGTCGGTTGAAGGTTCCTGTTGGTGGCCGCCTCAATTATTATGTAAACGATTTGTTGGTGCTACGTTCTTATTATCGCTATTACTGGGATGATTGGGGCATCACTTCGCACACGGCCAGTATTGAAGCTCCTTTTAAGTTGACGGATAGATTTACCTTGTATCCATCTTATCGTTATTACACCCAAACTGCTGCGGATTATTTTTATCCCAAAGAAACGGCTTTGTCCAGTTACGAATTTTATACTTCAGATTACGATTTATCCAAGTACGATGCCCATCAATATGGATTGGGAGTTCAATACAAGGACATATTCACCAGTGCCCAAATTTTCAACTTTGGGCTAAAGACCATCGACCTACGTTTTAGTCAGTACGATCGCAGTGATGGACTTAATGCATTTATCGTCACTTTGGGAACTACCTTCATCGCGAATTAGGCATAAGGTACCCCTCGTTTTCTAGATCTTCAACACCTTGAATCATTTTAGAGTATCCGTTGGAAAGGAAATAAATGTCGTCGCTAACCTCTAGAATATCTTTATAAAAATGGTCAGTAATCAAGATGACCCTATTCTTTTTTCTTGCTTCAATTATGGATTTTATCTTCTGTATATAAAGCGGAGAGATAAATGAAAAAGGTTCATCAAGTAAGATGATCTCTTTGTTCTGATGTAAAATAAGATAGGTCTCCAAAATTTTGACCTCTCCACTGGATAAATCGGAAATGGCTGGATTTTGGTAAACTTTAAAACTCTCGAATTCCTTTAAAAACTGGTTCCAATCCACTTCAAAAAGAGAGAAGGCGGTTCGTACTTTCATGGTCTTGGGCAAGAGCTGGTGTTGCGGGAGGTATGCTACTTTACTCGTCAAGAAGAGGTTCTTCTGAACAACTTTGCCATCAATGCGAACAGATTTATACTTTGGGTCCAAACACCCAAATATAATTTTTAGGAGTGATGTTTTTCCAGAGCCATTTCTTCCCAACAGTCCAGTTACATTGCCATCCTGTGCTCGGAGGTAAATGCCGGACAGAATCCGTTTTGAGCCAAAATTCAATTCTATGTTGTCTACCTCAAGAATCACTGGAAAAAGAGGAGATAAATAAAGATTGAAGGAAGAAGGTCCATTAAAAAAGAGAGCCCAAAAAGATGTGTTTTAGAGAGCCCAAAATTGTTATAGAAGACCAAACCCTGTTTTGATTTATCATCTAGGGACTTAAGGAAATATATTCCTAAAAACATCAGCTTAAAGTACACGGCCGAAAAAAGAGAAACCTTAAAGAAAAATAGGAAAATAGTTATGGTAGTAGATAGGAAAAGAATCGTTCTGTAGAACAGAAACACAAGCCGATACGTTTTAAGTCGGAACAATAACCAAGGCATTTACTAAATGTACAAATTAATCGTAAATTCGCAGTCTTAGTGGATGGAGATATGCTCGATAAACTCAACATTGTAAAACAACGTTTTGATGAGGTCGCAGACCTTATAATTCAGCCTGATATCATTTCAGACCAAAAAAGGTATGTGAAGCTGAACAAAGAATACAAAGACCTGAAGGTTTTGGTCGATAAACGGGATCAATACATTGAACTCACCAATAATATCAATGAGGCGGAGGAAATCATTTCAGATGGCAGCGATGCCGAGATGTTGGAAATGGCCAAGATGCAATTGGATGAAGCTAAGGCTGCCATGCCAAAATTGGAGGATGAAATAAAATTTCTTTTGATTCCCAAAGATCCCGAAGATGAGAAGGACGTGGTGATGGAAATCAGGGCTGGAACCGGGGGCGATGAAGCCAGTATTTTTGCCGGGGATCTGTTCCGAATGTATACCAAATATTGCGAATCCAAAGGTTGGAAGACCAATATCATCGATTTAAGTGAGGGGACCAGTGGTGGTTATAAGGAAATCCATTTTGAGGTAAGTGGTGAAGATGTCTACGGAACCTTGAAGTTTGAAGCAGGGGTGCACCGTGTGCAACGTGTGCCGCAAACCGAGACCCAAGGAAGGGTACACACCAGCGCCGCAACCGTTATGGTGATTCCAGAAGCAGAGGATTTTGATGTGCAAATAGACCCCAAGGATGTCCGGATTGACTATTTCTGTTCCTCAGGACCGGGGGGGCAGTCAGTAAACACTACCTATTCAGCGGTTCGATTGACGCACGTTCCTACTGGGATTGTAGCACAGTGTCAAGATGAAAAATCGCAGCACAAGAATAAAGACAAAGCTTTTAAGGTGTTGCGTTCCCGTTTGTACGACATGGAATTGGCCAAAAAACAGGCAGAGGATGCGGCCAAGCGAAATTCGCAGGTGAGCAGCGGTGACCGTTCGGCAAAGATTAGAACGTACAATTACCCCCAAGGTAGGGTTACCGATCACAGAATTGGACTTACCCTTTACGATTTGCAGAACATCATTAATGGAGATATCCAAAAAATTATCGATGAGCTGATGTTGGTAGAGAACACCGAGAAATTGAAGGAAGCATCTGAGATTTTTTGATTTTCAGTAGTCAATAGTCAGTAGTCAGTAGTCAGTTCGAGCACCTTTATACATGAAAATAGAACACTTAATTTCCCAAATCCATCAAAAAAAATCCTTTCTCTGTGTGGGATTGGACACTGATTTGGAAAAAGTCCCCAAGCATCTTCTAAAGGAAGAAGACCCTATTTTTGCTTTCAATAAGGCTGTCATTGATGCTACCCATTCCTATTGTGTGGCCTATAAACCCAATATTGCGTTTTATGAAGCGTATGGGTTGCAAGGATGGAAATCCTTAGAGCGCACCATGGCCTATTTAAATGAAAAACATCCAGAAATATTCACGATAGCCGATGCCAAACGAGGTGATATAGGTAACACCTCTACCCGGTACGCCAAAGCTTTTTTTGAAGCCCTCAATTTTGACTCGATTACCATCGCTCCTTACATGGGAAAGGATTCTGTGGAGCCTTTTTTGGTATTTGAGGATAAGCACACCATTTTATTGGCATTGACCTCTAACCAAGGCGCTTTCGATTTTCAAACAAAAAAAATAGGAGGGCAAGAACTTTATAAGGAAGTCCTGGAAACTTCCAAAGACTATAAAAATGCGGAGCGATTGATGTATGTTGTGGGAGCTACAAAGGCCACTTATTTAAAAGAAATTCGCGAAATTGTGCCGAACAGTTTTCTGTTGGTTCCTGGAGTGGGGGCGCAAGGTGGAAGTTTACAAGAAGTGTGCAGGTATGGAATGACCAAGGACGTTGGATTGTTGGTCAATTCATCCCGTGGAATTTTATACGCTTCAACAGGTGCTGACTTTGCGCAGGCCGCAGCGGAGCAAGCCAAAAAAATACAGGTTGAAATGGAGGTTGAATTAGGGAAAACCCGTAAGTAATTCAGCCTAAACTCTCCAGTACTTTTTTAATGCTCTGGGCTTTTCTCTTGAAAAACTCAACCAAGTGTGTATCGCCATTGGATACATTGGCTGCCTTTTCAATAAAATTTTTATACCTGAACTCCAAAATGGAAATCGCCTGACTGCCGCTGGTGATTGGAGTTACTGTGCCAACCCTACAATATTGATTATTCATAGCTCAAATTTTGTTCTAACAAAGATACGTTGAAAACTCAGCTATGGATTACGTAGAAAGTTGATATACATCTAGAAATCAGGTTATTTATCTAAAATTTAACAGAACGGCTGTCTTTTTCAAGATTACCTTACCTTTTGGGTATAAAAATTTAGCATAGATTTTTTTACTCACTGTCACCTCAGGAAAAGTCTTTGTTGGTTTCATCCTTAAAGCACTTGCTAGTTTTTGAACTTACTAAATCGAAAAAGCGTTGATGGTCAAAGATTATTATTGCACATTTACTATGTAGTTAAAACTATTGATCCTGACCGAGTTATCATATTGAAAAATCTGAATAAGAACTTTTATGTACCTGAAAAGGTGATAAAAGCTTTTGAAAAATCCTTTGTTTTTAAATCTTTCTTGTCAATCCAATATTGAATAATGGATTCATATGGCTCTTCCTGTAAGAATAAAAACTTCTGCTTTAAATCAACAGTTAACTTACGGTTGTTAGTATAAAAATGGTATTCATCACTAAAATTATCACCTTCACCTTGCAAGGCTATAGGTCTGCCAAAAAGTTTATTGACATAGTCCTTTTTTGATATCTCGCAGCCCATAATGTCTTTGATTTCAGTTTTTAATTTATTTGGGATGATTGCAGCAATAGCTGAATAATCATAAAAATCCCCATCATTTATATAAAATAGATAATAAGGAGCAAATTCAATACTACTAGGGTTGGTGGTATAATGTTTTTTGAAATAATTTATTCTGTTTTTTTTTCTATTATATTCCAAAACTTTCTTCTGAAATTCCTTTTTCTTTCGTTTTGACAAAAAGTCAAGTATTTTTTTTCTTGGATACGGTGGTAAATTCTCTATAGAAGGGAAGGGATTATGGGTTATGGAAAGGTCTTCAATATTTCTATCATAATAGATTACTTTAGTTTCAATTTCATTTGTAAAAACATATAACATTCCTTTGGAAGGCAATACATTATCCACATCATATTGGGCCAATTCTTTTAAATTAAATTGAGCATTAAAATAAAGATCTTTAGGCCATTCTACTATAGGGGGCAGATGTGGTAAACCTCTAAATTTGGAAGCTCCAATTGCAATTTCATTTTCGTTTTTTACACTTTTACTATTAATTCCAATGCAATAGTGAAAACTTTCTGCAAGTTCTTTTCCGGTTAAATTTTCATAATCTTCCAATTCACCATTTAACCGAATAGGTTTTGAAAAAAAATCTTCAATACTTTGTTTTACATTTTCTGTTGCACTCATTTTTTGTAGAATAAAATTTTATGGTCTTCTTTAAGAATACACCTGCCAAGATTAAGGAATAAGAAATCGTTTTATCGTAATATTCAACAACGATGAAACTGGTCCAGTGTAGGGAGAGTGAAGTTCGCAGTTTTGCTAGTAAAATTTAGTTGTAATTGATGTATGGCATATCTGGGTTGACCAAAACTTATGCAAATAACATTAATGACACCTAAAGGTATTAGATTATTACTTTGAAGATACTAAATAAGCTTTTTTGGATTTCAATTGTATTTGGTTAAAGCCAACTCTCTTTCCAAATGACTTTGTTAACCAAAACAACACTTTTACCCACAAAAAAACCGGTGCGAACACCGGTTTAAACTAACTAACTCAAAAAAATGCTAACTCAGATAATTTCTTTTACAAAATTCCTGTTTAACCTTCAGGTCAAGGTTAATTTAACTTTAGGAATTTGTTATAATTGTCTCGTTTAATTGATTTTATAACGACAACATTTTTGACTTATTGCACTATTCTGAAAAAATTATGATTAATCTTGAAGAGCGAACACTTTTTTTAACAAATCTGTTGTTCTGGAAGAAATTTTAGTCCTGATTTCTTTCTCTTCCACCGCAATCATGGTGTAAACACCTTCAAGGGCTTCGTTGGTGGTATAATCGGTTAAATCTGGGTTTACATTGTTGGTCAAGGGGAGATTGTTATATCGGGTTATAATGTTGCTCCAGATTTGGTCCGCCCCGACTTTTTGGAATGAATTTTTAATGATGGGGTTAAACTTGTCGTATAATTTCGTCTTAGTAGATTGCTCTAAATATTGCGTTGCGGCATTGTCACTTCCCAATAAAATCTGTCGCGCATCATTAAAGGTGATTCCCTTTACGGCATCAACAAAAATGGGAGTAGCCTCACCAACGGCATCCTCAGCGGCCCTATTGATGATACGCAGCCCTTCATCGGCTAAATTGCCAAGACCTACATCCCGCAATGTTTTGTCCACTTTTTGCAATTCTTCGGGCAATAGAATTTTAACCAGCTCATTGCCAAAAAAGCCATTTTCCAGTGCCAGTTTGTTCACTTGTTTTTCAATGCCCATGTTCAAGGCTTCCCTGAGCCCTTGGGCAATTTCAGCATTTCCGATTCCAGTAGGTCCTTGGGGCAATTGGTTCACAACCTGCTGCAGTTCTGTGCACCCAACAAGTTGAAAAACCAATACGCATAGCAGTATTCGTTTCATGGTAAATTTTTTATAGTTCTGGTGAAATTTACTTAGAAACGGTAAAAAATCGGTTTTTATTCGATAGAATTAAGAGAAAATAACAGTCTTGTTGTTGTAGACCATGGTTTTTCGAGCCACATGAAGTTGCACCGCACGGGAGAGGACAATTCGTTCCAAATCCCTTCCTTTGGCAATAAAATCTTTTATGGAATGCGAATGCGAAACAGCGGTCACGTCCTGCTCAATGATAGGCCCAGCATCCAATTCCGAAGTCACATAATGACTAGTGGCTCCAATGATTTTCACCCCGCGTTCAAAAGCAGCGTGATAGGGTTTAGCACCCACAAAAGCAGGGAGGAACGAATGATGGATATTGATGATTTTTTGTGGATAAACATCAATTAACTTTGTGGACACAATTTGCATGTATCGGGCCAACACTATGAAATCCACTTCGTGTTTTTTAAGCAATTCCAATTGCTTGTTCTCAGCCTCCTCTTTGGTGTCTTTTGTCACGGGGACATGATAAAACGGAATCTGAAACTGCTCTGCCACATATTCCAAATCTCTATGGTTGCTCAAAATAAAGGGAATATCCACTGAAAGCTCTTCTGAATTGTATCGACTCAGCAAATCGTACAGACAATGGTTGTATTTAGAAACGAAAATGGCCATTTTTGGTCTGTAAGCACCCAAATAAATATCCCACTCCATTTGAAACTGTTGGGCCAATTCTTGCTCAAATCCATTTTTAAACTTCTCAAGTGAGACTTCTTTTTCAAATTCACTTTCCAAACGCATAAAAAACACACCAGCCTGCTTGTCCACATGTTGATCTAAATACACCACATTACCTTCCTGTTGATGTACAAAAGTGGTCACAGATCGTATAATACCAGATTGGTCAGGACAATGGATGAGTATGGTAAGCTTCATAATGCATTTTTGGCCGAGTAAAATTAGGATATTCAAAAAAGGAAGACCAAGCTTTTAAGACTTTTTGTAATATCCTGAACAAAATCTAATTTGACTTGCATTTTCTGTAAATTGCAGGGCGAAAACAGACCTTTTATTGCAAATGGAACAAACAAAACCCTACAAACCCAAGCATAAAATCAGGATAGTGACAGCTGCTTCTCTTTTTGATGGCCATGATGCAGCCATTAATATTATGAGGAGGATTATTCAAGCCACTGGGGTTGAAGTGATTCATTTGGGACATGATAGGAGTGTCGCAGAGGTAGTGGATTGTGCCATCCAGGAAGATGCCAATGCCATTGCCATGACCTCATACCAAGGCGGCCATAATGAATATTTTAGGTATATGTTCGATTTGCTTCAGGAAAGAGGAGCAGGGCACATCAAAATTTTTGGCGGCGGCGGCGGGGTCATACTTCCGGAGGAAATCAAAGCGTTGATGGACTACGGCATCGAACGGATTTATTCTCCGGATGATGGTCGGCAAATGGGACTTCAAGGGATGATCAATGATTTGGTGGAGCGGTGCGATACCGCTGTTCCCGATTTGCAGATACCTAAAGGCACCAAGTTGGAAGGTCTGCTGGCAAACAAAAATTCCAATACCACGGCCCGATTGATTTCTCTTGCTGAAAATAGGCATGAGGAATTTGAGAAATATGAAGATAAGATAGACAAGTTGGAAGACCCGGTTCCCGTACTTGGCATTACGGGAACGGGAGGCGCTGGAAAATCGAGTTTGGTAGATGAGTTGGTGCGCCGATTTCTGATAGATTTCCCCGATAAACATGTGGGAATTATTTCTGTAGATCCCTCTAAACGAAAAACAGGAGGGGCGTTGTTGGGGGACCGAATCCGGATGAACTCCATCAATAATGAACGTGTCTATATGCGTTCCTTGGCGACACGTCAATCCAATTTGGCCTTGTCCAAACATGTTTCCGAAGCGGTGCAGGTGCTCAAAGCTGCAAAATACGACCTGATTATTCTGGAAACCTCAGGGATAGGTCAGTCCGATACGGAAATTCTGGAACACAGCGATGTTTCACTTTACGTAATGACTCCTGAGTTTGGAGCCGCTACTCAACTGGAGAAAATTGATATGCTGGACTTTGCGGATTTGGTGGCCATCAACAAGTTCGATAAAAGAGGGGCGTTGGATGCCCTTCGCGATGTTAAAAAACAATACGCCCGTAACCACGGATTGTGGCATGCCAAGGAAGATGATCTGCCCATTTATGGAACCATCGCATCGCAATTCAATGACCCTGGCATGAACAGCCTCTATAAAAAGGTAATGGACACTTTGGTGGAAAAAGCGGGTTCCAAATTGGTGTCTGCCTTTGAAGTCAGTGAGGAAATGGCAGAGAAAATCTATGTGATTCCGCCATCACGAACCCGTTATCTATCTGAAATAGCCGAAAACAATAGGTCATACGATGTCAAAGCCGAAGAACAATCTAAAATTGCACAGCAACTTTACGGTATTTTCTTAACCCTGACGTCCATTTTGGGAATGGATACCGAGGAGGCTGAAGAACTTCTTTTGGATAAAACCGGTTTGAAAGAGGATGAGGTTCTTTCAAAACTCAAAAATGAGGAAGAAAAGAGTTTAGGTGGTTTGTTGGTTAAAGAATTTGATAAAATCAAAATGAATTTACTGCCCCAAAATTGGGACACCCTTTTAAAGTGGCAGGAAAAAGTAAATCGGTATAAATCTGAGGTGTATTCCTTCAAAGTACGCAACCGTGAAGTCAATATAAAGACCCACACGGAATCGTTATCCCATAGTCAGATACCCAAAGTGGCCTTGCCCAAATACAAGGCTTGGGGCGATATTCTCCAGTGGATACTTCAGGAAAATGTACCGGGAGAGTTTCCATACACGGCTGGATTGTACCCGTTCAAAAGGGAAGGGGAGGACCCGACACGTATGTTCGCCGGAGAAGGCGGCCCCGAACGTACCAACAGACGGTTTCACTACGTGAGTTTGGATATGCCGGCCAAACGATTGTCCACCGCATTTGACTCAGTAACCCTTTACGGAAGTGATCCAGACCACAGACCTGATATTTATGGAAAAATTGGAAATGCCGGAGTATCCATTTGCTGTTTGGATGACGCCAAAAAACTCTATTCCGGATTTGATTTGAGCAATCCCATGACCTCAGTGAGTATGACCATCAATGGTCCTGCTCCCATGCTCCTGGCTTTTTTTATGAATGCAGCCATAGACCAAAACTGTGAAAAATACATTCAAGAAAAGGGTCTGGAAAAAGAGGTGGAAAAGAAGATTGAAGCACTATATCAAAAGAAAGGGGTTCCACGACCTTCTTATTTTGGTGAACTTCCCGAAGGGAACAGCGGATTGGGTTTGATGCTTTTGGGTGTCACCGGAGATCAAGTGCTACCACAAGAGGTGTATACCAAAATTAAAGCGGAAACCTTAAAGCAAGTTCGCGGAACGGTACAAGCCGATATTTTAAAGGAAGATCAAGCCCAGAATACTTGTATTTTTTCTACCGAGTTTGCCTTGAAGTTGATGGGCGATGTCCAAGAATATTTTATTGAACAGCAAGTCCGAAATTTTTATTCGGTCTCCATATCAGGCTACCACATTGCAGAAGCAGGGGCCAACCCCATTACGCAATTGGCATTTACCCTTTCCAATGGTTTTACCTATGTGGAATACTATTTGAGTAGGGGGATGGATATCAATAAATTTGGTCCCAATCTGTCTTTCTTTTTCTCCAATGGTGTAGACCCGGAATATGCCGTTATCGGTAGGGTGGCCCGAAGAATATGGGCGAAAGCTCTAAAAGAAAAATATGGGGCTGACCCAAGGGCTCAAATGCTAAAATACCACATTCAGACCTCGGGTAGGAGTTTGCACGCTCAAGAGATTGACTTTAATGACATCCGAACGACCTTACAGGCACTTTATGCCATTTATGACAATTGCAATTCCTTGCATACCAACGCCTATGATGAAGCCATCACCACACCAACCGAAGAATCGGTGCGTAGGGCCATGGCCATTCAATTGATCATTAATAAGGAGTTGGGATTGGCCAAAAATGAAAATCCCATTCAGGGTTCATTCATTATTGAGGAACTTACGGATTTGGTGGAAGAGGCTGTTTTGCTGGAGTTTGACCGAATCACGGAACGAGGTGGCGTATTGGGCGCCATGGAAACCATGTACCAACGCTCTAAAATTCAGGAGGAAAGCTTGCATTATGAGACCTTGAAACATTCCGGGGAATATCCGATTATTGGAGTGAACACTTTTTTAAGTTCCAAGGGATCACCTACCATTTTACCAGCAGAAGTGATTAGAGCTACTGAAGAGGAAAAGAAAAATCAAATTAAAACCTTGCAAAATTTGCATCAGCGGGAAAAAGATACGGCCCAAAAGCAATTAAAAGAATTGCAGCAAGCTGCCATCAACAATGAAAATATCTTTGGGAAATTGATGGAAGTGACCAAATACTGTTCACTGGGGCAAATTACCAAAGCCCTTTTTGAGGTTGGTGGGCAGTACAGAAGAAATATGTAAAAGGGGTTTAGTCGTTTCTGTTATGAAATGACTTTCTCCATTTTTTAAAGGAGGTTCTAAAAATTTTGATTTCCCTACGGAGGAGGTTGAGATATTCCTTTTCTTTAACACCGTCTCGCTCCAAGCCATTGCAGTATGCCAAAATATTTCGGGTCATGATGTTAATGAAGGTCAAACTTCTCATTCGAACGGAGTAGGAATTGCTTAGGGCCGCTTGCTCTACTTCTTTGGTGATGAGCGAGGCATCATTCAATAATGATGTGGTAAGGTCATCCCGAAAACTATCAATTTTTCGCCAAGACAATTTTTCTCGGTTATGAGAGAAGTAAGCAGCCACAGCTTCGCTCATATCGCGAAGTGCCAACGATTTACGGTAAACAACCAAGGAATTAAGAGAACTTCTCTCCATTTTTTCAAAGCAATTTTGTAGTATAAAATTACACACGAATTAAATATATCGACTTTTGTTTTTAAATTGGAAAATAGATTATACCTTTAAAATTAAATTTTTGAAGTCTTATTTCCTTTAATATGAAGATAGATGCACTTAATTGGCAAATCTTAGCCCATTTGCAAAAGAATGCAAGGGAATCTTTTTCCCATATTGGTCGTGAAGTGGGCCTTACTCCACCGGCCGTTGCTGAGCGGGTTAAGAAGATGGAAGACCTTGGAATTATTGAGGGTTATGGAGCCAAAATCTCCTATGTAAAGGCTGGCCATCAGTTTAAGGCGATCATTATGTTGCGGGCTTTTATGGGGAAGCTGAAACCTTTTTTGGATAAAGTAAAGTCCCTTCAAGAAGTGGTGAATTGTTACCGAATTACTGGGAACGAGAACATTATTATGGAGGTTGTGCTTCGGGATCAATCCCATTTGGAAAAATTCATCGATGAACTCATTGTATATGGCGAGTGCAGAACCCACATTGTGTTGTCTAATGTGGTGGCGCATGCCCCAATAAAAAGTGGAAAACTCATCAAGTAAAATTCCATTAACTTTATGTGGCCGGAACACAATTTTGGTTTGGCCAGATTTTTGCTATGATTGAATTATGAAAAAAAGACATCTACTATTTTTTCTCTCCCTAGCTTGTTTGACTTCGGCTTCGGCACAGCAAATGGTTCTTAAAAAGGGAGAGATTATGGACTCCATTCCTGTTCAAGATTCCATCCCAAGTTCGTATTCTTTATATCTGCCCAGCGGTTTTTCCACAGAAAGAGAATGGCCTTTGTTGGTGGTTTTTGATATGAACGGCAAGGAAAGACAGGCATTGTCCATGTTTGTTGGTCCTGCAGAGACGGAGGGGTATGTGTTGGCCGCGCCAAAAATAAAGGATACGGTATCATTGACCTCTAATATGGTCGCAACGAACAATGTATTGGAAGATATCGTCAATCTTTTACCCATCCAACGGGAAAGGATTTACACGGCGGGAGCTTCGGGTGGTGGGCGTTTTGCCAATCTGGTGCCTATTTTTATCAAAGGGGTAAAAGGTACAATTTCCATGGGTGCTTCCTTGACCAATACAGATTTGTTGAATGTGAGACAGCCCTTTCATTTTATTGGGATGGTGAGCAAAAACGATTACAATTATACCACCATGTTGGAAGATGAAAAGATCCTGGATCGTTACAAGTTCCCCAATCAGGTGTTGTTGCACAATGGAAAGAGTGCTTGGCCTGAAGTGGAATATCTACAAAAGGGATTACAACTCTTTACCTTGGCCGCCATGGGTAGAAATTTGATTCCCAAAGATTCCATCTATATTGAAAAAGCATTCCAGGAAGATGTGGCCAAAATGAATCGCTTAAAAAACTCGGGTCAATTGATTTGGGCAGAGCAGTATTTAGGAGAGATGATGTCCATGTACGGAGCCCATAAAAATCTGGACTCCCTTCGGGAAGTTCAAAAAGAATTGCGCAGGGATAAGCAGTTTAGGGCAATGCGGCGTTCCGAAAATGCAGCTTTTTCCAAAGAAATATTACTCAAAGAGAACTATCAGTATGATATGGAAGAAGATGTATTTGCGCATAATTTTAAAAATTTGGGCTGGTGGAATTATCAAATGACGGAAATTGATAAATTCATCAAAGGGTCCAACATCCATGAACAAGAGATGGGCCATCGATTGGTGGGGTTTTTAAACGCCCTTGCTGAAGATAACATTTCACTGGTAAGCTCAGGAGAGATGATAGATGAGGATGCCTTGGCTTTTTTGTATATGCTCAAGACCATCTTGGAGCCGGATAATTTTGAATATTATTTGAAAACCATTTCACTCGGTGCCAAGAATGAAGATTTTGGAACAGCACTGTTTTATCTGGAAGAAGCCTTTAAAAAAGGCTTTAAGGATAAGGAAAAATTATACAGTTTGGAAAATACGGCCCTGTTGCGTATCACCCCTGAGTTCAACAAATTAGTAAAAGAGTATCTAAAAGATGCTCGCTACAATATTATTGAGCAATAAATTTGGGTACGTTTTCCAAATTCCAATCAATGACCAAGCCATTGGCTATGGAGGTGGTAGTTTCCTTACCATATAGATATTCGCAAAGGTAAAGAGCAGCTTCAAAACTTTTGGCTCCTCCGGCAGAGGTAACGAACTTTCCATCATGAACAAAAAGTACGCTGTCTTTTACATCCAGTTGAGGAAACATTTTCTTATATGAGGAAATATCACTTGGAAAAGTGGTAGAGGCTACATTATCTAACAATCCAGCCTTGGCCAAAACAAAGGCACCATCGCAATGCGAAGTAACAAAAAGCGCATCCTTGGCTACTTTTTTTACAAAATTCAACATTAGGGTATCCTGCAAATCGGTATCCAAGTGGTGTTCCGCACTGGGAACGACCAAAATATCAATTTTGGGGATAGAGTCTTTGGTGTAATCAAAATCTGGGAGGATTCGGATGCCTTCAAAAGAAGTAATCGGCTCTAGCGTATTCGCAACCGAGAAGGTATTCATGGCCTTGATTCCTTTTCGGTACTGGGTGTGCTGAAAAATATCAAAAGGTGCGGTGAATTCGGTATTGTAAACCCCATCCATAATCAAAAATGCCGCGTTGTATCGATTGGGTTGTATGTTGGGTAACTTTCGCTCGGCAGTTTTTGTAGGTTCATCAGAAGCTTTCTTTTCTGAACAGGCAAAAAGGAATGCGAGCGCACTAAATAAGAGTAAGTTTTTCATCATCATGATACTAAGGTAGCATTAAGAATGATTTCTACTAATTTTGCTGTAAAATTACACCTATGAAATATCCAGTTTTGGTCTTTGTTTTGTTGATGCTATCCTGCGGAAGGGGCAAAAAATATCATGATGAAAAAACTGCCGCGTCACCTGAATCACCTTTGGTGGCCAATATTTTGGAGTTTCAAAAGGAGATGAACGAAAGCTTTAAAGATCCAGAAACTTCCCCACTGCCCGATAGATACCGAAAGGATTTTGAGACCTTGGATTTTTTTGAGCCTGATACCTCGTATGTGGTCAGGGCCAAGTTTGTGCGTACCCCGGATGCCGTACCTTTTTTAAATCCCACCACAACAGAAAGAAAAACAGAAGAGGTGGTCTATGGTATTGCTTATTTTACTTTGAACGGAGCAAATCACCAATTGGAAGTATACCAGAGTTTGGGTTTGGTGGATCAGGAAGGATATGAGGATTATCTATTCTTGCCTTTTTTAGACGAGACCAACGGAAATGAAACCTACGGAGGTGGGCGTTATATAGATTTATCCATTCCTGAAGGTGATACGCTAATCATTGATTTTAACAAGGCGTATAACCCGTATTGTGTATATAACAAAAAGTACTCCTGCCCTCTAGTGCCAAGGCAAAATTATTTGAGAACTAATGTGAGAGCAGGAGTGAAAAACTTTTTAATAGACTAAAAAAGCCTTAATCCCGAGGGAATAAGGCTTTCTATTAGCATTAAAATTTTAATTTCTTGGGCCTAGAAAGAGTAGATTGCAGCGATCAAGAAAGAAGATTGGTTGCTAGTAAAGCCTCCATCTCCATCATTGTAAGGCTCCAAATCATTGCCCCAAGTGTCCAAACGAAGCTCAGGCTTAATGATAAGGTTATCTTTTGTAAAGCTTCCAGTCAGTGTCAATCCAAGAACAGGAGCATCTTCATCGCTGGCATCATCAGTAAACGCCATGTACTCTCCACGTAGACCAAGTGCAAAGCTGTCAGATGTGGTAACCTGTGGGTAAATGGCTGCACCGTAAAAACCGGTTCCAGTTTCTGAGTTATCATTGTACGCAGCATTGATTCCAAAGAAAAAGTCTTCAGAAAGGTCAAATCCACCGGTGTAATCAATCTCAAAACCAAGACCACCATTTCTACCGCTATCGTAATACAAGTTCAAGAACTGACCGTGTACCCCTAGTTGACCACCTACGGAGTACTCACCAGTACCACTGATGTCGTTGGTGTCCCATGGGTTCATTACTCCAAGCATTAGGCTTACATCATCAGACAAAGCAAAATCTGCTTTTACCCCCAAATGTGAAAAAGGTCCATTGGAGAATAAATACGAAACACTGTAGTTGAAGTTAGCTTGTGGCGCAATTACCTCATACCCTAAAAAGGTGTTGAAACGACCCATGGTCAAGGTAGTTCCTTCGGATACATTCCAGTATACATAAGCCTGGTTGATAATACCGTTAAGCACATCATTGTTGAAAGTAGCCTCAGTACCTCTAGGTCCAAAAACCAAATCAACAACAACACCTGTATCTCCCATATCGTAGGTACCTATTAAGTTGGCCATACCCAAAGCAAAACCAGTTTGGTTCGCAAATGAAGTAAAGGTGGCTGTTGTGGCATCACCGCCATCCTTGGTGGTTGTTCTAAAGTACGCATCCACTGAACCGCTAATGGTTAATTTTGAAGATTCCTCCTCATCCTGGGCAAACGCACTTACTGAAATCAAAGCCAATGCGGCGAAAGCTAATTTTTTTGCGAA
>JAUIBH010000043.1 GCA_030427985.1 Bacteroidia bacterium | reverse complement strand
ATCCTTAATATCCATGCTGTGCTTTTGGATGGCCTTGGTGGCCTTTTCCTCAGCAATGATAAAATTGGGGTTGTTGTCCTCAGAATCGAGTTTTATCTCATCGGTCACTTCCAAACGCTCTACGGGTAGGATTTCCCAGTAATCGTCCCGATAACTGGCATTTAAATCTTCGCGACCTTGTTCAAAAGCAATATTTCCATTGTACAAGGTATTGTACTTGGTGTTGAGGGCATGCCAATTCCGGTTGATGAACTTGTCCTTTTTGACGGAGCAAGCATTGAAAAGAAGTCCTCCCAGAACTATGACAATGATAAGTGTATTTCGAAGCTTCAAAATTATCGATAATCGTGTGTAACCTTAACTGAAAAAAGTACAGATTATTATAAGGCTCATCGATAAAATACAAGTTTTTTTATTGAGTCCAGCACCAAAGCGCTTTTTACAAAATCACCAAGAGTTAGGCCCTTGATATTCCAGTTGTGCCCGGTTGTATTTTGTTTTGTAGGCCACGGGCGATAATCCCACGTATTTTTTAAACACAGTACGGAATGCTTTTTGATCTGCATAACCCACTTGATACATGATCTCGTTCACGTTTTGTTGGGTGGTTTCCAAACTGCGTTTGGCTGCTTCTATCTTAACCCGCTGAATGTATTCCAATGGGGTATTCTGGGTGGCTTTTTTAAATCGACGTACAAAATTTCTATTGCTGATCGCGAATTTTTGGGCCAACTCCTCTACCGATATTTTGTCGTTCACGTTGTCCTCGATATAAGTTTGCGCTGCCTTGATGGCCCTGTCATCATGTTCCTTTTGGCCTTGGAAAATCACAAACTGGTTTTGGTCTTCACGATCTATTTCAATCTCAAAAAATTTGGAGATATAAATTGCAGCTTCGCGGCCACAGTATTTTTCAATAAGGTGAATCATCAGATTCAAAAATGAATAGGCCCCTCCGCTGGTATAGATACCATCCTCTTCAGTAACTATTTTATTGGAAACCAGATTGACCTGGGGGTACATCCGTTTGAACAATTCCATGGCCGCCCAATGGGTTGAGCATTGTCTGCCATCCACCAAACCTGTACGGGCCAGCACAAAAGCACCCAAGCACATGCTGGCCACTTCTGTATTGTTTCGGTTTCTTTGACTTATGATCCAATCCACATAGGGCTGATTCAAGTTTAGTTCTTCCACCAACCTCTCCGTTCGCAGGGCAGGAATCAGGATAAGATCGGTCTTATCCACCTGATCAATGGTCTTGTCACAATGAATGCTGAACAGTCCATTGTAAAGCGATTGGTCTCCATCCAATCCCACCAAATGAATGTCAAAAAAATTATCATTCCGAACCCCGGTTTTTTGCAAAAACCTGTTGGCAGCAGACAAAATCTTGTACGGACCTACCACACTGCTCAAGATTGCATTGCCTTTGGGCACCAAAATACTTACATGTTTCATAACCATGGATTTACAAGTTATAAATGTAGTGGTAATCCTTGGCCGAAACAACCCTTTAAAGTGTCGTATTTGCCCTTAGCGCTGTGTTGCAACCTTTTGTAGTTTCGTTTTAATTCTTGGAAATTGAAAAATTCACACTACAAACCGAAATCGAAAGAAGTTTATTCATTAATCATAAAACAATAACAAGATGAGCACACAAGAAATTGCAGACAAACTAGTCGCCCTTTGCAGAGAAGGTAAATACCAAGAAGCGTATGGACTTTACGCCCAAGATGCTGTTAGTATGGAAATGTCAGGGATGCCCAATGAGGTAACCGAAGGATTGGACAACATTTTACAAGGTTTTAAACAATGGACAGAAGGTATTCAAGAGACCCATGGCGGCACCGTAGGTGATCCCGTGGTGGCTGGCAATCATTTTGCGGTGGCCATGACCAGCGATGTGACCTTTAAGGACGGCAACCGGATGAACATGGAGGAAGTTGCCCTTTACCAAGTTCAGGATGGAAAAATCAAAAAGGTGTCTTTCCATTACGATACTTCGGCCATGTGTTAGACGCTTCTTAAGAATACAATCGGAGCGGTCATGAATGATCGCTCTTTTTTTATCCCCCAAAAAAGGTTTCCAATTCTTTGAGGGTTTCGGTTGAAGTTTTGATGTCCTTCACGATTTCTCCTTTATTGAGCACCACAATACGTTCGCACACTTCAGTTACATGAATCAAATCATGGCTGGAAACCAATACGGTAACACCCTCTTTGGCAGCCAAATCCTTGATGATCCCCTTTAATCGAATCTGAGTCGTAGGGTCCAAATTGGCAAAAGGTTCGTCCAGAATCACCACCTCCGGATTCCCGATAAAGCTGGCCACGATGCCCACCTTTTTTTGATTTCCTTTGGAAAGGTCTCTCAGATATTTTTTCTGGCCTAAAATCTCACCATGGAAAAAATCTTCATAATTGGATAGCAGTGCATCCACATCGGCTTTGTTTCTCCCGCGTAATTCGCCGATGAAGTAGAAATACTCTTCAGGAGTAAGGTAGCCTATTAAAAAAGTCTCATCAATAAATGCAGAGGTAAACGGTTTCCATGCTTCACTTTGATCTACCTGTACATCATTATTTATAATGTGACCGGTTGTGGGTTGAATCAAATCCAATAACAAACTGAACAAGGTAGTCTTTCCAGCACCATTGTTTCCTACCAGCCCAAAGCTTTGCCCTTTGGGAACCTCCAAGTGGTCAATGTTTAGAACCGTTTGTGTATATGTTTTTGTCAGGTTTTGTGCTGTGATCATGATTATTTTTGTTTGTAAGCCAATAAAGTTTTGTACTTCTCTTTTTTGTAGATGCCTTCAATCATTTTAAAAGCTTTGTTTTTGAACATAAACCCCAAAAGCCCTACTAAGGCCACACAGAGGTATCCTACCAGTGGACTGACCAAAAGATGGCCCGCAGCATAAATAATAATGGGTAAAAGCATTTTAGGTAAAGTCAAGAGCAGTGTTTTTGCATTGAACGCCTGTTTGTCTCCAAAGGCTTTTTTATTGGAAGTGAGGTCGATAGGGGTCTTCACATAGGCTCCTCCCCAAAGCACCAAATAACTGTTGATGCCAATATTATAAATCGCCCCAACCAATACGGCAGCATAGGCTTCCCATCCGAAGTAGAGGTAAAAAGTAGCCAAAATGGTAGAAATAATCGTGGCAATAATAACCAAATACCATTTGGATGAAAGGTATTCCTTATACCGTATATTCTGACTCATCATCAGCGGATAATAGCTACTATCCCAGCTGGGAACATACTGCCCAAAACTAAAAAGGAACCCACCCGTAACAAAGATTCCGGCGAACATGCTCCAGAATGGGCTTTCATACACTTCAATGGCTCCCGTAAAAAAGAGCAACCCATAAAAAATAAAAAAGAAGCCCGTTAAAACCGCAGTTCTAGATCGCTTGTTCCGTTTGATGAGTTTGATGTCGTTCTTCAAGAAGGTGCCCAGATTCCCGAAACGATTTAACCAATCCAAGTTTTCTGTTTTCGCTTCAGATTGTTTGGTGGCCAGACCGCCATCCAAATACATGTGCTTTTTAAAATAGGAATAGGCCAAAAAATAGAGACTGATCAGCAACAACCATGGAACAATTGCCGTCCAAGGTACATCAAAGAAAAAGTCAAAAATAGGTTGGGTGTACAATGTAATATCAAACCATTGATAGTATTGCGAAATACCCGCCATCAAAAACAATCCTGCTAAAACATAAAAGACACTGTCTTTATTATTCACCATGACATTGATGAAGTTGTTGATGAAAATCAGGGCCATAAAACCCAAATGCCATCCTATAACGGAAACAGTAGCGTACCCTTCCATAATCAAAACCACACTAAAGGGCACAAAGAAAAAGGCGTGCATGATATTGAAAAAGGAAACCACAGTTTTCCCAAGGGAATAGTTAACCACCTTGCTTTTTTTGATGGGCAAATACAGCAGTGGTTTTATGTTGGTCACGGGCATTTTTTGGAGCATGTACCGTAGAACAAGATCAAACGCTAAATAGTAGATCATGTATTGGTTCACGACTCGCAATGGGTCACCAATTCCGGCTTCCTTAATCATAATATAGGAGCCAAAGCCCATCCCCAGAAAAACAAGTATAAACCATAGGGCACCAATGCCCATCAGGATTTTAAACCAAATTTCGGTCTTGAAGGATGCTGCCCTATAAAAAGATTTCCATTGAAGTCCAAGGAAACGTTTTAACATGGTTGGTTGTTTTTCTGTTAGTGTGCAAAGTAGACTATTTGTTACAATGCACATCCTTTTTTAAAAAATGAAGGCAAAAAATGAGGGTAATCCTTAGTTTTGCAGCAAAATTGTTTTCATGAGCGAATCCCATGCGTTAAAAATTTCTGCCGTAGATCAATTGACCCCAAATGCGGTGGCCCTTACCTTTGAGGTTCCCCAGGAACTCAAGGACACCTATAGCTTTAAAGCGGGCCAGTACATTACTCTTAAATATCCGTTGAACGGAAAAGAACTCCGTAGGGCCTATTCCATTTCTTCAGCCCCTTCATCAGGGAAACTAACCGTGGGCATCAAAAAAATGCCGGGTGGTACATTTTCGGTCTTTGCCAATGAAAATTTAAAGGCTGGTGACGTTCTCGAGGTAATGCACCCTGAAGGTCGTTTTGTATTTGAACAAACTTCGGACAAAAAACATGTGGCCGCCTTTGCCGCAGGTAGTGGTATTACTCCCATAATGAGTATTGCCGAAACCGTTTTGGAAAGCAATCCAAAGAACACTTTTGTGTTGGTGTTTGGAAACCAAAACCCGGAAGAGACCATGTATTTCAAGAAAATACAAACACTTAAAGAACAATATTCCGAACGGTTTTTTGTCCAGTATGTGTACAGTCGAGCGCACGAGGAGGATGCTCTTTTTGGACGAATTGAGCGTTCTACCGTAAATTTTGTAATCAAAAACAAGTTTAAAGAGACCCCGTTTGATGCTTTTTATCTCTGTGGACCTGAGGAAATGATTCATGCGGTTTCAGATACTTTAAAAGATAATGGTGTTTCTCCAGATAAAATCCATTTTGAACTCTTTACCAGTTCCGATGAAGAAGATGAATTGGCTGAGAACCTTGAAGGAAAAACCAAGGTAGAGGTAACCTTGGATGATGAAACTTTCTCACTGGTTATGGACCGAAAGCAAGTGGTGCTCGATGCCGTTCTCGATGAGGACATAGATGCCCCATACTCTTGTCAAGGTGGCGTATGCAGTACCTGCATTGCCCGAATCACTGAAGGAAAAGCCGAGATGGCCAAAAATCAGATATTAACCGATGGTGAAGTGGCGGAAGGATTGATACTTACTTGTCAGGCACATCCCCTGACCCCAACTTTGAAAGTGGACTACGACGACGTTTAATTTTTGGAAGTCAATAGTTTTTCTAAAGCTCTGCTACCATGTTCGTAACCTATAGAAAAGGCATTTTCTAGACCCTTTTTATCCAACACCCCAATTTTGTCGAGCTCCTTTGGTTCTATATGCAAGTGACATTGTTCCAATTTTCCCTTGTTGGAAGCATAGATCATGAGATTGGTAACCCTTCCAGCCAATTGTAGGGAATTCCGTAGGTCGGTTTTTTGCACTTTGGCCGCAATGGAAACGTTGCTTCCAATGAGAAAGTCCACTTTATCTTCCAGATATTCCTTTGGAAAGTTGTTCATGATTCCTCCATCGGCATAAAGCACTCCATCAATCTCCACAGGGCTAAAAACAGGGGTTAAGGCTGCGGAAGCCAGTAATGGCAAAATCAATTCGCCTTGGTTGAAGACCTTTTCCTCACCACTCAACAAATCCGTGGCCACCACATACAAGGGTTTGCTCAAACTTTCGAAAGAATCTTTGGGGAAATAGTTCTTAAAAATGCTGAAATAACGCTCCGTATCAATAAAACCCGGTTTGTTGATGGCAAAAAAGCTGTACTGGAACAAAGGAGTCTTCCGAAAGAAGTCCAACATGCTCTCTACCGAGTTTCCATTGGCATACAACGCACCCACCAAAGCACCTACACTGGAACCGGAAACCATCTGGGCCTCCAATCCATGTTCGCGCATGGCCTTAATCAAACCAATATGGGCCATACCACGCACACCACCACCCGAAAGCACCAAACCAATGGATTTATCTTCAAACATTTTTGATCAGCAAAACAATGATGCACAAAGGTATAGCATTACCCCGTGGATGGTACTGCCCATTATCATGATTTCAGTTAAAAAATCATTATTTCAAAGGCCTAATTTGGTTCAATAAATGGGTTTTTTTACCGACTAGGCAGTCGGTGGTTTTCAAAATTGCCCCTTGTTGCTGTCTTTTGTCGAATTCATTTAAAGCTTAATCGAGGAATTATAAACACCTCATTTTCAAAACCGACTGGCTGGTCGGAATGTTAAAGTTGACCGATTTTTCCAAAAAACTGTAATCCAACTACATACGATTCGACCAAAATCAGTAACAATAATTGTTGTATGTTTAGGATAAACATTCCTTAGGTTGATTCAAAAATTGGTTCAAGATACTGCCATTTTAATTTTCGCAAATTCTGCGAATAAGGATAGCCATATCAAAAAATTTGGGGGCGATGCTTCACTTTTTGACGCACTCAACCAACACTCTCTAAAGATTGTAAAAGCTACTGGCCTGCCTTATTTTCATTTCACGGAAAAGGAACAACGCGGCGCAACTTTTGGGGAACGCTTTACAAACGCCATTAAATCGATTTACAATAAGGGCTTTTTAAACATCATCGCTATTGGCAACGACAGCCCACAATTGAAAACGCAACATCTGCTGGAGACCTGTCAACAACTTCAGAAGGGCAAAACGGTTTTGGGCCCGGCGGTGGATGGCGGATTTTACCTGCTTGGGCTGCATTGTTCCAACTTTCATCAAGATACGTTTGAGGCACTTCCCTGGCAAGCGACAAGCTTATTTAATACCACAAGGTATTATTTTGAATCTTTGGGTTGCACGATTTTTTCATTGAACCGATTAATCGACATTGATTCCGCCAGTGATATCAAACGTCTATCCAATCATACCAGAACTTTAGTTGGCGAATGGCTTTCACTTTTTTCAAAATTGATGGGTCAGACCATCGCTTTTTTTGAAGCTGGCCAGACTGCGAAAAAAAATATATTTCTGTTTATTCCTTTTAACAAAGGCTCACCAGTCTCGTTTGCCTAATTATCCATGCCAAGCGGTAAAACTTGGCCCTCCTTTTTATTATAGAATCCCGACATGAAATTACTTTTATGGCATATGTCGATAATCCACTAAAAAACAAAACATGGCAAACTCATATTACGATCCAGCAGACTTAAGAAAATTTGGTTCCATTACCGAATGGAGTGAGGAACTGGGCAACAAATTTTTTGATTATTACGGTAAGGTTTTCGAAGAAGGTGCACTAAGTGCAAGAGAGAAATCATTGATCGCCCTGGCGGTGGCGCACGTGGTCAAATGCCCCTATTGCATTGATGCGTATACCAAAGATGGTCTGCAGCGGGGCATTACCAAAGAAGAAATGATGGAAGCCGTTCACGCCGGTGCCGCCATTGAAAGTGGTGCTACGCTGGTGCATGGTGTACAGATGATGAACAAATACAATAAGCTCTCCATGTGATTGCAGAACGCTTCGCTTCTAGACATTAGACCGCTCCGCTGTCAGATGTTAGAAGGTCTCCAAAACACTTTTAAAATTTAAAAATGGGACAAAGCATATTATCAGATATGAAAAGAGCGGCAAAAAAGTCGCTGAAGGCCCGGGAAAACGAACTGGCCAATACCAACAGGCAAATGGAAATCCTGAATGGTGCGTTGTTTGCCGATGGTGAATTACCCTACTTTAAGGACAAAATTGCCAAAACGGGCCAATTCCCATTAAAGCCCAAAACCTTGGAAATTCTGCAGATCAATGTGGGGTATATGTGCAACCAAGTCTGCGAGCACTGCCATGTGGATGCCGGTCCGGACCGAAAGGAAATTATGACCCGAGAGACCATGGAGCAATGTCTGGAAGTCATCCGAAATACGGGTGCGCATACCTTAGATCTTACAGGGGGTGCGCCAGAAATGAATCCCAATTTTAGATGGTTTGTGGAAGAGGCGGCCAAAGCGGGCATCCAGGATTTTATAGTGCGTTCCAATTTGACCATCATCCGTTCCAACAAAAAATACCACGACCTGCCCGAGTTCTTTAAAAAGCACAATGTGCACGTGGTTTCCTCCATGCCACACTACACTCGGGGCAAAACGGACAAACAACGTGGCGATGGGGTTTTTGATAAATCCATCCAAGCGCTGCAAGATTTGAACGCTGTGGGGTATGGCATACCGGACAGCAACCTACGGTTGGATTTGGTTTATAATCCCTCAGGGGCCTTTTTGCCGGGCGACCAGGCGGCCATGGAGCACGACTTTAAAAAAGCGCTTAAAGAAGATTTCAATATTGACTTCCATAATTTGTTTGCGATTACCAATCTGCCGATTTCCCGCTTTTTGGACTATTTGATCGCTTCGGACAATTATGAGGATTATATGTATGCCTTGGTGGAAGCCTACAATCCCGCTGCGGTGGAAAATGTGATGTGCACCAATACCATTTCCGTAAGTTGGGATGGGTGGTTGTATGATTGCGACTTTAACCAAATGCTGGACCTAAAGGTGGCCAGCAAGGTACAGCACATCAAAGATTACAACGAAGACCTGTTGAATGACCGAGAGATTATCATCTCACAACATTGCTATGGCTGCACCGCAGGGGCAGGGAGTAGTTGCCAGGGGACGGTGGCTTAATTTACCGCTAATTCTACTTATACAATTTACATTCAATTTCAGGACCCCTTGGGATAACCAAAAGCGAGTGTACGCCACGTTGTAGCATATCTTCGCAAAACTTTTCCGCATTTTCCAGTATCTGGAATGGTTGCAATTTTTCGGTATCCGTTTCATAAAATACCAAGGTGCAGTGCTCATCATCATAAAAGTCAAAGCCATAGTCCACAAATATCTTGTCGCGCATTCTTTCTCTTTTTCTAATAGTTGAAGCCAGTTTTGGGTCAATCTTATCGAGGAATGCATCGGGTGCACGTCTTGCTAGATATTGCGGGGAGAATTCTGTATCGGTTACGGGCTTATCAAATTTAGCGTCGATAAAAGCCAAACAGTCCTCTTTACTGTTCAATGCATCAATAGTTATGTTATTGATTACCGGTACAGTATCGTAATTTGCGGCCAATTGACTTGGCTTATTGGCAAAGTACAGGGCCACAAAGGAATCAAGGCTGTTGGCCACTTTTTCCTTCTCATAATCGGTTCCCTCACCTATGATATACACGGGGAAATTTTCCTTTTCTTCGTCAAGATAAACCCCCAATACCGTTGGACCACATTCATCATGTAATGTCTCTGAAATTAATGGAACAAAGTTTGCTCTGAAATGCTCTTGCAACTCATCACACCCCGCGTAGAATAGCTCAGCCAAATCCTCTTCAGGATCGGCTGGCTCGTCTGGGTATTCCTCAATATCCACCTCATCTGAAATAGTGTAGTCCTCGTATATGCTAGGTTCAACATAATGTGCATCACCTAAAATACTGATTTTGAGAGGAGATATTTTTTTGTAACGTTCACCGTTTTGGAAAAAATCTTCAATTGGTTTTGGGTATTTGCCTTGCTCACTCATTTTGCAGTTTTTTGCTGTTATTTGATAATGACAAGGTACCCCAACCGTACCTCTATCTCGAAGAAAATTGACCAATACCCTATTTCATCTAGCCAGTCCATCATCCGATCTGATAAAAGTTTTGACCTAACAGCATTACTATGGCTGCACTCCGGAAGTCTGAAGTAGTTGTCAAGAAACGGTGGCTTAGATTTCTTTCAAATGGTGAATAATTTATATTGCAAAAAAATATCCCGAAACTTTTGAAAAGTTTCGGGATACTGGGTGTTGCTGAATACTATTGTTCTTACCCTTATTTTATAAAGTGATAAGACATTGTTTTCATCAATTGCGAGAAAACTTTTCTACGCCTTTTACATTCATTTTAATGGAAGAAACAAAAGGTACGGAGGTAATGAACAGTTCCTTGTTGTTCTGCCCGGCAAAAACATTGTTTGTCGCTCCATCGGGCATATCAATGTTCATAATGTTTTCACCATCTGGGGCATAGACCTTAATGCCTCCACTGCTTACATACACATTCCCTTCGTCATCCATGGACATTCCGTCACAGAAATTCAAACCAGGAACAAAATCCTGTAGGTTGGACAAGCTGCCATCTGGATTAATATCAAAAACAAAGACACCTCCCGTGCCATTATAATGCCACTGGTTCACATATAGTTTGGTGCCATCGGGGCTACCAACCACGCCATTTGGCCAAGAGTCATCGTTCCATTCAGGCATGGTAGTCACCCTAACCAATTCCGATGCTCCTGGCGCCAGATAGTATACATGGCCGCCTTTGCCGGTTTCAGCCTGTTCTGAATGGGTGGGTTCCCAAGGCTGTATTCTTGGGTCGCCTTCTTCCCAATAGCCCCTTGGAAAAATTGGGTCTGTGATATACATCCCTCCAGTTACCGGATTGATCCATACATCGTTTGGTCCATTTAGGAGTTTGTCATTGTAGTTGTCTATAAGGACCTCATGACTGCCATCTGGAAATATCTTCCACAGTTCACCATGAAGATCGGCACAGGCAATTAGATTTCCATCATTGTCAAAAGCCATACCATTGGCACGTCCCGTTCCTTCCAAGAACAGGGATACTTCACCATTTATGGCCGACCACTTATAAATTCTGTCGTTCGGTTGATCGGTAAAAAAGACATTACCTTGTTTGTCCACCGCTGGACCTTCGGTAAACCCAAAACCATTTTGGATTGGGCTCAATTCACCATGTGCACTTGGGGAAATCAAAGAAAAGGGGTCATAAATTTCGGACTCCGCACTCCAATCCAAGTTCTTTGTTTTGTGCTTAACTGTCAACAGCTCTGGCTGTAATTCATCTGAAGGTTCCAAACCATCGTTGGAACATGCAAATACCAAGAATAGTAAAACTATTCCAAGGCTAGTAAATACTCTGATTTTCATTGTTACATTAATTGAGGTTGTTAATAAAGAATTTGACAATTTTTAACTTAAAAAATTGAGATATACTAAATATAGAAATTATGTCTGAGGAAAATTTTAATAAAGTGTATATTTTACACAATTGTTCGATTTACAACAAATTATGCCGTAAGTAACTCATTTTAAAACAACTGTATCATTCGTAGGGCAATAGTGAAGCTGAGATCTTACAGAGGTAATACCCCGTGCAATGCTGGATTGGGCAGTGACTGGTTGGGGATGGTGATTTTGGGATTGAAACGTGAACGTGTTAGAATCACACAATATATTCTACATCGTTAATAATTTGCTGTATTTTTGGGAATGGCGAGGGCTTTTCTTAGAATTACATAATCGCCTCTATTTTTTATGACCGAACAAAAATGACACCTTTTTTTAAAAATCAAATACCCATGAATTGGAAACCAACCAAACACTTTATGTATAGCAGTTTTATTGCTGCATTTACCATCATACTGGTAGGATGCTCCCCGTCTGGACCTAAGTGGAAGCAAAAAAATGACGCATTGATTGCCGAACATGATCTTACGGTTCGTGAACTAACAGACTTACCCGAACATAAAATTGAATCTAATCTGGAAGCTGGTCAGGTAACCAATCTTGAGAATCTTACAACCTTAGAATTATACCCAGGCATTACCGCATCCATGTTTTGGGGAAAAGGCAATATGGTGAGTGTGTTGGAATTATCACCTAATGCCGAAATTCCAGCAGAAGAACTGCCTGCTGATCGGTTTGTTTTCGTTATGGAAGGCTCCATTGAGCAGATGATAGATGGAAGTCCTGTCACCCTGATTTCAAGAGAAAGGGAAGCCCCGGACGGCGTGCATAGTGCCACTCCAAGAACTGACTTTGTCTACCTGGAAAAAGGAACCGAAAGCGCAGTAACTGCCGGTGAATCTGGAGCTCAGTTATTGGAAGTGTATTCACCGCTGCGACTGGACTATCTTCAAAAAGCAGGAATATCGAATCTTCCTGAAGCTATTGAAGATGTTTCATCTACCTTGCCTCCAAACGTGGAACCCAATAAAGTATATGATCTTTATGATTTTCAGTTGACGCAACTGGCCGAAGGAGCATACTCCAGACTTGTCTCAGGCAGAAATACACAATTAAGTTTTATTTCCATGGGTCCCGGGTCTGTGTTCCCGCATCACATCCACCCTGAGGAACAAATGATGTTTGTACTTAGGGGAGAGTGTGAGGAAATCTTATTGGACACCAAGCAAAAAATGACACCCAACAGTGCTGTTCGCATTCCTGGTAACATGGTGCACGGTGCAGAAATTGGTGAATTAGGTACGGATGCTTTGGATATATTCTGGCCTGCTCGTCAGGATTATTTGGACAAAGAAAAAGCGGCCATGGAAGCCTACCGCGAAATTATTCCAGAAGGCGCAACACCTGAATTGATTGCTGATGGAAGCAAAACAGAGCCACCATTGTATTTCACGGAAGGACCAAAATGGATGGATGGAAAAATTTATCTGTCCAACATGTTCTTTGATGCTGCTTGGAATGCTGACCCTAGTAAGAGCTCCACGGTGGAAATGAATGCAGATGGCACCTACAGAAACATCAAAGAGGGCATTCAAACCAATGGACTTTACCCCTATAAAAATGGTAATCTTTTGGTTTGTGATATGATTGGCCACAGAGTACTGGAAATGACCACGGACGGAAAAATTGTTCGAACTGTGGTGGATTCTTTTGACGGAAAACCAATTGATGGCCCAAATGACATCATCACGGATGCTAAGGGAGGAATTTATTTCACAGATCCACAGTTTACTATGGAGGCTGAAAAATTCCAACCGGGTAGGGCGGTTTACTATGTGTCCCCAGAAGGTGAGATCACTCGAATTGTTGAGCCCAATGAATTTGCCATGCCAAACGGCATTGTCTTATCCCCAGATGGCAAAACTTTATACATCAACAATTGCTATGACAATGAGTCTTGGTATCCCGTAGATAGTGAAAAGGATAATTTTATTTGGGCCTATGATGTAAATGAGGATGGAACCATCAGCAACGGAAGGGAATTCGCTGAGGTGTTCCTTACCGGAAATGTTCTGGACAGAAAAGGAAAGTCAACCAGTTCAGACGGAATGGCCATTGATACCGATGGCAACATTTACGTAGCAACATACTATGGCGTACAGATTTTTAACGCGGAGGGTACCTTTGTGGGGATGATCAACCTTCCTTCCTTCCCCGTAAGCCTTTGCTTTGGTGGGGACGATATGAAAACGCTCTACATGGTAAGCTATAGCCAAGTTTATAAAATCGAAACAAACAAAACCGGATACATTAACTATCTATAAGAACAATCTCAAAAACCATGAAAAGAAATTTTTTGATTGCAGGAATTCTTTCGCTGAGCATTGCCTACATGGGGTTCGCGCAAGAAATTGGCGAAATTGAAGTAGTTTCCAACGAGTTGGCGAAAATTGTAAAAAAAGACGCCGAAATCGAGGTTATCGCTGATGGATTTCAGTTTACCGAAGGACCGCTTTGGGTAGCGGACAAAAACATGCTTTTGTTTTCCGATGTGCCCGGAAATACCATTTACCAATGGAATGAAAAAGATGGTGCCTCTGTTTTTGTAAAACCGGGAGGATATACCGACCCAGCTCCAAGAGGCGGTTTTATGGGTCCAAATGGCATGATCTTAAACCATGATGGTGATTTATGGATTTGTCAGCACGGTGATCGAAGAATTGCTGAGCTCGATGCGCCCTTGGATGCTCCCGAAGCCAAGTTCACTACAGTAATAGGGGCGTATGAAGGCAAAGGGTTAAATAGCCCCAATGATCTTTTCCTTACTGAAGCTGGTGATTTGTATTTCACAGACCCGGCCTACGGTTTTGAAGGTGGTCCAACTGACCCTAAAAAAGAGTTGGATTTTCAGGGGGTTTACAAATTGAGCAAATCCGGTGAGCTTACCGTGCTCATCGATTCATTATCAACCCCAAATGGAATCTCCATTTTCCCTGATGGCAAAACCCTATTGGTTTCAAATACTTCGGGACCCAAAAGAGGATGGTATTCGTATGATATTGCTTCTGACGGAAGTGTATCAAATGGAAAAGTATTTGCTGCTCCTGAAGATAAAAAAGCTCCCGGTGGATGCGATGGGTTAAAAATCGACAAAAAAGGAAATGTGTTTGCTACAGGTCCTGGCGGCGTGTGGATTTTCACCAAAAAAGGCAAATTGATCGGGAAGATAAAAGTGAATGGCCTTACTGCCGCAAATGTGGCTCTTTCTCCAGATGAAAAAACGCTTTACATCACAGCTACCGATAAGCTTCTCCGCGTGAAGATGAGATAAGCACACATACCATAACCTAATGAAATAAAAAATCCTCCAAAACAATTTTGGAGGATTTTTTATTTAGGTGCTTGTCAAAATAGCTATTCAACCCGTGTTAGTTTGGTTTCTCCCATCTGGTTTGTAACTGCAATTTCATTTTCGCTAAGAATCTCTCCTGTGAATTCCATACTTGTACCATTAAAAGAGATGGCGTATGAGAAATTTTTTCCGTCGATTTTACCGTTTTCAATCGGTGTTTCCCCAAATTCGGATTTCCAAGCGCCATCCAGATTGGAGCCTTCCACTGTAAACGTGTAATTAATTTCAAATGGACCATTTGGTGTTTCAACAGAACCCGTCCAGTCCCCATCCAAATCATTTTGGGCGAAAACGGTCACTCCTACAAATAGGAATACTAGAGTCAATACGTTTTTCATTTTATTGGTGTTATAGTTAAAAAATTAATACGCTGTTTTCGTGGTGTTTCGTACCGCTTGTTCCCCAAGTCTTTCTTTAAGTTGGGTCAGGTAAAGACTCTTTGGGGTAACGTGCTTATCGGTAGATTCCACATAGCCATTCGGTTTCGTTAAATCTTGCAATGCGCCATTATAGACGACCGCATTTACCCCAATATGACCAAAGGAGTAGTTTTCTGCCGTTGGTGGACTTTGAATGAGGTAGTCGCCTTCACAGTTCCAGAAAACGATATTGGCCCCAGCCCAGCCGATTATATAATCCCAAAACCGAGCCGTGAGCGGTGCTTTTACATTATCGTATAAAACCCCATTTACCCAGTGGTTATGCGGTTCACTTGAAGAATACGGGTTTATGGCCGTACATTCCAAATACACATTTCCACTGGCTTCCGATCCCTGAAGCACAAAAGAGTGACGCCCTTTTTGGGAAACACATCGTTGAACCAGACAAAATTGCCCGTTCATTTGGAAGGTAAATCGTCTCCCACCCCATCGTTGCGAAACGGGTTCCAGAGACGTGCAATCCTGAACGGTAATCCATTTGGTCCCCGCATTGGCCTGAACCACACTGTTGGCAAAATGTAAAGCGGTCATATTTCGCACCCAGGCATTTTTTACATGGGTAAGATTAATGAAGTTGGAATAATGTTTCTCATCCGAAAAATATTCCTCCCCTTGGTATCGATGCTCTTCGCCAAGATCATCACGATCCATGTTCCCATAAGCCGTTTGCCGCACAGAAGGGTCATATTCTGATATGCCTCTCAGGTTTTCCACCCCAACATTTTCTATTCTGTTGTCGGTGTATTTGGTTACTTCACCACCACCCCATTCACTTTCGATTGCGGTGAAAATAGGAGCATCAACCGTAATGGTATTTCCATTGATGTTTTTAATGATGCGGTCGAAGGTAATATCAAAGGGTTTCCAACGATTTCTACCAACCGTTGCACTATCCAATCCAATTTCTTTAATCCATGCTTCATTTCCAATTCTTTTGATGGATACTTGGTCGCCAACCTTAAAGCTTTTGGCTGACTTCACACTGAAAGAAGTCGCTCCTACGGGCACATAATCATCCGTTTGGGTGGTTTTTGAATCTTCAATCAGGCTGATGCCCTCTTCTCCTTCTATTTTGATAAGGGCAGGTCTCCAAAATCTTCTGCCATTACCTTCCGGTGGTGAAGGAATCTTGCCATACAGAATGGTGCCAATGTCACTTTGACCCTCACCCCGTAGCACTACACCAGATTTTCGGATGTAGATTTCTTTATCCAACTGATAAAATCCCATTTTTAAGAGCACGGCGCCTCTAAATCCATTTTCGTCCAAAGGAAGGGCAGAAACCCTGTCTATGGCAGCTTGTATGCTTTCAGAATTATCACCAAGCACCGGCCAGACGGTTTCTTTTACCGGCACATAGGGTAAGGCTACTCCGCCGCCTTTATAACCGGCATTGGAAAAATCCGGGATTTGATTTCCCCTATCGTCTTTAACATAAACAAGTTTTCCGTTGGGTCCAGGGTATACTTTTGAAGTTGGCGGTACTAAATCTTGAGCCTTTGTCTGAAAGACCATAAGTACCAAGGCAATTAGTTGCAGCGAATTGAGCTTGGGTTTCATTTGTTTTATTTTGGTTTCTCGATTTTAAGTTGTGAAGAGCTGGCCATAAAATATGTACTTGCCTAAAGGCAAACAGGAGTGAAGGTACTATTTTTTAACGTAATTGTCTGGTTACATGGACGGGAAGTAGTTGCCAGGGGACCCTGGCTTAGGGTTTTATAACCCGTTTATTCAGTACTTAAACTATATTGATTTCCGTCTTTTTTTGAACATGGAAGAAAAAAACTGTTTGGAGGCCCTTTCTCAAAATTTACTGAGAATCCTTTTCTCAAATCACACTTTTTTGTTGCATTCCAGCTAAGGAATTTTTTCTTAATTATTTTGACAGGTAGCTCATCTGGCATGTCAACTCTATAGTTTCCAATAAATTGATTTTCCGTGTCATAAATTTTAATATTACTGGTTCCATGACATGTACTTGCGGCACTAAAAACAAAAAACGAGTTTAATAGCTTATAACATTTTCCAGTGTTTGTCTTTACTTCACCCAAATATGTAATTGCAGTTTTATTACAGGCTTTCTTTTTCGTTAAATCATACGTAAATGTCTTCCCAACTCTTTCCTTTTGTAAAGCCAATAGTTCAAATTTTTGAAGTTGTTCGTGTTCTGAAACAAAATTGTTATTGACTGCAAAAGCGGATAAGACCAAAATTGACCAAAGAGGAGTAAAGTAACATATGGCTCTCATAAACTTGTTTCTGGGTTAGGTTACGATTGATTTTTGATAAATCGTAAAGGCGATTGTATAGGTTAATATTCTTTAATTTTATTCAAAAACTTATGCAAGAGTTTCCAAGTGTGGGGCTCTATTGTCTCGGAAATATTTCTCTTCTGTCAAATGTTATTTGCTTTTACTGATTGCAAATTGAAACACATCAATAATCTCAGTTTGTTTGGGATATTTATATTCTTCATTATTATGCTTTTCAAATTTTATTTCATAAATAGCGTCCTTTATTTCGACCCTTTTTGTCTCATTAAAGTTTCGAAATGAAATTCTGTGACTGTCTTCATCATTTGGTCCATAGACTGCCCACTCGCCTCTCTGAGCTTCTTCAGAATTTTCAAAAACCTCAATTATAGGAAATCCGTTGCATTTTTGAACATAGGCAAGTTTAAATAGGATACTTCCATAAACAAAAACATCAGGATTCATTGCTAATCCTTTAAAACAAACACTGTATATTTAAACCTATTAGATTTCTTCATTTTTTTCAGCCCATAACATCAATATAAACTAATGTCGCTTTGAAGATTTTTTGCTACGGCTAAGGGAAATAATAGAATTTTGCTTTAACTATCACAAATAAATTGATGAATAGCGTGTGCCCTTCAACGAATCCATCCTATCATTTGACCGACCCATAAGTCGGTTTGTTTTTTACGATTTTGGCGGTTTATTGGTTTTTGAACACTTCACCGATTTTATAAGGAAGTACGTCTTGAATTCTTTGGGTTGGCCCATTTCCGTGGAATCTTTGTCACAGACTCAACAGTCTAAACCCAAATCTTATGCAAACGACCCTCAAACGAAGGGAGACCATGCACCGCTTGTGTGGAAAAGGTCTCGAAATCTTCAACGAAAAAGGCTACTACAACACCAGTTTAGATGACATTTTACAGGAATTGTCCCTATCCAAAGGTGCCTTTTACCACCACTTTAAATCCAAGGAAGACTATTTCATCAATATTGTACAGAACCTTATTGTACAGAAAGTATACGCGCTTTTGATAGAGCCGTTGGATACGAATGAGAATCCAATACCTGTAATTGTGGAGAGCTTGGAAAATGCTTTGGAACCAGGTAAGAAAAATGAAATGGCCTATGGTTTTATGCTCAATGATTTCTTGACCGAGTTCAATAAGCGTAACGAAGAAATTTCAGGCTACCTTAAAAATATCATCAGTGTTTGGGAAGTAAACCTGGTTGCTGTGCTGAAACGGGGGAAAGTGGATGGCCATATTGCACGCCATATAGATTGTGAGGGTGCGGCCACGTATATTATCGCTTCATATTTAGGGATGCGTTCTTTAATGACTGATAGTACCAATCGCCAATTGAAATACCAATACATCCAACAGTTAAAGCAATACTTTAAATCGATTTCGGCTACACAAATAACAGCCTAACCCTCCAAAATTGTTGTCAGCTTGTCTAAGACTTGTTCGGGTTGAATGGTTTTCATAGCTGATTCGTATCCTGAAGGCACTTTATTTCCATAAATCGATGTAGGAATCAATGGATACTCTTCCCGATTGGCCAATAACGCATTTTCAACAGGTTGATGGAACGGATAAAAGCCAGCAAACGGATGGGTAACCCCCCATAACGTGACCACCGGAATCCCATAATTGGCAGCCAAATGTGCATTACCGCTGTCCATGGAAAGCATCACATCCAAATTGGAAATCAGCTGTAATTCTTCAGATAAATTGAGCTTTCCGGCCATGCACAAGGCATTTTCATACTTCTCTGACAGGCCCTTCAACGCTTCTACTTCCTTGGCTCCACCTCCAAACAACAAAATTTTATACTTATCGGTATCATTAAGAGTCTCGATTACCTTTCCCATCAATTGCAGTGGGTACATTTTACCTTCATGGGCAGCAAAAGGGGCTATTCCTACCCACTTTTTGGTGTCTTGTTGCACCAAACCCAATACTTTTTCCGAAAGTTGAAGCCGGTCCAAAGGTTTGGCATCGGATAAATCAATGGGAAACCCAAGTTCAGTAAACACATCCGCATAACGTTGATGGGTAGACTTGAGCTGTTTGAATATTTTATTTTGGGAACGGGTAAGGGCTTTCTTTTCGCTACGGCCTTTATCAATTTGTACAACGGGAACCCTATCCAAGGCAAAATACTTTTTGAGTACCCTGCTGCGCAGCACATTGTGGAGATCGGCCACAGCATCAAAATGCATGGGTTTCAACTCCTGGTACAAGCGCCATAATCCCATTAAACCTTTGTGTCTTTTTTTTACATCGGCCTCGACCACGTTTACCCTTTCCAGGCCAAAAATGGGGATAAAATGTTTCTTGGTGAGTACGGTTAGCTGAAGTTCTGGGTAATTTTGGGTCAATGAGGTAATCACGGGTACGGTCATGGCCACATCGCCCATGGCGGACAATCGAATAATAAGGATATGGGGGCCTTTACCCTTTTTGTCCACGGAGCACGGGGTTGAGTTCATCGTCGTTGTACATTTTCATCTGTTTGTAGACTTTCATGTACTTGTTTCCGGCCTCAATATCGGCCAGTAATTGATCTATGGCGGTGGAAAGGTCCTTTTTCTGTTCCAAAAGTACTGCTAGCTTGTCACTACATTTTTTGATGTGCTCTGGCGAAGCATCACTACGGTTCACCTCCTCCTGCATATGGTAAATCTTCAGCGCCAAAATGGAAAGTCGGTCTATGGCCCAAGCTGGACTTTCCGTGTTGATAGTGGCATTTTCCTTGACCTCAACCGTCTTATATTTGTCCAAAAAATAACTGTCAATATACTCCACCAAATCGGTACGGTCTTGGTTGCTGGCATCGATTTTTCGCTTGAGGTCCAGTGCCGCTACCGGGTCAATGTCGGGGTCACGGATGATGTCCTCATAATGCCATTGAACCGTATCGATCCAATTTTTTCGATAGAGTAAATGTTCCACTTCATCCTTCGGATACGGATTCACAAAATCTTGGTATACATCATCCTTGATGTGGTAAGTGTCTATACTTTCTTGAAATATATTGAAGGCAAATTCACTGAACATTGCTATACGTTTTGGGCAAAGATATTGCTTTATGGTTTATTGGTTGACCTGTATCACAAAAAGCAAAAGAGGGATTACAATACTAAGGCCCAAAACCAATTCCTGTAACTTGGTCTTTTTAATGCCTTCCAAATAGTTCGCCATAAAAACCGCAGCGGGGAAAAAAGTGAATAAAAGAGGGGAAGCACCCGCTGGGGTGAAAAGTGCCAGCGCCACTCCCAGAATGAAAATAAAAAGCACAATTCGCAGCAATACTAATTTTCCGCCTCCTATGTTCCTGACCCGGACAAAAACAATGGCCATCAGTACCAGCATCAACAATATATAGATCATTGTTTTTACATTAACGACCTGGCCCAAGTTTTCAGTTTTAAGCAATCCTATTGAAAACTCATAGTGGTTGCCAAAGAAGTCTGTTGAATCCGTTAACCTGAGCGTAGCAAAGGTTAAAATAAACACCGTGGCAACTCCCACAAAAGGGACCAACCAATTTTTGTAATTTTTTCTATCATACACATTAATCACCGCAAAGACCAGCAATAGAAAGACAAGGGACCAGTCATAGAAAAGACTGGCAATGCCAATTAAAAACGAGGCGTCAAATATTTTATGCTTTACAAATCGGATGGATTTAACGGACAACAACCGCCAAAAAGCCAAAAGCAGAAAAAAATTGGTGAAGATGACATTTTTGTTGAACAGGGTTTCGGAAAAGGCCACCAACAACAGTACAAAAAATAGCATGGCGAAGGAGTTGAAGTCGGTCACTTTCTCGGTCCGTACAATTTGGTTGATGATAAAAAGTGCCAAAAGCAGAACTGCAAAAGCGAGCAGTTCAAGAAATATAAAATGCGATTCAACTTGCGCTCCAAAACCAAAAAAAACATTGATGGAATAGAAAACAAACAAGAAAATGGCAAGGACAATGTAATTTATGGGTTTTGTTTTTCCGAAAAAGCTTGAAATCATCCTTTCTTTTGCTACTTTTGTAAAGTAAATATAGCCAAGATGAGCAAGTTTTTTTACGGTATAGAAGACTTATTTGTAAACTACCTTTTTGCCCCCTACGATTTTTTCCGATTTATGGAAAGCTGGTGGGCAGCAAACACCTTGAACTGGATTTTCTTTGTTATTGGTTTGATTGCTGCAGTATACTGGATGAAGCAATTGAAGATTTTTAATGACAATGGTGAAGAGGACAAGAGCATAAGCTCCCACTCTTATTTATAGATCAAACCCTAGATCCTTTCGGTAATACATTCCGTCAAAATGGAGTTTTTCCATATTTTGATAGGATTTTTGTAGGGCTTCCTTAAAGTCTTTTCCAAAGGAAGTGACGGCGATGACCCGGCCTCCATTGGTGACCACTTTTCCATTTGACAGTTTTGTTCCTGCATGGAACACAAGGGAGTCCTCAACATTTTCAGCTCCTGTAATTTCTTTTCCCTTTTCATAGGCTTCTGGGTAACCACCAGAAACAGCCATTACGGTTGTGGCTGTACGTTCATCAATCTCTAGATTGATTTGATCCAGCGTGCCATTGGCCATGGCCATGAGCACCTCAACAAGGTCACTTTTCAGGCGTGGTATGACCACTTCGGTCTCAGGATCGCCCATACGCACATTGTATTCGATTACTTTTGGGTCGTCCCCAACTTTTATTAATCCAATAAAGATAAACCCAACATAAGGCAAATTGTCCTTTTTAAGCCCGTCTACGGTAGGTTTTACAATCTGAAGCTCTATCTTGTCCATAAAGCTGGAATCGGCAAATGGAACGGGCGAAATGGCGCCCATACCCCCAGTGTTGAGTCCGGTGTCTCTTTCCCCAATACGTTTATAATCTTTTGCGGTAGGAAGGATTTTATATTGGGTTCCATCCGTGAGTACAAAACAGCTCAATTCGATACCGTCCAGGAACTCTTCAATGACCACCGTGGCACTGGCATTTCCAAATTTAGAATCGACCAACATGGATTTCAATTCGGATTTGGCTTCTTCCAAATCTTGAAGAATCAGCACCCCTTTTCCAGCGGCCAATCCATCCGCTTTGAGTACATAAGGTGGATGTAAGGACTCCAAAAAATCAAATCCCTTTTCCAAGGTTTCAGCAGTAAAACTTTCATACGCAGCAGTTGGGATGTTGTGCCGCATCATGAACTCTTTGGCAAATTCCTTGCTACCCTCCAATGCAGCGGCTGCTTTCTGTGGGCCAATCACTGGAATGTTCCTGAGGTCTGTATCATTCATGAAAAAATCATGAACACCATTCACCAAGGGGTCTTCTGGTCCAACAACCACCAAATCGATGCTTTCCCTAAGTACCAGTTGCTTTATGGCGGGAAAATCGTTCACACCCACCTCAACATTGGTGGCAATTTGGGAAGTCCCAGCATTGCCAGGAGCTACAAAAAGATTTTTTGTTTTAGGGCTTTGTGAAATTTTTAGGGCAATGGCGTGTTCTCGTCCACCAGCGCCCAGGACCAAAATGTTCATGAATTAGAATTTTGGCAAAAATAAGGTATGATGGTGACTTGTCTATTTGTTTGGAAGGAAATCTCTATGTGCCTCCCATAAATCATCCTGTGAAAGGGATTTAAAATATTCAAATGCCTTTTTAAGTCCTTCCGAACGATGTACTTTGGGTTCCCAATCCAAAATTTCTTTCGCCCGTGCAATATCTGGCTGCCGTTGTGAAGGATCATCCTGGGGCAAAGGTTTGAACACTATTTTCTGATCGGTTCCGGTAAGTTTTATGATTTCTTCAGCAAACTCCAAAATGGTAGTTTCATCTGGATTACCAATGTTGATGGGTTCTACATAATCGCTCATCAACAATCGATAAATACCTTCAATTTGATCATCGATATACGTAAAGGAGCGGGTTTGTGAGCCATCACCAAAAACCGTTAAATCTTCTCCCCGCAACGCTTGACCCATAAAAGCGGGAACTACACGCCCATCGTTCAAGCGCATCCGAGAACCGTAGGTGTTAAAAATCCGAACTATGCGGGTATCCAACCCATGATGTCTGTGGTATGCCATTGTTATGGATTCCATAAACCGTTTGGCTTCATCATAGACACCTCGGGGGCCAATGGGACTTACGTTGCCATAGTAGTCCTCATTCTGTGGGTGCACCAAGGGGTCACCATATACTTCCGATGTGGAAGCTACTAAGATTCGTGCATTGTGATCTTTGGCCAGTCCCAACAGGTTCAAGGTTCCTAGCGAACCTACTTTCAGCGTATCAATTGGAATTTTTAAATAGTCGATGGGGCTTGCAGGAGATGCAAAGTGAAGGATATAGTCCATCTTTCCTGGTACATGCACAAATTTGGTGACATCGTGGTGGAAGAACTCGAACCGTTTTAGATGAAACAGGTGTTCGATGTTCTTGATGTCACCCGTGATAAGGTTGTCCATGCCAATGACATGGTGCCCTTCGGCAATGAACCTATCGCAAAGATGAGATCCAAGAAAACCTGCTGCGCCGGTTATTAGGGTTTTTTTCATATGTTTTTAATACGCCTTGGCTTCTCCTTTAAAGGCATTTATTATAGTTTGAACAATAATCTTTACGTCAAGGAACAAGGACCAGTTTTCAATATAAAAAATGTCAAACTTAATTCGGTTTTGAATATCTGAATCGGTTTCAATCTCCCCCCTGTATCCTCTTACTTGTGCCAAACCCGTTATCCCGGGTTTTACAAAATGGCGAACCATGTATTTATCCACACTTGCGGCATATTCATTGGTGTGCTTTACCATGTGAGGCCTAGGGCCCACTACAGACATGGTGCCAAACAGCACATTATAAAATTGGGGCAGTTCATCTATACTGGTACTCCTCAAGAACCTTCCTATTTTGGTAATACGCATATCATTTTTTGTAGCCTGGATGTTGTCTGCATTTTTATTGGGTGCCATAGAGCGAAATTTATAGCAATAGAATTCCCTATTGTCAATACCATTTCTAGTCTGTCTGAAAAAGACCGGCCCTTTGGACTCAAGAGTGATCAAAATGGCCAAAATGGGGGTTAACCAAGACAGTAAACCAACAATTACAATTAGGGAAAAGGCGACATCAAAGCTTCGTTTGATAAATGCGTTTATGGGGTTGTCCAATGGGATATCCCTTAAAGAAAGTACGGGGATGTAATCATAGTATTCAAATTTGAGCTTTTTGGCAAAGATGTTTTTGTTATCGGGAATAAACTTGAGGGTTTTTAAATTATTGTCAGCAAAGTTGATGAACTTTGTAATTTCTTCATTCTTTAGCTCTGAGACTGAACAATATATTTCATCTACATTTTGATTTATGATATAAGAAAAGCATTCTTCTATATTAAAATCCAAGGTTTTTAAGGAGAATTGCTTAAGAAAGTTATATCCATATTCCCTTCTTTCATTGAAAACCAATACCAGCTGTTCTGCCTTTTTGTTCTTCCCAACCACGACAACATTTCTTAGGTTGCCTTTAATTTTTCTCCTGTAGTTCATTAAAAGATAATAGCTGAAGAATTTTATGGCTGATATCAATATCAAAGACAGGCCCAAATACTCGGCTAATGCCAAGCGGCTCATATTGGGTTGTTTAAAAAACCCGATAAAAGCATATAGAATTAAAAAGAAGAAGAAAAACTGATGAAATATTAGAACCAGTATCCTAGTGACCTTAGTATATCTATAAACAACATAGAACTGCGATTTTATAGCTATGATTATCCAAGCAAGGTTAATGTACGTGTACAACAATACCGGATATCTAAATTGCAGCGGTAAATAATACGCCAATAAGTTTATTATCAACAAATCTATGAGATAAGAGATCGGTATGATAAATCCCGAGTACCTGTATTGCTTGAAAAACATATTTTCGTTTTTCTATGTTCTTTTATTAAGGCAAATATACCTTATAATGTTGAGGTGTTAGGCTCTGAAACCATCTATGCTTGATTATTTAAGCAGAATCAAAAGTCGTCTGGAGAAACTTTTTTCCAATGCCTGAGCGCACTCCTAAAATCATACTTAAACTCAAATTGATTGTCCATCAAATACTTCGGGCCTATATTGGTTGGAAAACCAGCTTTTTTTACCCGAACGGGGTGTATATCAAGACTTTTGCCCACAGTTCTGCCAATATTCCAAAGTACCCAAGCTATTGCAGAAAGGAGTTTGACGGAGAGATTTAAAGTGGGCCTTTTATATCCCAATTCTTCCTTTACTATCAAAGTCATCTCTTTTAGGGGTACCAATGGGTTTTCAGCATAATTATAAATTATGAGATCGTCTTTTTTGTCCATGACAAACATAAAGCTATCTATAAGGCCAAAAATATAACCATAGGCCTTTATTACATTTCCGCCATTGGGCAATATAAAAGTGCCTTTCTTCAAAGATTTGATCATTCTATACACATTGCCCGGATCTTTTGGGCCAAAAATTACACTTGGCCTAACTATGATCAATCGTCTTTGGGTATTTTCAATTTGCCATGATTCGTGGATTTTTTCGGCAAGAGCCTTAGAAATTCCATAAGCCGTCTCTGGATAAAGAGGGGATTCTTCCGTCCTTTTTTCCAAAGACCTTCCGTATGGGGCAATACTACTTGTAAATAATATGTTCTTAATTCCCTTTTGACGTGCAAAATCAGTCACGTGCAAAGCACCTGGAATATTTGTGTCAAAATACTCATTGTAGGCGTGTCCGGGCTCTCGATGTACTGCGGCAAAATTGAATATCCATGAGTTGGATGAATCACACTCGCCAATCTCAATTGTAATTGGCTCCCTAACATCACAATGTTCAAAGTGAACATTGTCTTCCATTTCAAATCCTTGCAAAGGCTTTATGTCGCGAACGATATACTTTTCAAACTTGTTTTCTTTTAAAAAGACCGAGAGCATATTACGGCCAATATATCCTGCGCCCCCAAAAATTATTGCAATCCTTTTCATATGGTGCTTTGTTTATTTTGTACTATAAATATTCTATGTGGTTCCTACTCAAAGATTTCGGATACCCAATTGAACAAGTTATAGTTCTTATAAATTTTATCCTCAATCTCCTGAAAAGGGGATTCTATAAATTGGTTTGTAATTCTTGGATCATTACGGTCGATAACCAAGATGTTGTTTGGGTCATAGAAGTCATAATTTACAATATCTTCATTGGTGGTAATCAATTTACGTTTGGCCCCAAGAACCTCTACACATCGCATGGTAAGCCCGGTTTGGACATCTCTTTGGATATCCAAAACACAATGGGATTGTGCAATAATGTCCAAAATTTCCCTTTTCCCCAAAGGGGTATAGGCAAAATCCGTGTACTTGGCTTTTCTGAAAGATTTTTGAAAGACTTTTCGAAATAAATATACCTTGGGGTCCTGAAGATACAGGAAAAAGTAGCCCCTTAATCCCATAGTCTTACATGCTGCCTTAATTTTTGAGACCAGCGTATATCTATCGGTATGGCCTGTACCCACAAAACTTATGTCATACTTGGGCTCCTCTTTGTTCTCTCCCAACTTTTCGTAATCATCCAAATAAAACAATGGCCTAAATACGAGTGAATTATTCTCTTGAACATCTTTTCTATCAAAGGATAAAATCTTGTCAAAAACAGGAAATAGTTCTTCAATGTCCCTACCACTGTTCTTTATGGAATCCCACATATAAAGAATAAAACGGGCATGGGATTGCTGATCTTTAAGTGACCTCAGCATCTTAAGGGTAATCACTTCTGCTTTCAAGAAAAATACATAGTCGTACCTTTTATTAGAAGTCTGACTGATAATCTCTTTGTAATATTTTTCTATTCTTCGGTTCATTATCCTTTTATCCAAACGGATCAACGCTTTCGTCCAGAAAGTATTCTTGGGCCGTTCGTCAAAAAAATCCACCTCAGCCCCCATTGACTCCAGCTTATTTTTTATTTCATGATGGTAGCCAAAAAAGTTTGCCGAAAAGAATACTATTTTTTTCCCGTTGAGCATATCCCTTACTTAAGAAGTCCCTTGTTTTTCATTTCGTCTATGGACTTGTCAAATGCATCTTTTTGTGTTTCTTGGGAAGAAACCCACTTGGTAAAGTGTTGGATTCCTTCTTTAAAAGATACTTTTGGCGCAAATCCCAAATCATTTTGAATTTTGGTCAAATCAGCATAATTGTCCCTAATATCACCAAGCCTAAAATTTCCCGATATGGAATATTTAACGGAATTGTTCCCATATGCATCCAACAAAGTCTGGGCTATTTCCAGAACATCTGTCCTTACACCGGAACCGACATTATAAACCCCATAGTTTGCCTCTTCCCTCTCTATTCCCAAAATGGTAGCATCCACTACAT
>JAUIBH010000141.1 GCA_030427985.1 Bacteroidia bacterium | reverse complement strand
CCCCATTTTAAGGTTTGAGCATGTGGACATGTACCGACAGGACCTTATGGCCTTGGCGCAAGACCCTGATTTGCAAAGCACTTCAGAAGGAAGAGAGCCTAATGTTTACAATCAGTTTTTGCCCGGAATTACAATTAATTACAAAAGGGAGGGCAGTGAGTTTTTTGGAAGTGTCTACGAAGGAATGATAGCACCTTCAAAAGTCTTTGGCTTTTTGGTGGAGCAAGATGGCGTTGTGACCAATCCGTTGGAAGGACAGAGTATCAATATTGATCCAGAGCTAAGTTGGAACAAGGAATTGGGATGGCGTGGTAGCCTCCTGAACAACTGTATCAATGGGCAGATAACCTATTTCCATAATGCGAGCAGAAATTTTTATGCTGGAGGTCGAAATGAGGTATTCCAAGAATTAGGCAAAGTCAATGTACAGGGTATGGAATTGGCATTTGATGCTGAGTTGTTCAAAAATGAGGAACACCAACTTCATCTTTTGGGAAATGCAACCTATATGCATTCCAAAGTAATGGGAGGTAGATTGGAGGACAAAGACCTCTTTTCGCAAGTGATTCATGGCTCGGCCACGGAAACTGAATACATCGCTAAAGTAAATTCCAATAGAAATGCTTACGAAGTTTATATAGATGATGGGGGAGGAGAAACAATATTTACCGATGATACCCTAGACGCTACTGATTTTCCCAACATAACCCGAAGTATCATCACTTTTGGGGATGAAGGAATTAAGGATGCTGAAGCACCCTATACCCCAAAAATTAATATGAGCATGGGCCTCAATTATGATTGGAAAGGCCTTTCCACTGGTTTTAACGTGCACCATGTTAGTGAGCAATTCACTGAATTCCACAATTTTGAAGCTGAATCCGCAGATGGAGCCATAGGCCAATTACCATCCTTTACCACCATAGATGCCTTTGTCAATTATGATTTTAAAATGGGTAAAAAGATAGACGCCACAATTTTCGTCAATGGAAAGAACATTACGGACCAGATTTACAGAGCTTCCAGATTAAACCGGGCCACATCCGGAGTTTTTGCCGGAGGCTTTCGACAAATCATTTTTGGGGTCAACTTGAAAATGTAGTGACCCCAAAAATTAATCAGTTTTATTTAAAAACCTCTTCAAAAAAGTGGGTCATACGCTGCCATGAACGGTCATTGGCCAAAGGATTAAATTGCATTCCTCCATCAGGGTCATTGGCCTTTGGATTGGTAAACGCATGACCTGTACTCCCAAAAACATCCATTTCCCAAATAGCGTTACGTTCGGTGAGCTCATAGCCCAACGAAACAATATCCTTGGGAAATGCCAGCGGGTCTTCCCAACCGTGCAGCACCAAGATTTTCGCTTTAATATCACCTTCATGTTCTATGCCAGGCGGGTCAAAAATACCATGGAAACAGACCGCACCCTTCATATCAATTCCAGAACGGGCCAAGTCCAGAACGCATTTTCCACCAAAACAGAAGCCGATGGCTCCCATTTTTTTGGCATCTGCCATTTCATTTTCTGTAATGGTATCCACCGCAAGAAGTATTCGGTTTAAGAGTTCTTGTCGGTCTTCCAACATTTCGTTCATCAGGGCTTCTGCTTCTGTAGCGTCTTTTGCCCGTCTTCCTTGTCCAAAAACATCAATGGCAAAGGCCAGATAGCCCAGTTTGGCCAATTCCTTGGCTTTGTCTTCTTCAAAATCGGATTGTCCCACCCATGTGTGGGAAACCAAAACTACAGGGCGCTTGCCTTTGACACTATCGTCATATGCAATAACACCCTCATAGGATTGTTGCTTGTCTGAGTAAATGAGTTGTTTAGTTTGTATCATTAGTTTGAGTTATTCCATAGGTTGTCTAAATTATATTATTTTTTTATAGGTTCACAAAACTTCAACATCAAGAATGTAAACATTTCTTAGGGGCCAGTCCCCATCTCCCACAGGAACATTGTTTATAGCATCCACAATGTCCATCCCTTCAATGACACGTCCAAAAGGGGTATAGGAGCCATCTAAGTGGTACGACCCAGGTTTGGTGGCCACAATGAAGAACTCATAGGGTGAGGCCAACTTATGGGGATTGTCTCGCTCGCTACTGGGCATTGAAATGGTACCTCGGTGGTGTTTATGGCCTTTTTTGGCATCAGGGGGGAGCAGGTATCTTCCAATATCTCCCCTTTTTCTCGCTGTTTTTCTATCGTCTGAGTTTCCGCCCTGAATAATAAAATCCTTCACCACACGGTGAAATTGGGTGCTATCAAAATAATTTTGTCGAGCCAGATAGATAAAGTTGGCCTTGTGGTAGGGGACATTATCATAAAGCTGAATTGTGAAACTGCCCATGGTGGTGACGATTTTCACCTTGTTCTTTTTCAGTTTTTTGGCATAATCAAAAAAGAAATCGATGGCATTTTCCTCATTCAGTACAAATGTCTCCTCTTCTTCCTCTTTAGATGGTGTTTCAGGAATCTCTTGTTGTACAGAATCTATTTTGACGGCGGTCTCCTCTTTTTGAACGGTTTTCTTTTTTGGGGACTCTCCGCAGGAGACGAAAAAAATTAGTAGTATACTTGTAGTTAAAGCTGATGGTCTTAACAACATGAATTTTGATGAATTTTGTGAAATAGCTTTAAAATTAAAAAATCTCCCTCTTCCAGGAGAAGAATCACACTATAAAATGTCTCCAACGGAGCGGATACAGTGGTTAAAGCAGAACAATATCAAAAAAGTAAATCCCAAAAGAGCTGGGGTCATGGCGCTTTTCTATCCTGATGTGTCCATGCAAACCCGTTTGCTGCTCATTCTGCGCAAGACCTATGAAGGAGTGCACTCTAACCAAATAGGTTTTCCGGGTGGGAAGGTTGAAAAACAGGATAAAGATTTAATGCATACGGCACTGCGAGAGACCCATGAGGAAGTGGGCGTTCCGCCAACATCGGTGCAAGTGATACGGGAATTGAGCGAGGTTTACATTCCTCCCAGCAATTTTTTGGTACAGCCTTATATGGGAATTTATTCTAACCCTCAACCTTTTGTGCCTCAAGAAGATGAGGTGGAGCAAATTGTGGAGGCTCAAGTAAAGGATTTTTTGGATGATGCCAATCTCATCGAAGAATTATTGAGTACATCTTATGCAAAAAGCATAAACGTACCCGCTTATAAATTAAATGGTTATACCGTTTGGGGCGCCACGGCTATGATGATGAGCGAAATCAGGGAGCTTTTACGGCAAGTGCTTTGACCGCTATTTTGTAAATTTGCCGACAACAGTTACCCCATGGGCCTATTCAAAGAAAATCCTTTCGGTCATATTCTGTTCTTAAAACGTTGGTTGATTCGTATTGCCGGTATGATCACCCACCAACGTTACAAAGGATTCAATACCCTTGAAATAGAAGGTTCCCAGATCATTCGGGATCTTCCTGAGACCAATGTACTTTTCGTGAGCAACCATCAAACCTATTTTGCGGATGTGGTGGCCATGTTTCATGTGTTCAACGCAAGTCTAAAGGGTAGGGATGACAATATCAAGAACTTAGCATACTTATGGAATCCCAAGCTCAATATTTATTATGTGGCGGCCAAGGAGACCATGGGAAAAAGTCTACTTACCAAGATTTTAGCCTACGCGGGATCCATTAGTATAGAGCGGACCTGGCGTGCGGATGGTCAGGATGTAAACCGACAAGTAAAGTTCAGTGATATTAGCAATATTGCCAAAGCGTTGGATGATGGGTGGGTAATCACCTTCCCGCAGGGAACCACAACCCCGTGGAAACCTTTGCGCAAAGGAACGGCACATATCATTAAAAGGTACAAACCCGTGGTGGTTCCGGTTGTAATAGATGGATTTAGACGTTCTTTTGATAAAAAAGGACTTCGGGTAAAAAAGAAAGGCATTTTGCAATCCATGCAGATCAAGGCTCCCCTCGATATTGATTACGAAAATGAGTCCATTGAAGCCATTTTGGAAAAATTGGAATATGCCATTGAGCAGCACCCATCCTTTTTAAAGGTGATTTCCAAAGAAGAATTGGCCGCTTATGAAGAAGAAAACCAGAAAAGAAAGTATAGTTACAAAGGGAATTAAACCTCTAACTTCTTCAATTCCTTATAATTTTGTCTTAATCGCTTTAAAAGAATTCCGTAGAGCAGTTTATAAAAAAGCCAAATCAGCACCAATAATACGGCAATAAAAACCACGGAAAAAGCAATCAACATTACCCAAAACATAGTAGAGTTGCCATCTTGGGCAGCTACTTCCATAAGTTTCTCGCCTTCGGGACCGTACACAAAAGCGCCATAAATACTGATGAGCATGGAAATAGTGAAGATGCTTAGGTTGAACCATACGTATTGGGTCACTGTTCTCTTGACGCTCAATATAGTTCCCATAAGTTTTTTTGATGAATCGGTGAATGAGATTTTTCGGTAATTCACGTAAAACTTGTAGATGAAGTATAAAATAATCCCATAATTGATGAAATTCAATACCATAATTACACGATAAATATGCATTGCCTTGAGCTCCTGCATGGATTCCGCATCGCTGAAAATGATATTGAGACCAGCCCAAAAAACAAATTCTATGATACTGATGTAAAAAATCCATTTTACGATGGAAGATGATTTTTTCCAGATCATCTTATAGATTTGGTCATAGGACAGTTTGGGAAGGTCAGCTTCCTTTTTTTGCCAGTCTCTTTTTAAAAGTTCCAGTTCATCCACCATAACCTAAGGATTTAATATGGTTCGTAATTTAGTTTTCACCCGATTCATTTTCACCCGGGCATTCACCTCAGTAATACCGAGAGTCTCAGCTATTTCAGAGTAATTTTTGTCTTCCAGATAAAGAAAGACCAAGGCTTTGTCAATATCGCCCAACTGCCGTACCGCATCGTACATCAATTTTAATTGCTTTTCCTCTGTATCATCATAAGGGTCGGCCTTAATTTTGTGGACTACCGAGTCATAATCCTGTGTCTGCACCCTCCTTTTTGATTTTCTGTACAAGGTGATGGCCGTATTCAATGCTACCCGGTACATCCATGTGCTAAATTTGGAATCCCCCCTAAATTTGGGATAGGCCTTCCACAATTGTATGGTAATCTCTTGAAAGAGGTCATTGTGGGAATCCTTGTCATTGGTA
>JAUIBH010000140.1 GCA_030427985.1 Bacteroidia bacterium | reverse complement strand
TCAATTAAGTCCAGACTTTAATGATCTTGGAGCAGGTATATATAGTATTACGATTACTGATGGTTGGGATTGTGATGTTACCACAAATACCGTAGAAATCATTGAGCCTACACCTGTTAGCGCACAACTGATAAGGACCGACCCGTTGACCTGTGCAACCGGAGTTGAGTTTGAATTGACAGCAACTGGTGGTAGCGGCACCTACGAATATAGTGCAGATGGTGTAACCTTTATGCCGATGACCAATAACCCAATGCCACTTCCGGCCACAGGAACCCTAGGAGCAGGTACTTATCAATACTTCGTTAGGGATGCCGTTAACGGTTGTGAGGCAGTTCAGTCCAACGCAATTACCGAGGATATGATTGATCCATTGGAGCTTTTGGTAGACGCATCGGCTGCCTATATCAATTGTACGGGAGAAAGTACGGCGATAATATATGCGGAAGCCTATGGAGGACTTGGCAATTATCAGTTTGAGTTGTTTACAGATGCTTCTTTGAGTGTTGCTTCAAGAATTGCCGGACCTACAGCTATTGGGGAGTTTAGAAATCTACCTGCTGGAACCTATTATGTGTCCGTAACAAGCGAGGATTGTACTACGTTACCAGAAGAAGTTGTTATCGAAGAACCAGAACCATTGACATATACCGATGAGGTCATTAACGTTACGTGTGAGGGCGAGGGCAATGGTAGCATAACAGTAGCCCTTTCAGGTGGTGCTGGAGGATATCAATATGCGATTTCACCAAACTTGAACCAGTTTGATACTGTTAACACATTTACGGACCTAGAGCCTGGTGATTATATTATTATAGCTCAAGACCAAAATGGCTGTTTCGAGTACTTGGAATATACGATTACAGAGCCCGCTATGCTCATGGTCGATGCCACCACCACTCCAGAAATATGTGTGGATAGTCAAGACGGTACCATCTCCCTTAATATTACCGGAGGTACGGCTCCTTATAGCACAGCCATAAACTCTAATAGCGATGCTGACTTTGTTCAGGACCGGATAGATTTTATGGACCTGGCTGCGGGGAATTACCTAATATTTGTTAGGGATGCCAATGGATGTGAAACCAATGTAGTTGTTGATATAGAACCAGGGGTAAATCTTAATGCCACAGTGGAGCCTGTTTACGTGTGTACGGGAAATGTTCCGGACAATTATGTGAACATTACCTTGGAAGACGAAAGCATTATAGGAGATGTTATGTATGCATTGGATTCGACAGATCCATCAGCTTTACAGCTAAACCCAGATTTTAGGAACATCGCTCCAGGGGATCATTATATTACCATTGCACATGCTAACGGTTGTTTGATTACATTGGATTTCACTATAGAGAGTTTTGAACCGTTGACCTTGGCTCTTGAACAGCGAAGTATTAACGAGATTACGGCGTTAGCAGACGGAGGAAGGCCGGAATACACCTATTATTTTGATGGTATCGACAATGGTAATGACAACACCTTTTACATTACCAGAACGGATACTTACGAAGTTAGGGTAGTAGATGAGAATGGCTGTGAAATGATTGCCAACATCTTCATGGAGTTCATAGATGTAGATATTCCCAACTTCTTTACTCCTGATGGAGATGGGGAAAACGATTTCTGGATACCAAAGAATATTCAGCAATTCCCAGATATACTAATAAAGATTTATGACCGTTATGGTAGAGTGGTTTCCAGACAGGCCCATGATGCTCAAGGCTGGGATGGAAAATATGAAGGAAATGAATTGCCAACAGGAGATTACTGGTACGTCATCCAATTGAACGGAGAGGAAGATAGTCGGGAATTTGTAGGCCATTTCACCCTGTACAGATAAAAACCTTAACCTAAAAACTATGCTTAAGAGATTGTTGACCTTCGCCCTTATTACAAGTGCCTTTTTAGTAAGGGGTCAAGAACTTAATTCTCCACAACTTTCGCAATACTTGGCAGACAATCCGTTCGTGCTGGCACCTACGTATGCTGGTATTGGGGACCATGTTAAGATTAGGCTCAATGGTTTGGCTCAATGGGTAGGGATTAAGGATGCTCCAAGAACACAGTCTTTGGCCGCGGATATGCGGATAGGCGAAAAATCTGGGATAGGGGTGTTTTTATATAATGATTCCAACGGATATACCAAACAAAGGGGCGCCAGGGTTTCATTTGCCCACCACCTTACCTTGGACCGCTATGAGGATGAATTTTTATCTTTCGGTCTTTCATACAATTTTAACCAGTTCAATATCGACATTGACCAGTTCAATCTTATCGATTTTCCCGATGGTGGAATCGTAAACAACAGGCAAACCACCAATCATAACTTTGATGTCGGGGTTTTGTATCGGTACGATAAATTTTACTTTGCGGCCAATGCTTCCAATATACTTGACAAAGATCCAAGAAGCCTTACCTTCAATATAGATGAGCCCAATGAACTGAGAAACTATTATGTATATACAGGTTACAGATATACCAAAAGCAGAACGAGCAATTTGGAAATTGAACCTTCATTATTGTTCAAGATTTTTGAAAGTGATGGAAGATCAGAAACAGATTTGAACCTAAAGTTTCGCTGGTATGATTTTGAGGATTACTACTATGCCGGGGTGACCTATAGATTCTTGAACGATCAAATAGGTAATCCGCTCTATATTGCCCCAATCGTAGGGTTCAAAAAAAGTAACTTCTATTTTGGCTATTCCTATCAAATCATTCTAAACGAGATTTTGGGATATAGCACAGGTACCCATGTAGTAACGGTAGGGGTTGACCTGTTCCAAGGAATTAGCAATTGTAGGTGCACCTATTAAATTACCCTTCTTTGTTTTAAGTTTGTGTACTCAATCAACAACTTGTACATGGGAACAATAAGGGTAGATAACATCCGGGTATATTCGTATCATGGGTGTCTTTCGGAGGAAACAAAAATAGGAAGCGATTATCTGGTAAACGTTGAGGTCAAGGCAGATTTGTCCAAAGCGATAGAAACTGATGAATTAAGGGACACAGTGGACTATGTGCGGATAAACCGCATCGTAGTTGAGGAAATGAGTATCCCTTCAAAATTATTGGAACATGTGGCCAAAAGAATTGGGGACAGGATTTTTAAAGAATTGCCCTTGGTGGAAAAATCTAAAATCTCCGTTGCCAAGGTAAACCCACCTATCAATGGGGATGTGGAAAAAGTGCTGGTAAAGCTATCTCTTAAAAATAAACAGTAGCCTTTTGATTTTATTTTGAACAAACTTCGTTTCTTTAAAAAGGAAAGGATTAATTTTTACTAAATTTGCAATCGATTTAAAAAGGGCATCGTGGCCGAGTGGCTAGGCAGAGCTCTGCAAAAGCTTGTACAGCGGTTCGAATCCGCTCGATGCCTCCAAAAAGCCTCCCACAATAGGGAGGCTTTTTAATTTTCTAATAGGAACAGCAGAAAAACTACAGGGATAAGATAAATGACAATGGTTCTTGCTCCGTCGTAATCCTTCGCAACACGTTGCCCTAACAAAAGCATTAACAGTGTGATGCACCCCAGTAAAGCACCTAGGAAGGCAAATGAAGTATTTTGGGCGCTCAGCACCTCATAGATCCCCATCAAGGATACAATCCCAGTAATTATCTCCAAAACAAGAATTATACCCAGTACAACGGGTACAGAACCTTTGAAAAGCGTCTTGGCGAAGTGCCCTCTTAACCATTCAACATTGCCTTTCCAGTCCGTCATTTTATCCAACCCGCTTTGCAAAAAAGTTATGGACAAAAAAAGGAGTAATATGAGCTCTGAAGCATATTCTTTGATCACTTCCATTAGGAATCTATTTTAGTTGGTTTTTTGTGCAGTAGCCTTGTTAGGCGAATCGATAAATCCGTGAATATGATCTTGGCATTTCCATTTCTTTCAATATGGAATATGGCCTCTTCCAATTCTTCGGTAATTTCCAAAATATTATTTTCATGGACAAAGGGTGCAAACTTCTGCAATTGAAAACCATCTGAGTGCATTTTCATATAGGCAAGTTCATCTATGCCATAATTCAACAACATGGCTTGTCTCATTACCATGATACAGTAATGTAGAAACTTTTTTTGTGTTTCTCTGCCTGTTTTTGAAAGTTCTTCGCTCCAAAGCAGCAATTCGTGGATGGCTGCTTTGTTGCCCTTTGCCTTAAAGGCACTGCGTACCCATTGTACGAACCATTTCTCGAATACAAGGTCTTCAGAATCCTTGTTCAGTAGATCTAGGGCTTTGTTGAAATTGCCGTTGGCCTCATGGGCTATTTGCATGGCTTCTTGATGTGAAGCCCCTTTCTTTAAAAGTTCAGCGGCAATAACATCCTCAGCCAAAGGGGGAAAATGTAAAATTTGACAGCGGGACCGTATAGTTTGTAAAATCTGTTCTTCATCCTGGCAGAGCAACAAAAAAACGGTTTTCTCCGGAGGCTCCTCTATTAATTTCAAAAGCTTGTTGGAAGCAGAGGTGTTCAGTTTTTCGGCCATCCACACGATCATCACTTTAAAACCTCCCTCATAGGACTTCAAGGATAACTTTTTTACGATATCCTTGGCCTCGTCCACACCTATTTGCCCCTGTTTTTTTTCAATATCGATTAATCGGTACCAATCGAAAAGGTTGCCATAGGGCTGCTCCTTAATAAATGTGCGCCACTGTTTCATGAAATGGTCGCTTACCGCATGGCTTTTGGCCTGTTCCGTATTGGCTACAGGAAAGGCAAAGTGTACGTCAGGATGCGCAAATGAGTTGAATTTTAGGTTACAGGACTCATTCCCCCCATCGTTTTCACCGTTTAGGTTTCCACAAATTAAATATTGGGAGTAGGCCAATGCCATTGGCAGAGTGCCAGATCCTTCAGGGCCAACGAACAATTGTGCATGTGGAATCCTTCCCGCATCCGCACTGGAAGTGAGATGGTTTTTTAAGTGGTAAAGTCCTAAAACGTCCTTAAAAAGCATAGCTTCAAATATAGTTGTTTTTCACCCATAAAAGAATATATATAAATTAAGGGGGAAGGTTTTAACTACCCCTATTAATCTTTACATTTGCCTTTTATTTAAAGCAACATTCCATGAAAGTAATAGACAACTACAATTTTGAAAATAAAAAAGCATTAATCAGGGTCGATTTCAATGTACCCTTGAACGAGAAATTTGAAGTAACCG
>JAUIBH010000042.1 GCA_030427985.1 Bacteroidia bacterium | reverse complement strand
AAAAGCATCAGACCAATTTGAGCCCGCTCCACCAACACAATTTGATTCAATCCCATCTTCTCAGTTTTACAAGGAAACCCTGTATGTCTATGAATCGGTGAACAATCTCACAGAAGATAATCTGGCCAAAGCCAAATTTTGGGACTGTAATCCGAATATTTCTTATATCAAAGGGCATGTCATGTACTACCATCAGCAAATTTCACCTGGAGGACATTGGATTATGATTGCATGCCAAGCGGCCAAAGCGGAAAAGTTAAATCCCATGAAAGCTTCTGAGGTGTTGTCCAAAACCGCAGTGGCCATTGCAGACGCCTTTATAAGTTGTTGGGCTGCCAAGTATAATACCGGGCTTATTAGACCCGAGACATACATAAATCGGTATATTGACCCAGATTGGAAACCCATTCTACAAACCCCTGCATTTCCAGAGTATACAAGCGGACACAGTGTTGCCTCTAGTTCAGCTGCTACAATGCTTACCCATCTCCTTGGGGAAAATTACAGTTTTGTGGATTCAACGGAAGTGAGCTATGGGCTACCTCCCCGTCCATTTAAATCGTTCAGGCATGCCGCCGATGAAGCTGCAATTAGTAGATTGTATGGCGGAATACACTATATGCCTGCCATTAATAATGGTGTTGAACAAGGCAAAAAAGTGGGAGAACATGCTATTGAGGTTTTAAATTAAAAGTGGATTAATCCCAACGCTTTTACTACTGTGATTGCATAACTTAGGAGATGACGAATCCATTACCTTTTAAATGGACAACAAGGTTATGGCAAGCAAAAGAAACTGAAATTGGTTATTCCCAAACATTCTTAGCAAAAAACCCAAGCACACGCTATTTGAACTTCGGGTTGACATCTGATTTAGCGATTTCATGAATTTGAAAAATATATATTGTATTCTGCAGCAATAAATACTGGTGCCATTTTTGCAAAAGGACAATAGACACAACGATTGTCTCTCTCAACAATCATGTTTTTGTCAATATAATTTTCGCTCAAAAACCTTATTTTAAGGAAAATAGAAACCATACCTTAAAATACTGTTTTGTCTAAATTAGCTAAATATAGACCACCGTTTTCCTTTCTATGCATTGTATTGCTGACTTTGGGTTGTACACCAAAATATTCCAATACTGAACTTCCCATTGATGAGTTGAAAGAATTCTCCCAAACGGGTACATATCCCATTGAAAGCTAGAGGTGGCAAGCTTTACAAGATGAAAATTTGATTAACGGTGACTTACAATCGCATTCCTACGGATAAATAGCACATCAGTCAAAAATTAATTAAGGCACAAGAGGTAATATACTATCAATCCCATTGATAACGAGTTTATTGGCATCCTCATAAAAAATAGAACATTATTGGTTTTTATGAGTTCCGTTTCAAAAATCCTGAACAGTTTTGCCTTTTTTCCGAAAAGCTTTCAAAAATAAAAGCATCACAAGATTTGTAGTGCCTTATTGACTATCTTCTATAGTTTTAAGCTAGAATTAATAACTATGAAATCAAAATTTCCCCTGATTCCCCTTTTCTTATTTCTTTTTTTAACCTCTTTTGCCCAAACCGACCCAACGGTCTTTGATGATTTGGAATTCCGATTTATTGGGCCTGAAGGTAACCGTGCCATTGCCATTGCGGGTGTCCCCGGAGACCCCATGATCAATTACATTGGAGCTGCCTCTGGCGGCCTTTGGAAAACCACCGACGGTGGCATCAACTGGAATCCCATTTTTGATGACCAAGAGGTTTCTTCCATTGGATCCTTGGCGGTGACACCGTCCAACCCTGATATTATCTGGGTGGGCACTGGAGAAACTTTCGTCATCAGACCTGCACATGCCATGGGTGATGGTATCTATAAATCTGAAGATGCCGGAAAAACCTGGAAAAAAATGGGATTGGAAAAAACAGGCCGCATTGGCCGTGTAATCGTCCACCCTACCAATCCCGACATTGTGTATGCCGCAGCTTTGGGCCATACCTATGGTCCACAACAAGAACGTGGTGTCTTCAAAACCACCGATGGCGGCAAAACGTGGAAAAAAATCTTTTTTGTAGATGAAAATACGGGTGCTGCTGAGTTGGCCATCGACCCTAAAAATCCAGACCGACTTTTGGTGGGGATGTGGTCTGTTCACATTAATACCTGGGGATTAAACAGTGGAGGTCCCGGTGGAGGCGTTTATCGCACCACAGACGGTGGCGAATCTTGGGAAGCTCTTTCCAAATATGGGCTGCCCGGAGGAAAGGATAATCCAGTTGGAAAAACAGCAGTGGCCATTGCCCCTTCTCAACCCAATGTGGTGTATGCCCTTTTTGAAATTGACAGTCCTGCATTGTATCGTTCCGAAGATTTTGGGAACACATGGACGCTTCAAACCCGCAACCATGACATTGCGGAACGGGCTCCCTATTACACCCGAATGGCCGTTTCTCCAGCAGACCCCAACGAACTTTATTTTGCCAGTGTAAAATTCAGCACTTCCAAGGATGGCGGAAAAACCATATCCGGAGGATATGCCGCTGGTGGCGACAATCATGATATCTGGTTGGACCCCACCAATGCAAACCGCATGATGGTGGCCCATGATGGCTGTGCCAGTATTACCTTAAACCATGGTGAGAGTTTCCAACGCGTAGTGCTTCCCATTGCACAAATGTACCATGCTGCTGTAGATGATCAAATCCCGTACAACGTGTATGGAAACCGTCAAGATGGATATTCCTATAAAGGACCCAGCAATAGTTTGCAAGGCTATATTCCTTTAGGTTTGTGGGAAGGCGTAGGTGGATGCGAGAGTGGTTTCGCCCAACCCGACCCATTTGACAATGACATTGTATGGTCTGGTTGTTATGATGGTGGATTGCAACGCTACAACGCCCGTACCGGTCACGCACAAGAAGTTCGTGTTTGGCCCGAAGCTGGATACGGTTGGGAGCCCGGGAAATTGAAATACCGTTGGCATTGGAACTTTCCGCTAGCCTTTTCACCTCATACCCGTCACCGTGTGTATGTAGGAAGTCAATTTGTACACAAAAGTGATGACAATGGTCAAAGCTGGCAGGTAATAAGCCCTGATTTGACCCTGAACGACAAATCCCATCAGAAAAGTTCTGGTGGAATCGCCACTGATAACCTCATGACCTTTGATGGCGCCACTTTGTTCAGCATAGTGGAATCCAAATTGGAACCAGGTCTTATCTGGACCGGAAGTAATGACGGACAGGTAAATTTAACGCGTGATGGCGGTAAAACTTGGACCAATGTAACCAAAAACATTACTGGTCTACCCAAATGGGGGACCGTTGCCAATATTGAAGTATCCCATTTTAAAAAGGGAACGGTTTACATCTCTGTGGACCTTCACCAAATGGGCGATTTTGCTCCTTATGTGTACAAAACTTCAGATTATGGACAAAGTTGGAAGTTGGTGAGCGGAAACGTTCCAAAATCAGTACACAGTTTTGCCCATGTTATTAAAGAGGATCCCAAAAGAGAGGGAATGCTCTACCTTGGGGTTGACAACGGAATTTACATAAGTACCAATGATGGTGAGGGCTGGATGCGCTTACGAAACAACCTCCCCCCTGCCCCGGTGTATTGGTTGGAAATCCAAGAGCGTTTTGATGATTTGGTAGTAGGCACCTACGGAAGAGGCTATTATATTTTGGATAATATTGCGCCTTTGCGGGAATATGATATGGACGCTGCAGGGAAAGAGGCCCATCTTTTTAGTTTGCGCCAAGCCTATCGATTTCAGGATAGACAGAGTATAAAAACGGATGGACCCAGTCTTAATTCGGGGAACAATCCTGCTTATGGGGCGGACATCAACTATTATTTGGCAGATGGTGACCATGAAAAGGTTGAAATTCAGATACTATCTGAAACAGATGAACTGATCAGAACCCTAGAAGGGAAAAAAGAAGCTGGTGTGAACAGGGTTATGTGGGACCTTCGATATGAACCGACCTATAGACCTAAATTGAAATCAACCCCTCCGGGAAGACCTTGGGTACAACTTAATGGTGAAGGCTGGAGACCTTTGGTCACTTGGGATATTGACCTGTGGCGTGGACAATTTGGTCCAAAAACGGTTCCTGGCAATTATAAGGTAAAGTTGATTGTTGATGATGAGGAATACGTTAGGGAAGTGGAAGTTTTAAAAGATCCTACGACCGAGGGCACCATCGAGGATATTGAAAAACAAGTAGCCTTTTCCTTGGAATTGCGTGATGCCATGAACGTTGCAGTTACCATGATCAATGATATTGAAACGATACGTGCCGAACTGAATGAAATCATTCCACAACTCAAAAACAGGGGTGATACCAAAAAAGCTGAAGAGCTTCGGGTAATTGCTGAATCTATTGCAGGGGCGTTGTACGATATTCATTTGACCGGTGCCAGGGAAGATGCTTTTAGGTCTCCCATGAAACTTTATGGACGATTGAGTGCATTAGCCAGTGATATTACCGCTTTTGGCGTGGATTTTAAACCCACAGACCAGCAGAAAGAGGTATACTCCATCTTCAACAAGCGACTGAAGGATGTGGATACCAAATTCAAGAAATTCATGAATGTGGAAATCAAGACATTTAACGACCAGTTGAAGCGAAGTGAGCTTCAAATTCTTTTGGATAAGAAGATTAAATCTTAGATAAAAACAAAAAAAGCTGTAAGTTTTCCTTACAGCTTTTTGTTTTATGTTACTTGGGACTTACTTCCCGTTGAACCAGACCATCACATAGATTACAATGGCCACGATTACAATAGAAATAACTATATCCTTCCAATTGTAACTGTTCTTGTTGTCTTTCTTTTCTTCTTCAGAGATAGTGGCATAAGTCAAGTTCTTTAGTTTTTCATCCGATGGTGCGGCAGTAGCATAACTCACCACCAATATCAAAATAATACAGAACAAGAAAAACCATGCTGCAAAAGATAAAAAGTTCATATCTCCCAAAGCGAACCAAAAGCTACCTGGATCAAGTGAATCTTTAACCAATTCAAGGGTAATCCGTAGGGCACCCACCACAAATCCAACAATCATGGTTACAAAAGCACCTTGCGCGTTGATTCTTTTATGAAAGATACCAAGCAAAAATACTGCAGTAATCGGTGGTGCTATGTACGATTGCACACTTTGTAGGTATTCATAAAGCACGCCAGAGATGTTGGCCATAATCGGAATCCAGATAATACCGATGATGACAACAATCACGGTAGCAATCTGCCCTGTACGCACCAATTTCTTCTCTGGAGTGTTAGGGCGTAATTTTTTATAAATATCAACTGTGAACAATGTGGAACAGGAGTTGAATACAGATGCCAAAGAGCTCATCAAGGCTGCCAAGAGTCCAGCAGCCACCAATCCTCGTAAACCAGAAGGCAACAAATTACTCATCAATACAGGGAATGCTTGATCTGGGCTATCCCATTCCAATTCTCCTCTCATTTTTAAAGTCAATGCAATGACCCCGGGTATTAAAAACAAGAAAACGGGCATCAACTTTAACAAGGCTCCAAAAATGGTACCTCGTCTTCCTTCCTTGATGTTCTTTGCGGTCAATGCACGTTGTACGATATATTGATCTGTACACCAATACCAAATTCCAACAATTGTACTGGTTATCAATAAAGATGGCCAAGGAAAATCTGGATCTGAAGCGGAACGCCACATGTTTAGATATTCCGGCGTCACAGTTTGTTTCATACTTTCCCAACCTCCTACATGTTCCAATCCAATAAATGTTAGGGCTGCCGCACCTATAATCAATATTACGGCTTGCAATGTTTCGGTATAGACTACGGCTCGCATTCCTCCTAAAACTGTATAGACCCCAGTCAATACCACAGTGGCTATTGCACCGGTCCAAAAATCAATGCCCAATAAGGCGGAAACCACAACGCCTCCGGCATAAATGGTCACTGAAATTTTAGTAAGGACATAAGCTACGATGGAAAACACGGAAAGAATCCAGCGTGAACGGGCATCAAAACGTTTTTCCAAAAATTCGGGCATGGTGAATACGCCTGCTCTTGCATAGAAGGGCAAGAACACCCAGCCCAAAATCAAAACGACCCAAGCTTGAATCTCATAAATCAACATGGGCAATCGGTCTCCGGCGCCTGCACCTGCAAGTCCCACTACGTGTTCCGAACCAATGTTAGAGGCAAAAATAGATGCTCCGACCACAAACCACCCAACATTTCTACCGGCAAGGAAATAGTCCTCTGTGTTTTCTTTCTTTTTTCGGATAACCCAAACGGCAATCCCCAAGAGCACTACAAAATATATGGATATGGTAATCCAATCAATAGTATCCAATGTCTGCATGAGGTTGGCTTATTTGGTTGAAAATTTAAAACTGGTATGAGAACTGTACTTCTCGCCAGGATTTAACCTTGTGGTTGGAAAGGCCTCTTGATTAGGAGAATCTGGGTAATGTTGCGTCTCCAAGCAAAGTCCTGAACGCTTTCCATAGGTTCCTCCTGTTTTGGAGGCCAAGGCGCCATTCAAGAAATTCCCAGTATAGAATTGAATTGCAGGTTCATCTGTGTAGACTTCCAACAATCGACCTGATTCTGGATGATAGGCAGATGCTGCGAAGCCCAAATCTTCCTCTGTTTCATTAAGTACCCAGCAATGATCGTAACCACCTCCTCTTTTAATCTGTTCATTATCCGCATTGATTTCCTCTCCTACTGCTTTGGGTTCGGTAAAATCAAACGGAGTGCCTTCAACCGGGCGAAGCTCCCCAGTGGGAATCAATCCCTGATCTACAGGTAAATAGGCCGAAGCGTTCAAGGTAACCTCGTTGTCCAAAATATCTTGTGAAAAATCGCCAGACAGATTAAAATAACTGTGCTGTGTAAGGTTTACCACCGTTGGTTTATCCGTTACGGCTTCATAATGAATATCCAATTGGTTGTCGCCTGTTAGGGTGTACGTTACCGTAACATCCAGTTTACCGGGATACCCTTCTTCACCATCGGCACTGGTATAGGTCAACACCAATGAAGCGCCATCATCTGTACTTTCAGCCTTGGCATCCCATACTGCTTTATCAAATCCTTTTACACCTCCATGCAAATGGTTTGGGCCATTGTTTTTGGCCAACGTATAGGTTTCACCATCCAATGAGAATTCGCCATTTGCGATTCGGTTACCGTATCTACCCACCAATGCCCCAAAATAGGGAACGTCACCAAAGTAGGACTCCAAATCATTGAATCCGAGAACTACATCTTGATAGTTTCCATTCTTATCCGGAGCGGTCCAACGTGTGATGATACCACCGTAGGTGATCACATCGATTTCCATACCATTTTCATTGCTGAGGGTATATTTGTCTACTTGTTCACCATTGGGCATTTCTCCAAAGGCACTTTTCTCAATATGGTTTTTCTGTGATTCTGTCTTCACCATTTCAGTTTCAGATTGGTTTTCTTTTTTATTTTCCTTGCATCCCAAGTGTAAGAGTGCCACAAAAAAAACAAAATATAGGAAAGAAGCTTGTCTTGTTCTCATGATTTTAGTTTGTTCGATTATTTTTTCAAATTTTATGTGTTACATATTATGTTGAAACAAGTGATAATAGGCTTCATTTGCATGAATTTGATCTTTAAAGCTTCGAATTCGTGTTTCTTCATCAATTACCAAAAGTTCTATACCGAAAATATCAGCAAAATCTTCCATATACTCTGTGGTCAAAGCCTGTGTATATACGGTATGGTGTGCGCCTCCTGCCAATATCCAAGCTGTTGCTGCCACATCTAAGTTGGGTTTTGCATCCCATAGTACCCTGGCAACCGGCAATTTAGGCAAATCTGCCATAGGTTCAACAGCTTCAACCTCATTTACGATCAAACGGAATCTATTTCCCATATCCACCAAGGAAGCATTCAGTGCATCGCCGGCTGGTGAATTGAACACCAAACGCACAGGGTCTTCCTTACCTCCGATACCCAATGGGTGTACTTCGCAGGTGGGTTTTCCACTGGCAATGGACGGGCAAATTTCCAACATGTGGGAGCCCAACACATAGTCTTTTTCTGGAGTGAAATGGTAGGTGTAGTCCTCCATGAATGAAGTACCACCGTCCAGTCCTTTGGCCATAACTTTCATGGCACTGACCATAGCGGCAGTTTTCCAGTCACCTTCACCACCAAAACCATACCCATCGGCCATTAAGCGTTGAACTGCAAGCCCAGGTAATTGACGTAATGCTCCCAAGTTCTCAAACGTATCGGTAAAGGCCTTAAAACCACCATCCTCCAAAAAGGTGCGAAGTCCCAACTCAATTTTGGCTGCCTCAACAAGCGATTCCCGTTGGGCACCACCTTTTTTAAGGGCATCTGTTAAGGTGTAGCTCGATTCGTATTCTTCAAGCAATTGATCTATTGACTTTTGATCTAGTGTATCAATGATTTTGGTAATATCTGATGAATCGTAGGCATTCACCGCAACTCCAAATCGCATTTGGGCGGCTACTTTGTCACCTTCGGTAACGGCCACTTCACGCATATTGTCCCCAATACGGGCCACTTTCATATTTTGAAGCTCATGGCTACCCAGTGCCACTCTTGACCAAACGGCCAATTTCTGTTGTACACGCGTATCTTTCCAATGTCCTACCACCACCTTGCGTTTTTTGCGCATACGGGTCATCATAAAACCGAATTCCCGATCTCCGTGAGCGGATTGGTTCAAATTCATGAAGTCCATATTAATGCTACCCCATGGGATTTCAGCATTGAACTGGGTGTGCAAATGGCACAACGGTTTGCTCAATACCGTAAGTCCTGCAATCCACATTTTTGATGGGGAAAAGGTATGCATCCAAGCTACTACACCAATACAATTTACATCATTGCTTGCCTCCCGGCATACCGCGGTAATTTCATCTGGAGTGGTCACCACAGGTTTAAACACCAAAGAAATGGGTAAATTCCCAGATGCATTTAATCCGTCTACAATATTCTTTGAGTTTGCGGCCACTTGTTTTAGTGTTTCAGGGCCATACAAATGTTGGCTTCCTGTTACAAACCAAATCTCCTTGTCAGCTATTTTCATTTATTTACTTATTGGTTGTCATTGACCGTAATAGGCATTTTTGCCATGCTTACGCTCATAATGTTTTTTTATTAAAGAGTCTTTTAATCTTGGTGCATTTGGGTTTATCTGAAGGGTTAGATAGGCCATCTGCGCCACGGTCTCCAATACTTTAGTATTGTACACGGCCTTGGCCGCGTTTTTGCCCCAGGCAAAAGGACCGTGGTTCCCTATGAGAACCATTTCCACTTCATTGTAATCCAAGTTTCGGGATGAAAAACAGTCTAAAATCTGAATTCCGGTGTTATGCTCATAATTCCCCTCTATCAAGTCATCGGCCATGGGTGCTGCACATGGAATGTCTTGGGTAAGATGGTCCGCATGTGTAGTTCCAAAAATGGGAATGTCCCTTTGGGCCTGTGCCCAAGAAACCGAATACATGGCGTGGGTGTGTGCCACACCGCCAATATTCTCCCAATTTTTATAAAGATAACTGTGGGTCTTGGTATCCGACGAAGGTCGTAAATCGCCTTCAACTACATTGTTGTCATAGTCCAAAATGACCATGTCCGCTGGTTTCAGCTTCTCGTAGGGTACACCACTGGGTTTGATGGCAAAAACACCATTGTCCCTATCAACCGCACTTACATTGCCAAACGTATAAATGACCAGACCTAGGGCATTGAGCTCCATATTGGCCTCGTAGCATTCTTCTTTCAGCGATTTGTATTTTGACATTTTAATTTTTTTTACTGGTTTGTTCTTCCACAAATTGACCGAGTTCTTTATAGGATTTCATCAATTTGGCATAGATTTCCACTTGTGAGGCCTGCGGAAAATATTCAGCTTCAAATTCACTGCCCATCACCTTGCTTGCCTCAATTACCGATTCATAAACCCCAGCTGCGGTAGCTGCATAGATTGCTGCACCCAAAGCAGGGGCCTGATCGGATTCCGCCACTTTAATGGGCATATTCAACACATTGGCCAAGGTCTGCATAATAAAGGGTGACTTTCGGGCCACGCCTCCAATACCGATAACAGATTCAATTTTTACACCTTCTTCTTCAAAGCGGTCCACAATCATTTTTGAACCAAAACAGATTGAATTGACCAAGGCCTTGAAAATATGAGGTGCTTTCGTCCCCAATGAAATTCCAGTGATGGCACTCTTCAATTCTTGATTGGCATCTGGCGTTCTTCTTCCGTTGACCCAATCCAAAGCCATGGGGACCACTTCTGAAAGTGGAATGGCTTCGGCCTGTTCGGCCAGAGTCCTAATAAACTTGGCTTCAACTTCTTCGGCCAATTGTTTCTTTTGCTCATCGGACAAAACGGATGATTTCATCACCAAATTATCCAACGGCCAAGCCAATACACTTTTGAACCAAGCCAATACATCGCCAAAAGCAGATTGACCTGCTTCCAATCCCATCAAACCTGGGATCACGGAACCATCTACCTGACCACAAATTCCTTTTACAGTTTTGTCACCAACAGCATCGTGGGTAGAAACCATGATGTCGCAGGTGGAAGTTCCCATTACTCGAACAAGGGCATGATGGTCCACTTTGGCACCAACTGCACCAGCATGGGCATCAAAAGTTCCCACAGCGAGCACGGTATTGGTGGTAAGTCCCAACTTGCTGGCCCATTCGGCATTCAAATGGCCTGCTATTTCGTTGGACGTATACGTTTCATCGTAAAGTTTATCCCGAAGGGAGGCCAAATAGGGATCTAATTTGGACAAAAACTCTTGGGATGGTAATCCACCCCAGCTTTCATGCCACATCGCTTTATGACCTGCAGCACATCTGCTTCGCTTGAATGTTTCTAAATCTTTATTATCGGCCAACAAGTAGGTGATGTAATCACAATGTTCCATCCATGTATGGGTAGCCTCAACCACACTTTTATCTTCCCGGGCCACATGAAGAATCTTGGCCCAGAACCATTCAGAGGAATAAATACCGCCTTCATATTTGGTGTAATCCTCACCGCCCCAGCTTCTGGCCAATTCATTGATTTCATTGGCTTCTTTTACTGCCGTGTGATCTTTCCACAATACCATCATGGCATTGGGGTTTTCTTCAAACCCTTCGACCAAGGCCAGAGGGGTTCCATCTTTTGTCAATGGCATGGGTGATGAACCTGTAGTATCAATACAAATACCCACAACGGTTTCTGGGTTTACACCACTTTGGGTTACCACCGTTTTTATGGTATGCTCCAAACCTTCAATATGATCTAAGGGATGCTGCCTAAACTGGTTGATTCCAGGTTGGCAATATTTTTGTTCTTTCCAACGGGGATACCAAAAGACCTCTGAGGCCAACTCCGCTCCATTTTCCGTATCAATCAAAACCGCTCTTACCGAGTCGGAACCATAATCCAATCCTATTACGTACTTTTTCATTCCTTGGGTTGATAAATTAGGTATATGCTATAGCTAAAAACACCTATTTATCTTATTTGGTTTTCTAATTCATTTGTGTGGGCAACATTCCCATTTAGTTTTTTTCTGCAGGCAACCAAACCTTCATTTTACCTATGCCCCTGTTGGACCAAGCATAATAAGGTATAGCGGTTAAATTATCGTTGGAAATAGTGCTTACCCCGCCCAATAGGTCAGGTTGCATTTCTATGTTGAACTGATCGTTTGAAGTCAATTTGATGTTGTCAAAATCCTCCTTATTATCAATTTCTTCCACAGCGTACACGATGGGCCCATATTCCAAGGACATTTTGCCTTGATTTTCTTCAACCAATGGGTTGGCCATAACTTTCCTCACTTCCATTGGGAACTCTAGATTCACAACATCCCCAGCTTTCCATTCGCGGGTAACGGTATAGTAACCATTGTTCGCTGTTGCATTAATGGCTTCTCCATTTATGGTAATGGCACTACTTTCATCCACTTGGTTGGCATAGTGATACAAATCACTAGGTAAAACCTCGTTTCTGGCCCATCCGGGAACCCTGAACTTCATGGTAAATTCACCAGTTTCAGTAGGATCAACGGTCAATTTTACTTTTCCATTCCATGGATATGATGTTTCCTGCGCTACTTGAACGGCTTGATCTTTGAGGTCTACCGTGGCATCGTTGGCTGCATATAGATTCACGAATATGGTGTCGTCGGTTTTGGAGTAGATCAAACCGGGCATAGCGGGAATAAAACGGATTACATTGGTTGGACAGCAAGAGCAATCGAACCAATCTTTACGGGTACACGCCCCTTGGTTGAATTTATAAATCCCATCAGATTCCAATGCGTTGGGATAGAAAAATTTCTCCCCATCCAAGGAAAGACCCGAAATAAGTCCATTGTAAAGTGTTCTTTCAATGACATCAAAATATTTTACATCACCAGTAAGGTTATGCAATCTGTGGTTCCAATACACATCACCTATGGAAGCACAGGTTTCATTATAAGCTGTTAAATTGGGGAGTTCATAATTTTCCCCAAAGGCTTCATCTTTATGCTTTGCACCAATACCGCCAGTAACATACATTTTTTTGGTGACCATATTGTCCCAAAGAGCATTTACCGCCTTCAGATACGCTGTATCCTTTTTAATAGCCGCAATGTCCGTCATCCCGGCATACATGTATACGGCACGTACCGCATGGCCCACCACTTCATCTTGCTCAACAACGGGCAAATGGTCTTGTGAGTAAGCACCAAAGAGTTCGTGATTTTCAGGATCACCCCTATGATCCAAGAAATATTTGGCAAGGTCAAAGTATTCTTTCTTACCCGTAACCTCATATAATTTAATAAGTCCGGTTTCAATGATCTGGTGACCGGGAACAGCAGCTATTTTTCCTTCACCATCACCAAAAGTTTTTACCATAAGATCGGCATTCTTAAGGGCAATGTCCAAGAAATTTCGCTTTCCGGTAGCCTTATAGTGAACGGCAGCAGCTTCAAACAAATGGCCTGCATTGTACAGTTCATGGCTCGCAGCCAAAGATTCCCAACGTTCTCCTTTATTCACCTCAACCCAAGATGCAGGTGGTTCTGCTGGATTTATAGTTCTCCAAGTGGTAAGGTAACCATCCTCTTCCTGTCCTACTTTTATAATGGACACCAAGGAATCCAATAGGGTTTCCAATTGTGGGTTTGGCGCGCTGATCAAAGAATTTGACGCTCCTTCTATGATTTTGTATACGTCGGTATCATCAAAAGGCATAACCCCTTTTACAGGTCCTTCCATTTCTCCGCCTGCGATCAAGAAGTTATCAAACCGGCCTTCTTCTTCACATTTTTCAAGGGCAAATTCAATGGTTTTTTCTTGGACCCTTTCAATAATGGGCAACCAAAACTCGTCCTTTAATTTTACATTTCTAATGTTAATAGCCTCAATAGGGTATCCTTCCTTCACCTCAGCTTCGGCATCATCCTGTTGTTTTCGGGTACTGTTCTTGCACGATACCGCTAGGGCCATAAGCCCCATAGCTATGATCAATCCTTTTTTCATTAATTCCTTATTTTCCTTCCAATACGATAAGCGAGTGCGCAGGCACTTCAATAGTGAGCACACCCTTTTTAAGTTTAAAGTCTTTGAATTCGTTAGGCACCACCTTCTCTGGATCATTGAACGAATTGTGATCCTGAAGTTTTTCCGATGTAAGTATTTGAGCCGTCAGGTTCTTGATATCCAAGTCGGCTACATTTACTTCAACCGCTCTTCCTTCTTTGGAATCTATATTGACCAAGGAAATATGGACTGCATTATTTGCATCTTTGGAAGCGGACACAGATATAGTTGGAAGCCCGCGGAACTGGGCATTGTTCTCAATTTTTGAGGGAAGCAACAGCGCATCTTGATGCACTTTGTACATGTTCATGACATGGTATGTTGGCGTCTTGATCATTTTCTCCTCATCGGTAAGAATCACAGCTTGAAGCACATTTACCATTTGGGCCAAATTCGCCATTTTTACCCGTTTTGCATGGTTGTTAAAGGTATTGAGCACTGTACCGGCGATCATTACATCTCTAATGGTGTTCTGTTGATAAAGCACCCCGTTCTTCACTTCAGGTTCTGCATCGTACCAACCACCCCACTCGTCAACAAAAAGATCTACATTCCCTTCAGGATCATATTTATCCATTATGGCGATATGCTTGGTAACATACTCTTCCATTTTTAAGGCCTGTTCCATGCTTTTAAAGTAAACTTCCTCATCAAAATTTACGGAAGGACCTTTATGATCCCAATCAAAAACAGCATAGTCGTGCAGTGCAACCGCCTCCATTAATTCGTGAGGCACATTTTTCATCAAGGTTTCGGTCCAGTGGTAATCATCTTCGGAAGCTCCAGAAGCAATGCGGTAAATTTCTGTTTCACCTGACCATCCAGGCAAAAATGTGGCATACTGGCGATAGATATCGGCATAGTATTCCGCGGTCATATTACCACCGCAGCCCCAAGTTTCATTACCTACACCCCAGTATTTTACACTCCAAGGTTTTTCCCTTCCATTTTCACGTCTCCAATCGGCCATTGGGCTTACACCATCATGATTGGTGTACTGTACCCAATCTATCAATTCCTGAACGGTTCCACTACCCACATTTGCAGATAGATAGGGTTCTGCGTCCAAGACTTCACATAAATTCAAGAAATTATGGGTTCCAAAACTATTGTCTTCGGTAGTACCTCCCCACCAACGGTTCACAATGGTCGGGCGATCTTCTTGGGGACCAACACCATCTTTCCAGTGATAGGTATCTGCAAAACAGCCTCCAGGCCATCGCAAATTAGGAATGTTAAGCTCCTTTAAGGCTGCAATGATATCATTACGAACACCCTCAGTATTGGGAATGACCTTGTTGTCTTCTCCCACATAAAGACCATCATAAATACAACGTCCTAAATGTTCAGCAAAATGGCCATAAATATGTCTACTGATTTGGGTTGAATCGGCACTATTACCAATTTTCACGGTTACCGGCTGTTGTGCTTGCAGCATAACAGGCAAAACAATGGCCAAGCAGGCCACTGCATATTTTAAAAAATACGCATTAATTCTCATATTCGGAAGGTTTAAAAAAAGCCATGGCAAGACCATGGCCTTACTAAAATTACTAAGCTTAAAACTAACTCAAATAGGGTTCGCAGAGCGAATTATCCACTACTTTTAAAGTGTATCTTACACACTAGTAAAGAACGTAAACAATTTTGGATTTTGCAAGAATTAGCGTTAAAAAAGTGTTATGATCTTACCTAAATTGATTTTTGTGTTTACCTTACAAAAATTTGTTTAACATAATTAGTTTTAGGATTTTAGTCCTCATGAAAATAATCAACCACCTAGAGGAAGCTCAAGATTTAAACATGCAACTCAATTTTTATGACAAAGAAGACCAGGTCCTTTTGGCCGTTGACTGCATCATTTTTGGCTTCGATAAGGAAAACCTTAAAATACTGCTGATCAAACGGAACTTTGAGCCAGAAAAAGGAAAGTGGTCACTCATTGGTGGCTTCCTAAAAAAGACCGAAAATTTAGATCAGGCAGCAGTTAGGGTATTGCACACACTTACCGGGCTCAGCGACATTTATATGGAGCAACTCTACACCCATAGTAAAATAGATCGGGATCCGGGGCAACGCACCATTTCCGTTTCTTATTATGCGCTCATTGATGTTGAATCCCATAAATTTGATGGTATTCAAATTGATTCGGCCCGTTGGTTTGAACTGAACGAAGCCCCCGATTTAATTTTTGACCATAATGAAATGATTCAAAGGGCTATAGCAAGACTTCGAAGAAGGGCAATGACCAAGCCTATTGGGTTTGAACTACTCCCTGAAAAATTCACCATGCGACAGCTCCAAAACCTTTACGAATCCATTTTGGACAAAAAACTGGACAAACGAAATTTCATCAATAAAATTAATTCTTTGGATGTTCTCATTAAACTTGATGAAAAAGATATGACCGTTTCCAGAAAAGGTGCCTACCTCTACGTTTTTGATAAGGAAAAATACAACAAGAAAGTAGAGGAAGACGGATTCATCTTTAAAATATAAGCTGCTTTTTAAAGCTTAATTTTTGAATTTTTCCTATCCAATGGGATTTTGTAAGCTCCCCTGACCTTTTCAAAGGGCAAACTGGTATTTTCAGCTTCAACGCGTAAAAAAGCATTGGGTGTATAGTCATCTTTACCTCCCAAAGTGATTTCAATTTCCTCGGTTTTGGCATTATAACTTACCTTTTCAAAAGTTCCGGCGTCCAAAGTCAACCATATTTTTTTAGGAGCAATGTAAACCCTGGATTTTGCAGCAGTGGTGATATCCACTTCAACAACATCCCCATTTTGCGTCAGGTTTCCACCAAAGGCCAACCATCCCATATCTTCATCTTTGGTGATGTAGGTTGCGGAATTCACGGCATAACCATAAAAACCGGAGCCATAATCCCCAGTAATACCATCTATTTTTAAGGTTGATGGAAAAGAGTGAAAGGCCGCTGGGCCAAAACCATCTTGGGTAATGTTTGAGATTCCACCCAAAAGTCCGCCATATCCCACTTTCAATAGATATAAATCATCTGGGGTTTTTCTGAAATGTTTCAATACAGGAATTGCATTCAAAGAAGAACCATAATGATGGATTTGGCGCTCTACTCGCGAAGTTTTTCCTGCCTTGCCCCCATACAAAAAGTCCCAATAACGTCGAGCATTCCCATTGTATGCCCAATGGGGCATGGTGGGCATATAGGCTAAAATAGCACTTAAAGTGACCCTAGCTTTTCTATCATATCCAAAATAATCGGACCACATATACACCTCTTCCTGCCCTGTGGAATCCCAAGGCATTTCACTACCAAAAGGATAGTCCAATGCTCGCCAATGATTGGCACGTTCCTTCATGCGCTTTTCCAAATCTGTGGCCATGTCGCCAAATTCCTCATTCTTTAAATCTTCCAAAATCAAAAGAAAAACTGAGCCTTCCATTTGCCCAAATTGGGCATAATATGGTGCTTTTTCCACCATGGCCACACTGGTATGGTAGGCATTTTCCAAATACCATTGCCATGATCTGTTGTCCACCAAACCTTCATGATAACGTGCCAAACGATACATCACCCAATAGGCCGCCGCTACATGGGGATAATTGTATGATCTACCCGGGTCGTTGGCATGCTTGTGATCCCAAGCGGCCCATGTACCATAATTGACCTCATCACTATAAGTTCCTTTGGGCAGTGAATCTGGTTCGTAGTAGTACAAACTTTTCTTCACCCCATATTTGAGGGGGCCATCGTTATACTGAATTCCACCCCACAAAGTATTGTCCACAAATTTTTGAAGTTTCACGATTTCCTCGCGATCAGGTTGTACCAATTGTTTCATTACCGCAGCCAACCAGCTTCCAGCGCCTCCTTCATCGCTTAAGCCACTGATCCAAACCCTACTGTCTTGGACCACCTGTTCTTTTTTGTCATAATCGTAAGTTATGGCTGATGGATTTCTTCCGAAAGGGTCGTTGGGATTATCAAACCATTGTTCATTGGTCAAAAAACTACCAAAATCGGCAATTACTTCCTCCTCTGGCTTAATGACCTTGTAGTTAATGGTTTGTTTCAACCCATCTACATAGGTAACAGAAACGCGAGCCCTGCCCCATTTTTTTCCTGAGACCTTATATTTTTTTAATCCTGATGTTGTAACACCATCTTCTTTGATGTCCAAAGCACCCTTTGGCTCAACAATGATGGAACTGACGTCACTTTTGTAGTTGAGAAACAGCTGGGCGTCCACATCTTGAGGCACTACATAACCGGGAACTCCCGTTGCTATGGGTCGCTCCTCTTTTACCAAAGTCTCTTGAATATCCTTTATCCCTTCCGATAGCACAAGCTTCAATGCAAAATTTTTGGTTTCATTGGGTTGCAGCGTTAAAGAGGTTGGAGTATTCCACTGCTCCACACCTTTCCATTCGTTTTCTGCATAGGCTTTGCTGTATACCATCCACTCATGGAATCCTTCAAAAACAATGCTTCTTGGCGTGGGATCATCCAAAAGAGGTCGGTAGGCTTCAAAAGACATATTTTCCTTTGGAAGCACCAACAAAGCAGGTCCTCTTCCACTGAGACGTTTCACTTCCAAATACCCGGCATCTTTTCCAATATATGGATCAAAAAAGACGTTTTGGGCGTGGGTTTCGGTCAACGATTTGCCTTCCAAAATGTTATTGAAAATCATGGGAATTCCCAAAGCGCCAATTTCCACAGGCGTGTTTTGGGTATTGGTAATTTCAAAACGCATGACCAATTGGTCATTGTCCAATTCGTAGTAACGCTTTATGGATACGGGAATATCCTTGGGCAAGGTATTGGCCAAGTCAGCAGCAGCTATAATAGTTCCGCTTACCTCCAAGGGGGTTACCTCTGCTCTAGTTGTGGCTGTGGAAAAATCCATCCAGTTGCCATTGGCATCCTTTATTCTGAGGTTGATGTCCCCCAGATGATACAAACTATCCTTATCCCGAAGTTCCAATCGGTCTCCCGGAGTAAAATCAAAGTTAGAATCCCTACCACTGCTCGGACGAAGCGCGGCAACCGTCTGTGAGGCTTTGACCAATTTCAATTTAAAATCAGGGGTCTTAAATTTTTGATAGACCTCTGCAATGCCCAAAGTGGGTTCACGTTGTTCAATCCTGCCCCAATACCCTTGGGCTTCCATTCTAAAAATGACACCGAAAAACAATACCAATCCTATCCATAATAGTCTATTCTTCATCTCGAGTTGCTTTTTTGTTCAGTTTAAATGTGCTTATGTTGGCACTTTTCTTGATTGCTCCAATATTTTTTCCTGCCATTATCCAACGCGGACGCCCCCTTTTCCATTGGTGATTCAAAAACCTCATTTTTGTCCTTACAACTCAGGCTTATGAATATCAATGGAAAATATATGGGGGCAAATAACCGCATTAGGTCAGGTTGGTTGATTTAAAGTTAGTCCTCTAGTTGACGTATTCTTTTATGGTAGAGATAACATCCAATATGAGTTATTCCAAGGTAACATCCAGATATACGGAATGACGCCCATAGGTTTCATAGAAGGGTTTAAACTCAACACCATCTATAGTGAATTCCAACGTTTTTGGGTCGCCCTGAATGTTTTTTCCTAAATCATCAGCATCGAATGTTACTTTGCGCCAATCATCTCTTGGTTCTGGTTCTTGGGCCACCAACAACACAGGTCCATAGAAAAGGCTGGCAATATTCTGTTGATCCATCACAGGATCCAAATGAAATTCAAAAGGCATTTGAATATCCACGGTATCCCCATCCTTCCACTTACGCGACAAGGTTAGATAACTTCCAGGAGCAGCATACACCTTTTGTGTTTTTCCATTGATACTCACAAAAAAACCTTTGGTTGCCCATTGTGGCACACGCACATTCAAGTCAAACTTTCCTTTGCCGGAAATGGTCAACTGGGTATTGTCCTCTTTTGGAAATGCTGTTTTTTGCTCAATGGTGATGTCTTTTTCTTTCCATTTCAATGTGGATGGAATAAAAAGGTTCACATACAATGCCTTTTCGTCCTGACTTTTGAAATAGATTGAATTCTGAAGTTTGGTGCTGCTTTCTAAAGCGGTACCGTTACAACAGGTAAATCCTGTCATGTTCGAATTCCCAAAACGTTTCACAGAACCGGGTCGCAATGGTACATGATAGGTATTGGCCGGACTATCTTCAGCGACTGACGCCAGAATGTGGTTGTACAATCCGCGCTCATAGTAATCCATCAATTCAGTGCGTTGATCAAACATGAATAGGTTTCGTGTCAATTTCAACATATTGTAGGTGGCACAGGTCTCATTCTGTCCCCCTGCTGAAAATCCATTTTCGTACAATGTGGCCGGTTGGCCTATGAAACACTCGGCATTTGTTGGGTTACGAGCTCCTGCCACTCCCCCAATGCTGTACATATAATCGTTCTTGGCCTTATACCAAAAGTTATCGGCCACGTGATAGTATTCAGGCGCATTGGAATCGCGATAGATTTCCAAAGCTCCCATAATTTGTGGGATATGCTGATTGGCATGCAGCCCTCGGAAGGTATCCACATTTTTCGCCAATCCGTGGGAATACTCAGCATCTCCAAAGAACATTTTAATATTATCGAACAATTGAGCCACTTCCATAAACTGATGATCACCAGTCATTCTGTACAAACGTGCCATGGCCTCGTTCATACCCCCAAACTCACCAGCAATGTAGGTATTCCACATACTAATGAGGGTATCGGTAGGCACCTGGCTCAATCGGGCATGCACCCAAGTTCCCATATCTTTGGCGATTTCCAAGGCTTTTTCGTTGCCGCTTACATCATAAATGTCCATCAAACCAGCCAAAATTTTGTGCAAGGTGTAGTAGGGTGCCCAAACTTGGGTGGGTTGACCTCCGTAGGAAGCCCCATTCTCCAACATAATAAATTGATCGGGAGGATAGGCACTGATAAAACCTTCACCCCAATTCCAATAATCGGTTCGAATACCGGTTTCACTCAAATCAGAATCGTATCCTGATTTACCCGGTCCAGGAGGAACAGCAGTTGGATCAGATACATGCGGACCACCTGCTACTTGTGGCTTTCCGGCCATTTGAGATAAATCATACAGTACATCAACCATATAATTCATCTTCTCTGCAAAATTGGATTGCAAACTTCTGTCGTAATCCGTACTGGCATAAGCTTGGGCAATGGCGGTTAGATAATGCCCCGTGGCATGGCCCCGTAATTTGGTTTCTTGACTGTCCCATCCACGAAGTGGTTCCGCACCCGCAGGCTGTTCTTGCCCAAATGCATTTCGGAACATGTATAAGAATGAATCGGGATTGGTTTCCACCAATGTATTGATGAACTTATCCCTGTTTTCAATGAATTTAGTTTGATGTCCGTGTCCATCGGAATTCAATGTCACCTCATTCAACTCAAAACCTTCCAGGGTACGGTTGGGGGTTGAAGCTGATGAAGCTGCTTTCACAGTCACCGTTGCTTTAGGCTTGATGTCTGATCCAGAAATACTACCGGTTATGGTATACTTACCGGGTTGGCTCACTTGTGAGTTATCATTTGGTGCAGGCCAAAGCACGCGCACTTCTTTAGGTCCTTTTACGCCACTTTTGTAAGTGCCTTGTACAAAACGTGGTAATCTTGGCAAAAATCCAACTACGGTTTCCACCGCAACATCAGCAACTGAAGTCAGGTATTCGTTGTACAGCTGAGGGGTCTCGGAATCAAATTGTGGAAGGTTTACCTCTTCTTTTCTCCCTTCACCGCCATCTGCATTTTGGAATGAGCCACGAAGAATTCGAACCACCTGTCCTTCACTCAACGGAATTCGGTAGATTCTAAAATCGTGTAGCTTAGCGGTCAAATATGGGTCATTGGTCACCAATGACTTTCCGATATACAGTTTATTATTGTCTTCATTCTCAAAGTCGAAGACCTGCTCCAAAATCAATTCTACATTCGTGGCTTCGCCCGCTTTTTTTCCATTTACGTAAGTGTTCACGGTTTTGGAAGGAATGTTGATAACCACCGCCAAATGGTTCCACCTACCGGTTTCCAAAGCTGAAGAGTTTGTGTTGTACACCTCTCCGTTGTTTGAAGAAAGCTCAACCTGCACGCCCTTTTTGTTTTGGGTTCCGGTAGGGGCAATTGTAAAGTGGGAATTGGTACCAGTTCCAAAATCAAAAAGTCGTGCGCCAGGCTGTTGGGAATCTATATGCACCCAACCGGTAATACTGATGGATTCCTCATTGGTGACGGCTTCACCGGGAATCGTAATAAATGCCTTACTGTCCTTTGGAAGTGAAATTACTTTCCCGAAAAATTCATCATCCACAAATTTGGCTTGGCCTCCTTCAACGATAGCATGCAAATTGTTTCGTGACCAATCCTTGGTATCTCCTTCAAATATATAACGGGCAATCATTCCTGTTTCACCGATTCCATCCAATATCTGATCACCTTCCTGTGCCATCACGCGGGTTGTGCCCAAAGCACAAAAAGCCAACACTACACCAACCAACAACTTATTTAATCTCATATTCATTTTCTTTTCCATAATGTTTACTAACCGATAGTTACTTACTGTCTGCTTATGTTTAATTTATTCTTCTACTCGTAAATTTCTTCCCAAGAAGGTGGGTCAACATCCATTAAATGCTTTACGAAAAAATCTTTGCGCTTACGCTCCCCAAAATCGCCACCGGATGAATGCCCCATCCCAGGGATGGTCACCAACTCAAAGTTCTTGTTGGCTTTTATTAGGGCGTTGGCAAACTGCATGGTTGTGGAGGGATCCACATTGTCATCAACTTCACCCAAGATAAGCATTAAATCGCCACCCATTTGGTCGGCGTTCTCAATATTGGAGGAAGCGGCATAGTGGGGCCCAATGGGGTAACCCATAAATTGCTCATTCCACCAAATTTTGTCCATTCTGTTGTCATGACATCCACAAGAAGAAACCGCCACATCATAAAAATCGGAATTAAATACCAAGGCGGCGGCGGAGTTCTGGCCTCCGGCCGATGTACCAAAAATGCCCACTTTATCGGCATTCATATACGGATATTTTTTGGCCGCAGCCTTAATCCATAATTTTCTGTCCGGGAAACCACCATCTTTAAGATTTTGCCAACACACATCATGGAAGGCTTTGGATCTATTGGAAGTTCCCATTCCATCTATCTGCACCACAATAAAGCCCAACTCAGCCAAAGAGGACATGGACCAATAGTATGATCTAAAATCTTTTGGTACGAAAGAACTGTGGGGTCCGGCATAAATGTATTCAATGACCGGGTAGGTTTTGTTGGGGTCGAAAGAAGTTGGACGAACAATCACACCCCAAATATCGGTAGTGCCATCACGCCCTTTTGCTGTAAATACTTCGGGGGCTATCCAACCTTCTTTTAAAAGTTCCGAGTGGTCCGCTTGCTGCAATTCCATAAGTTTTTTACTGCCTTTGGCCGCTTTCAATACCGTGACTGGAGGGGTATCCACTTTGGAATATTGATCTACATAATAACTGTAGTCTTCCGAAAAGGTCACACTGTGGTTCCCATCTTCTTTGGTAAAACGGGTAAAATTCTTTCCATCAAAATCCACCTTGCAATAATGCAAGAAATACGGATCTTGATCTTTGTCCATTCCGCTGGCGGTAAAGTAGACCTCTCTATTGTCTTCATCCACATGAATGACCTCGCGCACCACCCAATTGCCTTTGGTCAATTGTTTTTTTACCTGACCATTGCCATCATACAAGTAGATATGGTTCCATCCATCACGCTCGGAAGTCCAGATGATTTCCTTACCATCCGCCACATCATATCGGTATTTTTTGCTGCTGTAATCAATAAAGGTGTCGCTGGTTTCGTTCACCAAGACCTTCACTTTTCCGGTGGAAGCATTCACTTCAATGACCTTGTAGGCTTGATGTCCTCTTTGGTTGTATTCAAACGTAAAGGCACGACTGTCCTCCCTCCAATCAATTCGGTTTAGAGCAAATTGATGGTTAAACTCATCAGTAGGCACTTGAATGTGCTTTTTGGAATCCACTAAAAACAATTGCGGGCTCTTGAACGGCAACTCGTCCCCGGGCTTCAGATAATCCCGGGACTGTAATTTGGGCTGAAACTGGTCTTCGGGACTGGACTCCACAAAATAAATCTTGCGATCATCGCCGGGACGCACTTTGTATGCCATGATTTTTTTGCCATCTGGCGACCATTTTATATAAGTTGAATAGAAAAATCCGGGAGCACCATCGTAGCTCAAACGGGTTTCTTCCTCGGTGACATTGTCTTTTATATACAGGTTGTCATTCTTAATAAATGCCGTCATTGTAGAATCTGGGGAAACAACCGGAGGGTTACTTTTCTCATCAAACCTGTTACCCCAATAACGCCTATTGTTATCTCTTTTACCCCCTTCTGGGTCAATGACTTTTAGGGTATTTGACTTTGGTTGGTAGGATACTTTTGCATCGCCATAAATAAAGATAAGCTCAGAAAGGTCCTCATTGAATTCCAATCTACTGATATCGATATCCTTTGCATCAACCTCTTCACTGAATTCTTTGGACAGCAACGATGCCAAAGCATTGTGATCAAAACATTCATTTTGTGTCTTTTTCACAGGATCAACCAACAAGTATTTTTTGCCATTGGGGGTATTGTTCACATACCACATCAAATCAGTGTTTAACCAATGAAAAGAAGAAGGAGAATTGAACACTTTATCCCTAAAGAGCGAATCTACAATGATTGCCTTTTTATATTCCTTTAAAGTACCTTGGGCCAATGCGGTTCCACAAGTAATAAGTATAAAAAATACACTTATTTTTTTTGCAAGAGATTCCATATTTTAAATTATGCCTAAAACTAGAGATAATCTTGTATCGCTTTTCAGTCATTATTAACTGATACTGATACTATATTGCCCTTAACACTTCATTTGCATCAAAAAAGAGTGTGTAAATTAGAAATTGATCCAAAATTTGGGTTAAAACCAATCCTTTTTCTAATTAAAAGATTCAAGGTAAAGCTTATCTGAACCTTTCTACGGAAAGAGGTTTTATGTTTACAGAGGGTGTTGTATTTGTTATTCCTTCCGCAACCAATTTGCCCGTTATGGGACCAAGGCTCCATCCCATCATAGCATGGCCTGCCGCTATGGTGAGATTATCATATTTAGAAGTCTTGCCGATGTAGGGAAGTCCATCTGGTGACACAGGTCTAAGTCCAGAAGTGGCCCTATCTTTTTCTTCCTGGTTGATTTCAAAACCGGCATAATACCTTTTTACGGCACCGGCCAGGGCCTCAACACGTTCCTTACGTACAATATCATTATTTCCAGAGAACTCCATAGTTCCAGCAAAGCGGGTAAAGCCCTCCATGGGAGTTACGGCTACTTTGGCATCCACCAAAATGGCCGGCATGGTAATTCCCGTATCCCGTTGAACATCCATACTGTATCCTTTACCGCCTTGCACGGGAACATACAGATTGAGGGATTTGGCCAATTTTGAAGTCCATGTGCCGCTGGCCAATACAAATTCATCGGCCTCAAAAATGGCATCCTTTGTTTTTACCCCAGTGATTTTTCTGTTTTTGACCACAAATTCCTCTACGGTTTGATTGAACTCAAAAATAACCCCTTGGGATTTCAGCCAAGTCTTCATTTGTTCCATAAAGTGATTTGGGGTCATATGTGCATCGCACTTATAATGTACTGCTCCCATGACATCATCGGAAAAAACGGGTTGCATTTTATGCACCTCTTCTTTGGACAATACCACAGCATCCAATCCTTCCTTAACCGCCGTTTCAGCAACTTCAAGCTCCTCCTTTTCACTTTTCTCGGTGCGATACGCCATCAACAGCCCCTTTTTTTCATATTGAAATTGAAAATCGGCCTTTGATAGTATTTCTTCGTACAAACTCCCACTTTTTAGGTTGAGTTGCTTTATTGTTGGGATTGCCTTTTTTACTTTGGGTGCATTGGCTGATTTTTTAAACAACAACGTCCATTTAAAAAAGTCGACATCCCATCTGGGTTTTATGTAGAATGGACTGGAACTGTTCATCATCCATTTGATGCCCTGCGTAATAATTCCCGGTGCCGCCAATGGTATAAAGTGGCTTGGCGTTATGTATCCGGCATTTATGAATGATGCCCCTGTGGACATATCCGATTTGTCCAAAACGGTTACTTGATAGCCTTCTTGCACCAAATAATAGGCACTGAACAGGCCAGAAATACCTCCACCAACTATGACTACTCTCTTCATCTACTACTCCTAAAAAAATTGATTTTTACAACACTTGGAACCCGTGCGCATAAGGGTCGTCATCATCTATAATGATATTGTTGTAGCCTGTAACCTGAGCCCAACCTTGTATACTGGGAATGATGGCCTTTTTGCCGCCCAAAGTGGTTTCTTCCACTACGCTACCCACAAATTTGCTTCCGATAAAGCTTTCCTGGATAAAATCTTCACCCATTTTTAGTTTTCCTTTGGCACTCAACTGGGCCATACGGGCCGATGTTCCAGTGCCACAAGGCGAACGGTCTATGGCCTTATCACCATAAAAAACCGCATTTCTTCCAGATGATGTGGAATCAATGGGGTTCCCGGTCCAAAGCATGTGGCTCACATCCCTTATGGTTGGGTCTTCTGGATGTATGAACATGTTGGGATATTTAGCATTGATGCGTTCCCGTACCACTTTGGAATATTGTATGATTTGGGCCGCTGTAAAATTATGGACACCACTGAAATTTTTCTGTGGGTCCACAATAGCGTAATAATTCCCTCCGTAGGAGACATCAAAGGTAAGCTCTCCCAATTCTGGGCATTCCACCGTTAGATTTTCTGCCGCGAGGTACGATTTAACATTGACCAACCGCACCCAATCCACCTTCTTGCCCGATTGCTGATACTCTATTTCTACTAATCCTGCTGGGGCTTCCATTCTAATTTTGCCCGGTGTCTTGGGTACGATCAGCCCTTCTTCTATGGCAATGGTAATTGTGCCGATGGTCCCATGCCCGCACATGGGCAAACAACCAGAGGTCTCAATAAAAAGAATGGCAAAATCGTTTTCGGGCTCATGGGGTGGAAATAATATGCTTCCGCTCATCATATCGTGCCCCCTAGGCTCAAACATCAAGCCCGTGCGAATCCAATCAAATTTCTTGAGAAAGTGTTGTCTCTTCTCACTCATGTTCTTGCCCAAAAGGTTGGGACCACCTCCTGCCACAACACGAACGGGATTACCGCAGGTGTGGGCATCAACACAAAAAAACGTTTTCCTTGCCACGTGTTTGTTGTTAAAAAAGTATTATGAATTACTGCGCAAAGTACGTTAAAAAAGTACTATCCTTTTAAAGAATCCGGCAATAGTTCATCGAGAAAAGGTTGATAGCTACTGTACAAAATTAACCTACTCCTTGCTGTAGGACAATGAAATGGGGGCCTATGGTTTTAACCCCATTACCCCCATTTCCACTATGTTTATTTTCAATATAGTTTTCCCAGTGATCAATTAAGCTATGCTGCTGATATTTTTATATTCAGGAAGCTCTGGTCTTAACGCCATGGCATCGTTTATAACCCCAATTACACGTTCTCTTTCAGCTCCTTGCAAAGGCAATCTGGGTGCTCGAACATTTTCGGTACCTATTCCAGTGGCTACTTCTGCCAACTTAATATTCTGTACCAATTGGGGGCTAATGTCCAATTCCAACAATGGCATGAACCATTTATAAATCTCAAGGGCTTCGTTGATTTTTCCAGCTTTTACCAATTCGTAGATGGCAACGGTTTCAGCAGGAAATGCACAGACCAAACCGGCAACCCAACCATCGGCACCAATGACCAAGCTTTCCAAACCAAGCGTATCCACTCCTGTAAATACCTTTATACGGTCTCCAAATCTGCTTTTGATACGGAGTACATTGGTGATATCCCTGGTTGATTCCTTAACGGCTTGGATATTTTCACATTCCAACAAATCTTCCAGCATATCCAAGGTCACTTCAATTTTATAATCTATTGGGTTGTTGTAGATCATAATGGGCAAAGATGTGCTGTTGGCTATACTCTTAAAGTAGGTCACAGTCTCAAAATCTGTTGCCTTGTACCTCATGGGAGGAAGGATCATTAAACCTTGGGCACCAACTTTTTCGGCATGTTGTGCCACAGCAATGGCATCCTTGGTACTTTGTTCGGCAATATTGATGATAACGGGTATTTTCCCTTCCACTAGAGACAAAGAGGTCTTGATAAGGGTTTCCTTTTCCTCTTGCTCCAATGTACTGGCCTCACCCAACGTTCCTCCTAAAATGATCCCATGGACTCCAGCATCAATTTGTGCTTTAATATTCTT
>JAUIBH010000139.1 GCA_030427985.1 Bacteroidia bacterium | reverse complement strand
CAGGGAGTCGGTCAATGAAGTGCTCCACCCGGAACTTAGGGTGAAGAGTGAAACCATAAACAATACATATAATGAACTGACCCTAAAATTAAAGGGAAATTACAGCATACAGTTCAGGGTTTTTGATAATGGAGCAGCCTACCGCTTCCTTACCTCCTTTGAGGAGGATATAAACATTGTCGATGAAAAAGCAAGATTCAATTTTACCGATAATTCAGGAATTTTCTTCCCGAGGGAGGAAGAACTCTTTTCCCACAACGAAAGATTGTACGAATATCACTCTTTGGATTTCCTCTCAAAAAAGGATTTGGCCAGTTGCCCTGTGTTGGTGACGCCATCATCTTATAAAATCTTTATTACGGAAACGGGCCTTTTAAATTATCCTGGAATGTGGTTGACAGGAGGCAATGGAAATTCACTAAATGCCACTTTTGCCAAATACCCATTGGAAAGCAAAGTGGATACTAAGCGTTGGAAGGATGACCGTAGCAAACGTGTTTCCAAAGAGGCGAATTTCATTGCCATGGTAAAAGGGAAAAGAAACTTTCCCTGGCGGATTATTGGACTTGCCAAAAAAGATGGAGACTTGTTGACCAACCAATTAACCTATCAGCTCGCCGAACCAAACAGAATTGCGGATACTGCATGGATAAAGCCGGGAAAAGTGGCTTGGGATTGGTGGAACGCCAACAACCTCTACGGGGTAGATTTTGAGTCAGGTATCAATACAAAAACCTATGAACATTACATAGATTTTGCTTCGAAATATGGAATAGAATATATCATTTTAGACGAGGGATGGTATAATCTTGGCAATGTTCTGGACATAGTCCCTAGTGTAGATGTAAAGCATCTAATCAATTATGGGAAAACAAAAAATGTTGGAATCATACTTTGGGTCACTTGGAGTTCCCTGTACCAGAAATTGGACGAGGCCCTTGATGTCTACAAAGATTGGGGCGTCAAAGGGGTAAAGGTGGATTTCATGCAACGCGATGATCAATGGATGGTAGAGATTTACGAAGAAGTGGCCAAGGCTTGCGGTGAAAGACAGCTATTGGTTGATTTCCATGGATCCTACAAGCCCTCAGGACTTAGAAGGACATACCCTAATGTTCTGACCCGAGAGGGCGTTAAAGGTGCTGAGAATAACAAATGGGCCAATTACATTACCCCAACACATAATGTGACGATACCCTTCATTCGAATGGCAGCCGGGCCAATGGACTATGCCCCTGGAGCTATGCTCAACGAACATCCTGAGGATTTTTCCATTTCATATACACGCCCAAAAAGTATGGGCACTAGAAGTCACCAAGTAGCCATGTATGTTATTTATGAAAGCCCATTGCAGATGTTATGTGATTCTCCCAGTAACTACCAAAGGGAAAAGTCAAGCGTTGAGTTTATTTCCAAGATTCCCGTAGTGTGGGACGAAACAAAGGTGCTTGAAGCAAAGATTGGTCACTACTTAATCCTAGCGCGTAGAAGTGGTGATGCCTGGTACCTTGGTGGCATGTGCAATGAAAAAGGATGGGAAGGCACTTTGGATCTGTCTTTTTTGGAGTCGAAAGATACATTTACCATGCAATTATTTAAAGACGGTCCTAATGCAAATAAAGTAGCAATTGACCATGAGGTCCTGGAGCAAAGAATTAATGGGAAAGAGAGAATCAAGATAAAAATGGTCTCCGGAGGGGGATTTGCAGCGATTTTTACTTCCCATCAGTTAGAATAAGAACGGAAACATTTATAATTCTCATATGCGATATTTACTCATTTGTGCCATAATTCTCTTTTCCTCGTGTGGAAGTAAGCAAAAAGAAACTCAAGTGACCGAACAGGACCCTCCCAATATAATATGGTTCTATGTGGAAGACATATCCCCCGATCTGGGGTGTTATGGGAACGATAGGGTAAGGACACCCAATATAGACGCCTTAGCCAAACACGGAACGCTTTTTACTAACGCATTTACTGTTGCCCCGGCAAGGTCTGCCTTGATTACAGGAATGATGCAGACTACTTCGGGGACCCATAATCACCATAGTTCTAGAACCGAAGAATCAGCCATTATATTACCCGATGGGGTGAAGACGCTACCCGAACTGTTCAGGAATAATGGCTATTTCACCTTTAATCAAGGTAAGGACGACTATAACTTTAGTTATGTTAGGGACAGTCTTTATTCTGGTAAGTATCGGGACAACGGAATGTATGGTCTAGTTGGTCTTGAGGTAGATTGGTCCCTTCAAGATGACAACCAGCCTTTTTTCGGACAAATTCAGTTATCGGGCAACAAATATATCTACCGTAAAAATTTCAAGGAAACAGTTTTAAGACCAATTGACCCAGATTCCCTTGTTCTGCCACCGTATTATCCGCAAACCGACTATATGAGGGAGGAATGGGCGTCCTATCTGGAATCGATTGAATTGACAGATCAGGCATTCGCCCTCGAAATGAAAAAACTTAAGGAAAAAGGGAAATTGAAAAACACCTATGTTTTTTTCTTTTCAGATCATGGGATGCGCCTTTGGAGGCATAAACAGTTCTTGTACGACGGAGGCATAAAAACACCCTTGATTTTGGCCTATTTTGATAAAAATGGAAATCCCGCTCCTATCAAAAAAGAAACCGGGGTATTGAATACAGATCTTATTAGCAGTCTGGATATCGCAGCCACTACTTTAGGCCTGGGAAAGATTCCACTACCCGAATATTTTGAAGGAAATGATATTCTCTCAAAAGACTATGAGTCTAGGGAATATGTTATCTCAGCAAGGGATAGATGTGACTTTACGATTGATAGGATTCGTTCAGTTCGGACAAAAAATTTCAAGTATATAAAAAACTTCATGACCGACCGTCCCTACATGCAACCAAATTATAGAGATGACTGGGAACTTACAAAGACAATCCGAAAAGCATATAAGAATGGAGAACTAAACAATGTGCAATCGAGATTTTGGGAAGAAGAGAGGCCGCAAGAAGAGCTTTACAATTTAATGACTGACCCCAATGAGATTCATAATTTGATTTCAGACTCGACGAAATATCTTGGACAACTCCATCAAATGCGAAAAATTCTGGAGGACTGGATAGATGATACCAATGATAAGGGACAATACCCGGAAAACATAGCTGGATTACGGTTCATGTATGAAATCTGGGGTGATAGGTGTATAAACCCTGAATATGATAAGCTTAAGCAACTAAAGGATTGAAACCATGAAGTGTAAATCTCATTTAGTTGTTCATCTGCGGGGAAAGTAAATCTTATTGGTGAAGGAATTGAATGTAGATATAGGTGTGTTCTTCACGTAGTGCAGTGCTCCCGAAAACATTGACTCTTCCAAAAGAAGAGGTTTCAAGAACCATTTCTTTGGAGTTGTTGGGTCTGATAACCTTGTTGAAATACGTATAATCATTCATTTTACCGTAATGGCGGTGTCTCTTGGTCACAACTTCGTTAAATTGCCGAAAACGTTGGTCTCGGTTATCCTATTTTTATGGTCCCACTCCAGTCCTTACTGTGGTGAAATCGTGATGGAGCAACAATATGGAAGGGGGCTATCCTAAATTCTTCATGTGGTAGCGCTTCCCATGAAGTATTTCCACCGCCCCCATTTGCAAGTGACCAATGTTCCATAGTACGGTTTCACCAATATAGACTGCGGGCCCATGTCGTTTGGTGACTGGAGCCAGACCTGAGGCCGATTCGCCGGCATCGGTATGGGGTCAAAGCAAGGTTCAATCATTTATAATACCCATACATTGACGTTGAGAAGGGTGTTACCGATGCTCCTCCCTTGTTGTAGTTCCTTTCAGTTCACACATAATTTGACTCTCGGCAAACTTGCCTTTTCTCATGTGACCTATAAAACTTTAAGCTAGAAAATCTGAATTTTAAACTGTCCTATTTTTAGGGAAGGCTACAATTCTTACCAATTGATTTTGATTAGACAATTGGCACACAATTCGGAATAAGGTTGCAACCTTTTCAAGAAGTTAACATAACCCTTTTTTATTAAAAATCAGGGTCATTTTAAATTTGAAGGAAAAAAGGATTGTCTATAAACCCTTGTTAAAAACAAAATCCAGCACTATCTCTAGTATTGGATTTCTATCTCTGCTCCACCTCTTGGGCTCGAACCAAGGACCCTCTGATTAACAGGCTTAAATACGAAAACCTGTAAACTGATTGGGGGTTTACAGGTTTTCTGGACAACAGTGTTTACACTGTCACTATCCAAAGGGTTCAGTCAGCTCAAATATTAAACAACCCAAGTGCGAAATTCGGGCTTTTTAGTCCAATGGATAATGATGATGATGACTCAAATTAATTATCTATATTTCAAATTTTATTCCCTGAGCCAGAGGAAGTTCTGTCCCGTAATTCACAGTACAGGTTTGTCTTCGCATATATGCTTTCCAAGAATCTGAACCACTTTCACGGCCTCCGCCTGTTTCTTTTTCTCCACCAAAAGCGCCACCAATTTCTGCTCCTGATGTTCCAATATTAACATTTGCAATACCGCAATCCGACCCAGAGTGGGATAAGAAAGTTTCCGATTTTCTCATATCCAACGTGAATATTGATGACGAAAGTCCCTGGGGAACATTATTCTGAATGCTTATAGCCTCTTCTAAATCCTTGTATGGGGTAACATATAGAATAGGGGCAAAGGTTTCTTTCTTCATTATCATCAAATCAGGATTGGCCTCAATAATAGTGGGCATGACATAGCAACCTGATGAATATTGTTCACCTTCTAGGACCTTTCCTCCATAAATAAGTTTTCCTCCTTGTTCTTGGGCCATTTTTACTGTATTTAGGTAATTTGTGACGGCATCCTTGTCTATCAAAGGTCCAATGTGGTTTTTTTGGTCCAAGGGATTACCGATGTGTAATTGCCGGTATGCATTTGATAACTTTTCCAAAAGCAATGCATATTGGCTTTCATGAACAATTAAACGCCTTGTAGAGGTGCATCGTTGGCCGGCTGTTCCCACTGCTCCAAAAACTATTGCAGGAATAGCGTGATTCAAATCGGCATCCTCTGCCACGATGATAGCATTGTTTCCGCCCAGTTCAAGAATTGACTTTCCCAATCGTTTTGCAACGGTCTCACCAACACTTTTTCCCATTTGGGTGGAGCCTGTGGCTGAAATCAAGTCTATGTTGGAATCAGCTGCCATTAATTTTCCTATTTCGCTATCACCTATGATAACATTGGAGATGCCTTCAGGAAGATTGTTTTCCTTTATCACTTTTCTG
>JAUIBH010000138.1 GCA_030427985.1 Bacteroidia bacterium | reverse complement strand
CCTTGAAGAAATAGCACCCAAGCAAAAAAAAGCCCGACAATACATCGGGCTTTTTCATTTTAGTTGGTATTCAAGGGCGTAACCTTAATATTTCGCCATTTTACTCGAATACCACCACCATCATGAATCTGAAGTGCTATGGCTCCTTTGCCTTCGCCAATTTTTTCATCCTCCAAATGGACCATTTCGGTACCGTTGAGCCAAGAGGTGATGTTTGGCCCTTCTGCCCGAATTTTCAAAGTGTTCCACTCCCCCATTTTAAGGGCCTTGTCTTTTTCAGGGTCCGGTTTTATCAACCAGCCACGTCCATAGGATTCATAAATACCTCCTGTATCTTTTCCGGGAGGGGCTACTTCCACTTGCCAACCGCTCACCTTAGTACCTTCAAAGGTAGAGCGGATAAAAACCCCACTGTTTCCATCCGCTTCTTGTTTGAATTCCAAGGTCAATTCAAAATCATCATAAAAGTCTTCGGTGGATAAATACCCATATTGAGCTTTGGGCCCGCTTTCACAGATAAGCTCGCCATTTTCCACGAACCATTTTTCTTCGCCGTGGTTGACCCATCCGTCCAAATTTTTGCCGTTGAACAAATCAATGGTTTTTTCCTGTGCCGAAATTGATTGTAGGGCCAACAGGGCCAATATCATTAAAATCAGTTTTTTCATAATTGCGTAAATAAGGGCAAGAAAATACTCGAAATCTTTGTGAAACCCTTCAAAATGTAGGGTTTTTAGACCGATAGTTGTTTATAGTATACAGACGACAACTAAAAACATCCTAATGACCCGAGGAAAAGTTAAACTTAAAATGAAAAGCGATGGATGTAGTAAAAGAAATTATCGACAACAGTGCCATAGGTCCATTTTCCAATGGCTTTAAAAGTGTGGTGCTCTCCCTGTTTGTTTCAATTGTTTGCGTGCTGCTGGTCATGTTGACCATTTTAATTCTCAATGGTTCAAGCATTACCTTTCATTATGGCTACTAGCGATAGATCAGTGCATTTCCGAATTTTTGTTCGTTAAGCGGTTTGGACAGGTCCAGTAAAAATCCATTAATGACAGCGTGGGTTATTTTCCCCTCTTTCTCCAGAAAAAAAGTCGGGTTTACGCCAGGCTGTAGGTTAAATGAATTCAGTTTAAAATTTAACCCGGTTTTGTGGACAGGCTCCTCAACGGAAAATCCGTTATCGGGAAGCATGGTTCTTGCATAAGCAATTCCGTCCTGCAAAAGACTTTTTGGATTCTGACCGTTGCCCACATTGGCCACTTTTGGGGGGACAATGGTATATCCTGAGGCATCAAACGTTTCATACCCGTAAAAGGTGGAAAGGTCGCCTTGATCATCTACCACGCTTTTGTAATAAAAATCATTGTGCCCTTTTAGGTCAATTTCATTTCTGAAAATACCCAAATCCAAGATGTAATCATTCCCCAAAAGTTCATAAATCACATTTTCAATTTTTAAATCGAACAACTTGCGGTCATTATGGGGTATTTTCTCGTAATCTTCAACAGGAATACTTTTGTAACTGCCATTGGCGATGGTATACAGAGCCGATAGGATGGAAACATAGTTGAGTTTTCGGATTTCTTGCTTCTCTGGATCATTGGTGTACCCACCTGATTCAATCAAAATAAGGCTAGTGCCCCATTTGGCTATATTATCGCCAAAAGCACGGGGTTCAAAATCATCACTGTATCTGCCAACCTGTCCTGGAGCATAGTTTTGAATGATTTTGTTCATATACACAATCACTTTCATCGCATTGGCCCTCACCTCATTAATATCTTTTTCGTAGTTATAGGCCGTGGCCAAATAGGAAATCGTTGCCGGTTTGTCCGTAAGTTCTGCGTTGTAATAGGTGCTTTGGTCGTGAAGGTTGAAACCAAAATCAGCATCCAAACTATCACGGATTCGTTTTAAGGCACGCCCTTCGGGCGATTGCAACCGTAAGGCATCCCGATTAATATCGATGCCCAGTGCGTTTCTACGTTGGTACACCTCTGCCCCATCCGGATTGACCATTGGCAAAAAGTGCAATTTCAATTTGGAAAGAATTTCTTGCTTCTCTTCCTCAAAATCCGATACATCCAAAAAATGGAGAATATCAAAAATAGCTTGGGTGGCCGTAGGCTCGTTACCGTGCATCTGCGACCATAAAAACACATTGATGTCACCGGTTCCTATGCTGATGAGGCTCAAATCCCGCCCTTCAATGGACTCCCCCACTTTCTGCACCTCAAACTTTGGATTGGCCTTAAATTGCTGAATCAAAGGCTGTATTTCACGATGTTTTATGCGCCGTTCTCCTAAAGATGGTTCCTTATACTTTTCATAGGTTTCGTACAGCTTGGAAGTAATAGGGTCTTGACCTTTTACGGAAAGTGTCAGCAATAGCATGAGGATAGGAAGCAGTCTTTTGAGCATAGTTCTATTTTGTTGGAACAGGTTTAAAGTTAAATTTTTTCGTCGCTTTTCGCACTTTTTTTATGAAATCCATGCCGGGGTCGGTCTTTGTGGTCCGATAGCCATCATCTACTTCAAGCCACAACGGATGCCCTTCAAATTGGGTGTATTCTTGATGGCCAATCACATAGTCAATGTTATATTTTGAAGCGAGATACTTCACCAAAAAAATGTTGGATTTCAGTTGCTTTGGGGTCAAAGGAAAACCTTCTGTACCACCCACATTTTCAATGCCAATAGCACAGTGGTTCAAACCGATGGTGTGTCGGGCCATTACGGTTTCGGGCATTAATCTGTAAATGGTGCCATCGCGGTCCACCAAAAAATGGGAGGATACATTCAAACCGCTCACATTTTCCAAATCCGGGCGCCAATTGGGCAATGTTGACCTATTGAATGCAGCGAAGGATTTTTTCAAGCTTGGAATTGCTGTCCAATGTAGCACAATCATTTGGGGCACAATGGTGGTGGTATCCTGCTCCAGTCCATAACGCTGGGCGAGATATTCTTTGGTCAATTCAATCCGTTGTTCATCAAAAATTATAGGGATGTCCACAATCTCTTTTTGAACACTGCACGAAACGAACACAAGGCCAAAAAGCGCTCCAAACCCTATTTTTTTGCAGAAGAATTGAAATGGAACCATGCTCAAATGTAGCCTAAAATTGAAGATTGGAGCGCGAATTGTTTTTATTTATATCTTTAAAGGTATGGAAAAGCTTGGACAGGAAACTCAAAATCCATTCAATATGCATTATAGAAAATTGATGAATTTTGGGGTTCTATTTTTCGTTTTACAAATGGTGGGTATTGGACTTTGGTTTTTTCTAAAGCAGCCAGAGAAAATAGCCCTATTTAATACGCTGAGCAGTGCAATTTTCTTATTTGTATTAAATATTCTGATTGGATTTCTCTTTTTTGTATTGAAGAAAGGGAGCATCTCAAAATTGTTTTTTGGAAATTCAGTGCTGTGCCCATTGATTTTTGTCGCTTGGTGGATCATCTGGTTTATGTACTATGCCAAATAAATTTTTATTGAGCACTCTGATCTAACCAACAATAACCGACCATGAAGTATTTCTTTTCCCTTGCTGTTGTTACATTCATTTTGATGGCTTCTTGTAGCAAGAATCCCTACGCATCCCGAAAGGAATCTGAAAATTTGGTCCTGTCCATTTCAGATATTGATGTGCTTTCCTATCGATTTGAAACCATGCCACCACCTGCAGGGGTTGATTCCGCCTTTCACCGCAGTGGATTCATCCACCCGCTTAAGACCTTGGCTGGCCACACCATTACAACAATCCACCCAGAAGACCATTACCATCATTTTGGCGTATGGAACCCTTGGACCCGTGTACTTTTTGAAGGAGATACCATCGATTTTTGGAATATTGGCGGAAAACAGGGAACGGTTCGGTTTAAGGAGTTTAAGAAAATTGGGGACAATACCTTCAGCGCGCACCATGAGCATGTGGTATTGAAACAACAATCAGAAAAAGTGGCACTCCATGAAATTCAAACCGTAACTGTTACCGAATTGGATGAAAAAGCCTATGCTTTGGACTTTGATATAGAATATCAGACCACCGATAATGATTTTAAACTCATTGAATATCGGTATGGTGGTTTTTCCATCCGGGCCACCAAAGAATGGACCGATGCAAACAGTGAAATCTTGACTTCAGAAGGCATGAACCGTGAAAATGTGGATGGCTCCCTGGCCAAATGGTGTTTGGTGCAGGGCGAACTGGGGAATGATCATGGCGGATTTTTGTTGATGTCCAACCCCAATAACTACAACCATCCCGAACCGCTACGGATTTGGCCCAAAGAAATGCACGATGGCTATGTTTTTGTAAATGTATGCCCCATTAAGACCAAGGATTGGGTGCTAAAAGCGGGAAACACCTACAAGTTACAATACCGAATTGTGGTTTTTGATGGTGAGATAGATGAAACCCAAGCAAAAAAATTATGGAACTCGTATAATCAATAATAAATGAAAACAAGTAGTAGCATTATCTTGGGTGTATTCACCTGCTTTGTAATGAATGCCCAAAGTGAGTACCAACTTGGCCCCAATTCCCAAGTGCACGATGACGTTCCCAAGGGAACTGTAATTAAAAAAGTTTGGGAAAGCACTGTTTTTCTGAATACCATTCGGGATTATTATGTGTACGTGCCAGCGCAATACGATGGAACATCAGAAGCTGCCTTAATGGTTTTTCAGGACGGTCATGCTTATGTGGATTTGGAAGGAAATTTTAGGGTGCCTACGGTTTTTGATAACCTGATTGCCCAGAAAAAAATGCCAGTTACTATCGGATTGTTTATTAATCCCGGGCATGATAGGAATGCCCCAAAGCCCGAGAGTCCCTGGCGTGTCACCAACAGAAGCGTTGAATACGATGAAGTATCTGGCACCTATGGCGATTTTTTATTGGAAGAATTGATTCCGGAACTTAAAAAGGAGTATAAGATTTCAGATAATCCAAAGATGAACGCCATTTGTGGGCTTTCTTCGGGTGGAATCTGTGCATTTTCTGTAGCATGGTTCCATACCGACCGCTTTCAAAAAGTAATGAGTCATTTTGGAAGTTTCACTGATATCCGTGGAGGGCATAATTATCCTCCGATGATTCGCAAGAATGAACCCAAAGACATTAAAATATTTATGCAAGATGGCTCCAATGACCTTAACAATCAGTATGGAAATTGGTGGTTGGCCAACCTTCAGATGGAATCTGCCTTAAAATTTAAGGGGTACAATTACGAATTTGTATCTGGGACTGGCGGTCATGATGGCGGTCATGCGGGATCCATTTTGCCTGAGTCGTTGGAATGGCTATGGAGTGATGTGGCCCCGAATCAGG
>JAUIBH010000137.1 GCA_030427985.1 Bacteroidia bacterium | reverse complement strand
TCCGGCCATGGACATATTCCGGTTGATTTCACTGCCTTTAAAGCTTTGCCCTTGAAATTCGAACCGGAATCCTTGTAGTTGACCTTGTCTGTTGATGCTCGGTTTAACTTCGACACCATTGGCCTTCATTCCTTCCATATATTGCTGGTAGTTTTCAGGTCTTTGATATTGTAAGGTCAGTTCATGCCGTCGTTTGATTTCATTGCGTAATTCTATGGTTTGAAATTCCCGTTCCATCTGTACTTGTTTCACGGTGGTCAACTGCATGGTTTCCGCTACCTTTTCAGCAGCCTGTTGACTCCGCTTGCCAATAAAGCTGTCATTGTAAGCGACCCCTTTAAAATCAATGCGGTTCACATATAAATGGATGTGTGTATGCTCTTTATCCCTATGGACAAAGGCAATGGCCTGTCGTTCCCCGAGTTTCATTTTCTCCATGAACTCCTTGGCAACCTTTTCAAGCTCCTGTTTTTTTAAGCGTTGCCCATCATCGATGGTCGGACTGATTACAAAAGAAAGTGTGTTGCGTTCACAGTTATAGTTCAATTCCTGTATGCGCTGAAACTCTTCCGTGATTTCCCTGGGGCTTTCCCCGACCAAATGTTGCCTAAACACGACTTCGGCATCCTTTTCCTGGTTCCAACCATAACCCATTGAGGCACTGGTATGGGAAATTGATTTTCCCTTGCCAATCATTTGTTGAATCTTTTTAGATGTTCCTTGATCTGCTTGGCGGTTTCATAGACCATTTCGGTCAGCTTCGGACTCTTTTTCCGAAACATGTTCCCGATTGATTTAAAGTTGTTATGGTATTTGGCCAGCATTTGATAGATTTCTATTTCTTCATCCGACAATCGTTCAACGGTCGTTTGTTCCATGGCCGCCCTCCGCAGGAATTCACTCAATGACAACCCGCAGAGTTTGGCCTTGGCCAGCAATAGTTTTTTCTCGTAGGTGGTACAGCGAAATTTTACCAATTGACTCTTTCCCTTAAACGACTCCTTTTTTTTCCTGCGACCATCGGGAGCAGGCGAGATTGTGTCCACAGACACACATCTCGAATTCTTTACAGAATTACCTTTTGGATTGTTCGATTCATCATGGGCGATCAACTCCGACAATTTGATGGGGATGGCCTTTTTTTGAGAATGTGCCACATTATGGTTTTTCGCCAAACGATGTACCGCGGCATCAAGTTTGTCAAATTGTTTTTCAATACTATCGCTGGCCATGGTATATCAATTTTTCGTTAACATCCTTGAATCCGGTATAGCAATTTCTTCTATCGATAGCTTTTGGATAAAGGGCGATTAAATGTTGGGTCCATCTCTCACCCGCATTGTCATTGTCCAGGGCCAAATTAAGGCTGTCGTATTTTTCTAGGATGGGATTGATTTTAGTGACAAAGGCCAGTGAGTTCAGAATAAGTACGTCGGAATCAAGGAACCATTCTGGACGAATGACCAAAAGGGAAAGAAAATCGAACATGCCCTCGACTACGGTAAGGTTTTGCTTTCCAGTATTGATAAGGGTAATCGCTTTTGGGGAAGCACAATATTTTTGAAATTTATTCCGTAGTTCCCATCCGCCTTTATGGTTCCGAAATCCGAGCGTAAAGTAGTTTTTGGAGTTCAATATAAAATGAACCTGTTTCAAATACCCATGGGCGAGGGTAGGGGGTATCTGCCTTTCTGCGAGATAGTCGAATAAGGCAGGATGTTGTATTGAAAGCACTTGGGTTATTTTGAGTTTTGGGGTTTCCTTTAAGAACGGTTGCTGGTGAAAGGAAAAAGGATTTCCATTGTCGCTCAAAAATTCCAAAGCTTCCTTTACGGAGGCCTGTTTCAGTTTGCATACCAAGTCGATAACATTGCCCCCGATTCCTTCCCCATGGTCGTACCATCGGTTGAGGGTTTTGGAGACCTTAAAAGAGGCTTGGGTTTCCGACCGGAATGGACTTGGAAACCAAGCTTCTTTTTCCGATTCCTTACTGGGAAAGTGCCCCAACTTTGCAAGTGTCTCGACAAGGCAAACGTTGCGGGCTCTTTCACAGGTCATTCTTTTTTCTTTCATCAGTATTTTATTTTTGTTCATTGCACCTACCTAGCTACCTAGAGCCCTGTTTTTGGGGTATTGGGCAATGGTAGGTTTGTATCTTCACTTACCTAAAATGTTGTTATAGGTAGGTTAGGTAATTTCTAGGTAGCTTTGGGGTTATCCATCTTACCTAAAGATTTATCTTTTGTTATAGGGTGTTTTTTCCTAATAGGTAAGTAGGTAGCCTTTATTTTGGTTTAATAGGTATTTCCAGTTCCCAAGGGGTATCGGTGAAATTGGACTTTGCCAAATAACCGTACACTTGCCGTTTAGGATGTTTGACCCGCTGAAAGTTGAAACCGGACAGGGCTTTGCCCAAATTGATTTTGTTCAGCCGTAGGTTAAGACAAGACAATTTGATCTGTATATCTGCAGCTGTAACAAAATCTTCCAAATCGTTCGATTTATCATAGTACTTGGCCACGAGTTCCTGTTCCGTGGTAAGCTGGGTGTACTTCTTGTTGCGCTCTTCGTTCTCGGCGATATCACGTATCGTCAATTCCGGATTAAAACGTTTGTCGTGATAAGCCAAATGGTAGGCTTGTGACCATACATCGGAAATTTTGACCTGCTTCGAATAGGCAAAATCTATTTTGTCCATCAACTCAAAACAGAGCCACCTAACGGAACCCGTTTCGTCGTTCAAGAATGATGACATATTGGTTGAGCCGATAAAGGAACAGATCCGGGGCAGGGTAGTGTTCTTTCTGTCATAGGGTAGCCGCTCATTGATAAAGGTCTTTGAAAAGAAGGCCTTTAAGGCGTTCACATCCTTTTTGGACAAAACAGCAAGCTCGTCAAGATTATAAAGAAAGTTCCGGCATAACTGGATCCTGGCGTCTTTGTCGTTACTGATATCCTCTGCCATGTATTCCGACAGTTCTGGCGGACAGATAAAACGGCACCAAGTGGATTTTCCCGAGCTTTGGCCTTTATGACTGATAATAAGGGCCTGCTTATTGAAATAGTTCGGTTCCAAAGCACACTTTATGGCCCGTACCAACCATTTTCTAAAATGGTATACAAAGGCTTCATGCTCATATGTAGGTATGTAGGAAGCCAGTTTTTCAATGTGGTCAGTACCGTCCCATTGCCCTAGATTTTCAAAATATTCCTTGATTGGATTGTATTTGTGAATGAGTTCGGACCGAATAAGGATTTCCAATTTTGCAGTACTGATATCGATGCTGGCCTTGGCCAGTTCAATGATCAATGAGTTCAGATTAAGGTAATGCCAGTTCTTTTGTCCCCGAAACGAGATTTGAAAATCGTGCGATATCTCGTTGTACATGATATCGTACTTCTCAATCAAATACTCATGGGTATAGTCATAGATGGTTTTCTTTTTGGGATCCCTTACCGTATACAGCCCCATTTTATTGTCAACTTTCATGGGGAACTTATTTTTTGTTCTTCAGCACATGGCTGTTGGCCTCCCTTGAAAGATCCAACGAAGATTTCCTTCGATTGGTCAGTAACCAATCATCCAATAAATCCTTTGATAGGAATATCATTTTGCCGTTTGGCTTACTGTGTGGAATAATGCCCCTTGAGGTCAATTTGTATAGGTAGCTTCTTGAAATACCCGTGTATTCCGCAGCTTCTTCCAGATTCAATACTTTTTTAGATCCAAGAAGTAGTTTCTCGATACGATCAAGCTTTTCTGCCAATTGTATAGTGTCCATTTTTCATGTATTTAAGATTAAAAAATGAACAAAGCGCTTTGTTGCTGTTTCTTTGTTAACGGAAACGAATGTCCTCAAAAAAGCAAGTTCAGGGAATAGGGTAATGGTAAATAGGGAGTAATTACGCCTTTATAAGATTGGATATTTTTCGTAAATAGGCCGAATCGTTGTTCCTCCAGTCGGTAACATTTTTTGAAGAAATCTTTATGTTCTGGTTTGAGGGATTGCAGAAATAACGGTCAATAAGTGAGATGATCTGTTTGTTTTCCAATGATTCGAAACCTATGACCAAGTTACTTACGAACTCAATCAGGGATTGTCGATTAATAAGTTTTGGTTGCCTCTCTATTTTATCGACCCATACGATTCGTTTGATAGGAGTTTCCAGGTTCACGAATGCCATGAAAGAAGCAATATCGGTCTTGATATATCCCACTTGACTAAAGCGTTCGTATATTTTGGTTGCTTCTTTTTCGGAGGTCAACGTAGTTTGAAGTTTTTTGAATGGACTTATTTTCTTTTTGATTCCCCCATAAACATTCTTGAATTTGGAAGTCCAGGATAGTTGAACGGTCAATGCGCCGGCAAAAAAAGGCACCCATTGTCCAAGTTGGATAAGAATATTATCAGACTGGATGAGCTGTTGAATGCCATTGGAATAAAAAGGTGTGGCTAAAAGAATCAATCCCACGGAATGAAATAACAGACGTGGTTTGTCTATTTGCTTGTCCCATTCCGTTGGCTCGTTCAGCATAAAAAAGACGTACATCTTTCCATAGCGCCAAAGCAATCTAACTGCGAAGTACAGGAATATGGAAATAATGATTCCTTTGACGATAAATGCCTTATCCATAATTACATGCTTAAATGGGGAATTAGGTTTGCTGCCTCTTTCATTTTTTGATCAACAATCTTGGCATAAATCTCAGTGGTTCTGATTTCCCGGTGTCCTAACCGTTTGGAAACCGTATAAATATCCGCCCCATTTTCCAATAGTAAAACTGCATTGGTATGCCTTGCGGAATGAAAAGTAATGTGTTTTTTAATATCGGCATGCATGCACCAACGAAGTAGTTTGAGATTCATGTGTGCACTGTATGTCAATCCTTTGAATACCCTTTCCTTGGAATCGCTTCGGGGTCCTAGTAATTGTCGGGCTTGTTGGGATATATAAAGATATTCGGCCCCATCGGTTTTCTTTTGTTTGAAAACGATTCGGTAAACAGGGTTGTCATCGTCATCAATACCCTCGTCCCTCACCTCGGACCATTTGAGTTTATTGATATCCGACCATCGGATACCCGTCAAGGCCGAAAAAAGAAAGGCATTTTTCAAAATCGGAATATCACACGGCGTTTGCGATAATCTTTGGAGTTCTGAGGAAGTGAGGTACTCTCTAGTGGACTCTCCCATACTAAAGCCCTTGACCTTTTTGTTAAAGTTCTCTTTTAAATAGCCTTCTTCAAAGGCGGCATTCAAACAGGCCTTGAATTTGTTGTAATAGGTGTGCTTGGTGTTCTGAGAAAGGTTTTTTTTGCTTTTGGTCACAGCCACCGTATCCAAGTACTTTTTAAATCCCTTTACAAAATCCATATCCACATCGTTGAATGTGATATGTCTAGGGCAGTAGGCTTCCAAATGTTTTTGGGCAG
>JAUIBH010000041.1 GCA_030427985.1 Bacteroidia bacterium | reverse complement strand
GGAGTCTAACAAGATAAAATCATTGGTCTGGTAGTTCAGTTGGTTAGAATACCTGCCTGTCACGCAGGGGGTCGCGGGTTCGAGTCCCGTCCAGACCGCCAGTAAAATTAGGGCCTCCGAGAGATTCGGGGGCCTTTTTTGTATCTTCGGTGCATAGTTTGTGCAAAGCGCTCAAATTTTAACAAATTTTAACTTTTTAAGATTGATAACTGTTGGAAATAAAACTATTTCCAACTATAAATAATACACTCTCCCTTCATATTGAGTAGCCAAAAATCGAGGTTTGCTATTCATTGACGTCCGTTATATTCTAAAAGTAGCCTATCAAGCAAGGAGTTGCTAGTTTGAGTCTCATACAAACTGCCAATAAGTAACAACCTTCGAGAGGCTTGAAGGCTTTTACTATTATATTTTCATACTAACTCTAGATTTACTCCTGTTTCTCAAATTTTCAGAAAATTTAAGTAATATCAAGATTTTAGAATGATTTCACGATAAATGAGTTCAAAGTTAACTTCGGTATTATCAAATGGTATAACCCAATGTTTTCGGTCGAAAAGTTTAACTATAAAGTTCAGGCAATTTTTGCTGGGTTGTATTGTGATTGATTTCAAAAATGAAATCGGAAAAAAGGATAGAAGATTTCTTTGAATAGCTTTTTCAATTAACATTTATTTATCTGAATTGAAGGATTTGAAAGTTTGATTTTCAACGTCTAAGTTGAATTCTTCCCCCTTTTAAAATCAATTAATACCCTGTACGGCTATCATTTTTTCAACAGGTTTGCATTAAAGTTAAAATATCATGCAAATCCTCTGTTTCATTGGCTTTACCTTTTTGGTAGCGGTTATTTCCTATTGGCGGACAAAAAGGACCAATGAATCGACCAGTGATGGATATTTTCTTGGAGGCAGAAGCCTGACCGCGGTGACAGTTGCAGGATCCCTGCTGCTTACCAACCTTTCCACAGAGCAGATTGTTGGACTAAACGGCACAGCTTTTAAAGAGGGTATATTGGTCATGGCTTGGGAAACTATCGCTGCGATAACTATGATTATAACAGCTGTATTCTTACTTCCAAGATATATGAAAGGTGGGCTTACTACAATTCCTCAGTTTTTAGAGCGGCGATATGATAATACCACAAAAACTATCGCTTCATCACTTTTCCTGAGCGGTTATATGATTGTATTATTGCCCATTGTCCTATATTCTGGTGCTCTAGCCATAAACACTATGTTCGATATCCCCGAACTGCTGGGAGTATCCAAGGTGATCGCTCTTTGGATTACGGTCTTTTCAATTGGAACAATAGGGTCGATCTATGCTATTTTTGGAGGACTTAAAGCCGTGGCAATTTCAGATACCATTAATGCCATTGGTCTTTTATTGGGAGGTGTTCTTATTCCATATTTTGGACTCCAGATTATTGGTTCAGGAGACATTTTTGATGGACTTATCACCTTGGTTCGAAGCCAACCCGATAAGTTCAGATCGATGGGAGGACCTGACACATCAGTACCATTTGGCACAATTTTTACCGGAATGTTGTTGGTCAATCTTTTTTATTGGGGGACCAATCAGGCCATAATCCAACGTGCACTTGGAGCCAAAAATCTTGAAGAAGGACAAAAAGGACTGTTGTTGGCTTCGTTTATCAAGATACTCGGCCCCATCATTGTGGTCCTTCCGGGGATAATTGCCTTTCATATGTTCGGGGATACGTTGGATAATGCAGACGAGGCATATCCAACGTTGGTGACAAAAGTATTACCAGCATATCTTGTAGGTTTTTTTGCCGCGGTACTGTTCGGTGCCATACTGAGTTCTTTCAATTCAGCATTGAACAGTTCGGTCACCCTCTTTGGTGTTGACATCTATAAATCTCATATAAGACCAAATGCCACAGAAAGTCAGACAGTCATGGCAGGGAAGAAGTTCGGAATTGTGCTGGCTCTACTTTCCATGCTGATAGCACCTTTGATAGCCTACGCACCCGATGGTTTATTTGGATACCTTCAGAAGGTCAACGGATGTTACAGCATACCTATTTTGACCATAATCATCGTAGGATATCTTACCAAATATGTACCCGCCATTGCTGCTAAGGTCAGTATTGCTTCCGGGGTTTTTCTATATATAGCATATATACTACTGGACGAATTTGTATTGCCAGGATTTTTTCCGCATTACCTTCATGTGATGGCTATATTATTTGTGTTCAATATACTTTTGATGCTCCTGATAGGAAGGTTCTTTCCCCTAAAAAAGGCATACATGCAGCTATATACCAATCAGGTGGATATAAATCCGTGGAAATACCTCAAGGTTTCTGGAATCTTGATTTCTCTTATTGTAATATTCATCTATATCTATTTTGCCTAGGTCATGAATATGGAATTGCTTCATAAGGTCAAACGTAATTATAAAGCGCAATTCAGCGATAATCCGCTCATGGTAAAGGCATCAGGGAGGATCAATCTAATTGGGGAACATGTGGATTACAATGACGGTTTTGTTTTTCCCGCTGCGATTGATAAGGGCATAATAGTGGCTATAGGAAGAAATGAAGATTCATGTTGCCACGCCACTGCTCTGGATTTTGAAGAAACCTATCGATTCGGATTGGATGAAGTATCGAAACAGAAAAATGGGGGGTGGCGAAACTATCTTTTAGGTATAATCCATGAACTACAAAAAAGAACCTTGCCCATTGGAAACTTCAATATGGTCTTTGCTGGCGATATACCAGCTGGATCTGGACTTTCCTCTTCGGCGGCTTTGGAGAATGGTATTGTTTTCGCAATCAATACTCTTTTTGATCTTGGTCTTTGCAGGGAAGAAATGGTCAAGATTTCACAAAAAGCGGAACATGAATTTGTAGGTGTGCAATGCGGTATTATGGATCAATATGCAAGCATGTTCGGTAAAAAGGACAACTTTCTTCTGCTTGACTGTAAAAACCTTGATGTTGTATTCTATGAAGCGAATTTTGATTCCCACGAATTGGTACTGATCAATACCAACGTACAGCATACTTTATCCGATAGTGCATACAATGACAGGCGTAATGTTTGTGAAAAGATTTCCAGTATGCTTGGAAAAAAGGCCTTGAGGGATGTATCCGAGGAAGAGTTGACGACCCTAATGGGTAGAATCACACTTGCTGATTATCAAAAGGCCCAATTTGTAATCCAAGAGATACAAAGGACACAGCGCGCTGCTATCTGTCTTGAAAATAAAGACATGGTTGGACTTGGCAACTTGTTGTTCTCCTCTCATGAAGGGTTGAGCAAAGAGTATCAAGTCAGTTGTGACGAACTTGATTTTTTAGTTGATATGGCCCGAGAGGATAATGGGGTAATTGGGGCACGAATGATGGGCGGTGGTTTTGGAGGATGTACAATCAATCTTGTCAAGAAATGTGAGGGTCAAAATTATATTGAAAAAGTAAAAATGGGATACAAAAACAAGTTTGGAGTGGCATGTAGTGTGTACCATGTTTCTATTTCCGATGGAACATATTTACTGAACGAATAAAAATGGATTTACAGAATTTTTCACATAAACGATTTAATATCCTTACACAGGAGTGGATATTGGTATCTCCGCATAGGGCCAAAAGGCCTTGGCAAGGACAAGAAGAGGAGGCGGTAAATGAGGATAGATTGCAATACGACACTGATTGCTATCTATGTCCAGGAAATAAAAGGGCCAATGGAGAAATTAACCTTGACTATGGGGATATTTTCATATTCGAAAATGATTTTGCAGCACTGCAAAGGGATTCTGTACAAGAAGTAAAAAGAGACGGCCTTTTATGGGCTGAAGGTGAGAGAGGAATTTGCAAGGTAATTTGTTTTAGTCCCGATCACAGTAAGAGCTTGGCCCAAATGGATGTGCGGGACATCGCCAAAGTGATAAAAGCATGGAAGAGAGAATATGCCGAACTGGGTAATCATGATTTTATCAATTATGTCCAAATTTTTGAGAACAAGGGAGCAATAATGGGATGCAGCAATCCCCATCCCCATGGTCAAATATGGAGCCAGTCGACCCTTCCCAATGAAGTTGTCAAAAAGGATTATAGCCAAAGGGAATATTTTCGTGACAATGGAAAGTCACTTTTGGGAACATACCTTGTCCAAGAACTGGAACTAAAAGAACGTATCATATATGAGAACGATACATGTGTGGTCATTGTTCCCTTTTGGGCCCTATGGCCATTTGAGACGATGATCATTCCAAAGAAGCACCAAACTGATATTGGGGATTTATCTGCAGAGGATGAAATCGGATTTGCCGATGCAATTTCAACCATTACCTCGGCATACGACAAAATCTTTAATTGCTCGTTTCCATATTCAAGCGGAATCCACCAAGCGCCCACGAACGGCAGGAAAAATGAGCATTGGCATTGGCATATGAGCTTCTATCCCCCACTTTTGAGAAGCGCCACGGTAAAGAAGTTTATGGTGGGCTACGAAATGTTTGGTTCGCCGCAGCGTGATATTACACCAGAGCAAACAGTAAAACTGATAAAAAATTGCCTGTAAAGAACTAGGGGTCAGAGATTTTGACAATAAGAAACACAATCGCAATATGAAAACCAAGATATTGGTGACAGGCGGCACAGGGTATATAGGATCACATACCGCGGTTTCACTTATTGAATCTGGCTATGAGGTTGTTCTAATTGATAACCTATCCAACTCTTCCGAGGAAACAGTCGTTGGAATCGAGGAAATAACAGGTACAAAACCTAAACTTGAAGTTGTCGACCTGACCTATAAAAAGCAATGTGCAGATGTTTTTGCCAAGCACAATGATGCCAAAGGGCTCATACATTTTGCTGCGCTTAAAGCCGTCGGTGAGTCAGTAAAAAGACCCTTGGAATACTATTATAACAATTTGTCCTCGCTTATGAACACACTTGAGTGTGCCGTAGACAATCAAATAAACAATTTCATCTTTTCATCTTCGGCAACAGTTTACGGTAAACCGGATAATGTTCCAATTTCTGAGGATTTTGAAATGAAAAGACCTTTCTCGCCTTATGGGAACTCAAAAAAGATTGCGGAGGAAATCATGGAAGATTTTATTGTCTCAAATGATTCGCTATCCATAATCTCATTAAGGTATTTTAATCCAATTGGTGCTCATGAATCTGGAATAATAGGAGAACTTCCCACGGGTACGCCAAATAACTTGATGCCTTACATCACGCAAGTGGCAGCAGGTGTTAGGGAAAAATTACTTGTATTTGGGAACGATTATCCCACACGAGATGGAACCCCAATAAGGGACTATATTCATGTGGTTGATCTAGCAGAGGCCCATCTTAAAGCTTTAAAGCGATTGCTTGATAGAGAAAATGAAAAGACAATGGAAGTTTTTAACCTAGGATCTGGAAAAGGGTACACAGTGTTGGAAATCATTCATGCATTTGAGAAAGTTTCTGGAAAACAATTGAACTATGAAGTCACCGCAAGAAGGGAGGGAGATGTTCCAGAATTAATATCGTCATCAGATTTAGCAAATATAAAACTTGGATGGAAAGTAAAACGTGACCTGCCAGAAATGGTGAGGTCCGCTTGGAAATGGGAGAAAAAAATAAGAATGATGACCAATGACAAATAAAAGAACAACCCTGCGCGAACTGTCACAATTATTGGGCCTTTCTATATCGACCGTGTCCAAAGCCCTTTCTGATAGCAAAGAAATAAGCGAAAAAACAAAAGAAAGAGTAAGGGAAACAGCTGTAATCTATAATTACAGACAAAATAAATTGGCCTCTTGTTTTAGAACAGGATCAACCAAAGTAATAGGTGTTGTTGTACCTACATTGACAGATATATTCTTTTCCGAAGTTCTCTCTGGAATTGAGAGGTATTTATCAGCAAATGGCTATGCTATGATGGTAGCGGTTTCCGATGATTCAATATCAAAAGAAGCAAAGGTTTTAAAGTCGTTAAGCAATGGTTTTGTGGATGGTCTTATTATAAGTAATGCTCAAGAAACACTTGTTAAAGCTTCCAATAAAAGTATGTCCGTACCTATTAATGATGGCATTCCAATGGTTCTTTTTGGCAGAAAGAATCCAATGGTTAAATGTGACCAAATCTTGAATGACTTTTCAACGGTTTCATTTCAATTGGTTGAATATCTGCACAGAGGTCAAAAATGTAATAACATAGTTGCAATAGGCACGGAAGATGATATCATAAACACAAGGGTAAAGATTGATGGTTTTAAACAGGCGTTAAATTTTTTTGGGTTACCCCAAACTTTAAATTCAGTCTTAATTTATCAAAAGGCCGATTTAATTCGTAAAATTTCTATAGTGATTGAAGAAGGAAAATTTGACGGGATACTTTGTTTGGACTATGAAAGTTATAATTTATTGAGTGGAATTTTAACTGGACTTTCCGCTGAAGTTTTAGATAATATTCAAGTTGCGACTCTTGGGAATACTAATTTATTGAAGCGGCTTCCCTGCGCTTCAATTGACCTGCAAGCCGAAAAGATTGGGCAACTTACAGCCAAGACACTTCTTAAACGAATCAAAGCGAAAAGGTATAAAGATTATTTCACCAAACTGATAGAAGGTAATCTGATCAACTATGATTTGAACGGTAACATAGAACTTATTTTATGTTGAACAACAACTGTGAAGAGGCAATTCCATTTTTCAAGGTAAATACTATTTTATGTATTTCTCATACAATGGTTATTGTGTTCTCACTGCTGTTACTCTCTATGGTCGGATGTACCCAAAACCTTAAAAGGAAACAGAAGGCAGAAATAGTGAATCAAATGAGCCAAATAAGAGATTTTCCTTTTAGTGCCAAACTGGATTCATCAAGTACACCGGAGGGTATGGTGTGGATTCCTTCAGGAGAATTCCTACAGGGTGCTGTCACCACCGATAGTTTGGCAATGTCTCATGAAAAGCCTTCCCACATGGTTGCTGTAAATGGATTTTTTATGGATGTCCATGAGGTTACTAACCTGAAGTTCTCCAAGTTTATTGATGATACAGGATATGTCACCATTGCTGAGCGTAAGGTGGATTGGGAAGAATTGAAAAAACAGTTACCAAAGAGCACTCCAAAACCAGATAAAATGCTATTACAACCTGGTTCCTTGGTCTTTAAAAAGACAGCTGTCCCTATATCAAATTTTTATGACTATTCCCAATGGTGGAATTGGACTCTTGATGCAAATTGGAGGTGTCCAAATGGTCCTGGAAGCACCATTAAAGGTTTGGACGACTATCCTGTTGTGCATGTTGCATATGAAGATGCCATAGCGTATTGCAAATGGGCAGGAAGAAGACTTCCTACCGAGGCAGAGTGGGAATATGCCGCCCGAGGAAAAAAGAACGGTACTATCTATTATTGGGGAAATGAAGCTTTAGAATTGAACAAATATGGAAACACTTGGGAAGGAAATTTTCCAGTTTCCAATTCCTTGGGTGATGGTTTTGAAATGCGGGCACCGGTGGGCTCTTTTGAACCAAATGGTTATGGTCTGTATGATATGTCTGGTAACGTTTGGGAATGGACCAACGATTGGTATAATACTGAATATTACAAAGAGCTATGCATTAAAGGTGAAATAGCAAATAACCCCAAGGGGGCAACGAGGGCCTATAATCATTCAAATCCGTTGGCCAAAGAACGGGTTATAAAGGGAGGATCCTTTCTTTGTAGTGCTATATACTGTTCTAGCTATCGTATTTCATCTCGAATGGGTGCTACTGAGGATTCTTCTTTCGAACACTTAGGATTTCGAACGGTCCTTTCACTTGATATGTTGAAAAAATAACCCATTAATATATCCCACCTTAAAAAGATGTATCAAAAAACAAATTACCAACCTTCCAAGTGAATAGTGAATTAAGCCAATAGAAAAAATACTCGAATGAATAAGAATCAAATCAACTACCTAAAAAGAGAAGAGTTCAGGACTAAAATTGATGGATTGAATGTGGATCTTTTTGTTTTGGAAAATAATAACGGATATGTTGCTGAATTTACCAATTACGGAGGTCGGTTATTATCTTTATGGGTACCAGATAATGATGGAGTTTTTGAGGATATTATATTGGGGCCTTCATGCATCCAAGATGCTCAACAATATGGTTTTCAGTATTTTGGAGGTATTATTGGTCGCTATTGCAACAGAATTAAGCGGGGTAAATTTATATTGAACGGAATCCCTTTTGAGTTAAGTATTAATGATAAAAAAAATCATTTACATGGAGGTAAAAAAGGTTTCAGCAATGTTGTTTGGGCTGTTGACTATAGGGACAAACAAAATTTACGATTGAGCTATGTTTCCAAAGAAGGGGAAGAGGGATATCCGGGACGTTTGGAAGTAAAAGCAAATTTTAGCCTAACTGACAAAAACGAATTGCAGATACAATTTCGAGCATCAACGAATACCAGCACCATTGTTAATCTGACCTACCACCCATTTTTTAACTTAAAAGGTTGTGAAAGTGAAGATTTAAATAGTCATTTTATACAAACCAATGCTTCAAGGTACATTCCAATTGATAATGAATCAATACCAATCGGCTCAATTGAAAATGTAAAAGACACTCCGTTTGATTTTAGACAGCTTTCCTCTCTTAAAAAAATGATTGAAGCAGATAATATTCAATTGAGAATGGGAAATGGTTTTGATCATAGTTTGGTTTTGGACGGAACGGATAATGAATATAAGAAGGCTTTAACGGTATTTGAATCGCATACAGGAAGGATAATGGAACTTTTTACCAACCAACCTGCCATTCAATTTTACTCTGGAAATTTTCTAAATGGAACTATAAAGGGGAAAAGGCAATCCATTTATAAAAAAAGATCTGCGCTGTGTGTTGAACCACAGGGCTATCCGGATGCACCAAATCACCATAATTTTCCATCTACAGTTTTGAACCCAGAAGAGGAATATTGTTCCATGATTACCTATAAATTTTCGGCGTCCTGATAAAAAAGCTTAAATTCTGTAGAGATTTGGGTTCTAGGTTTATTGAATCAAATTGTACAATTGGCAAAAAATAAATGACATGTGGCTTCTAAGAAATGGACTTGTCTTTTTTGGGTGCCTTCTTTTTTTAACTGGGGCGCACCCACAGGATAGCTCTAGCTTGACCCAACCTATTTTTGATAAGATAGACCGCTCCAATGGTCTTTCGAACAATCGAATCAACTCAATTGTGAAGGAATCTAATGGGTTTGTTTGGATTGGGACAAATAACGGCCTTAACCGTTATGACGGACTTGATGTGAAAATATATAATCAACAAAATAGTAACCTAAATTCAAATGATATCACCGATATTTTAATTGACTCTTCCCATAAAATGTGGGTTGGTACGAGTGATGGAGGCTTGCACCTTTATAATAGTACAAATGATGATTTTGAAGTTTTCAGGAATGACCCAGATGACAAAGCCTCGATTTCTTCTAATAGGATCAATGTCCTTTATGAGGATTCCAAAAAAAATATTTGGATAGGCACCCCGAACGGGTTTTGTCTTTTAGACAAAGGAACTGGAAAATTTGTTTCCTGGTTGAATAGCTTTTCAAGTGGAGTTACTTGCTTTTTGGAAACTGAACATGGTCTTCTTATCGGAACATTTGGCAACGGGCTTAAGTTGTACAATGAAAACAAACAGATCCTTGAAGATATTTTGTTGGACGACCCACATTTAAATTTCATACATGTAATCGCCGCACTCAATAAAGATGAATTTCTGATTGGAACCAGTGGAGCAGGTCTATTACTATTGGATATTGAGAACAGAAAGATTTCTAATTTTCTTGATGACAGATTGAATTTTGATAAGAACATCAACATCGTTCGAACCATAAAAAAAGATGTGCAGGGGAACTTTTGGGTTGGAACGGATGGTAATGGCCTTCTGTATATTGTTGACCCGGAAGGTAATGCCAATAGGATTATATGGCACACCAATAATTCGAAAGTGGCATCTTCGTTGAGTGGAAATGCAATTTATGATACATTTATTGATGATAATAGTAATGTATGGATTGGAACCGCTTGGAATGGTATTAACTATTTGGACAGAACGAATAGCTACAACATTATTTTAAGTGACATTGAAGGAGAAAATACCTCTCCTGTATTGTCAATATATAAAACGGCAGACACGTTCCTCATGGGACTTGATGGGGATGGCCTGACAATACATGACAACAATTCAGGAGCTACACGTCTATTGAAAGAAAATGAACTGGGCGCTAGCTATGTTCAATATATTACGGAGGCTTCGGACGGCACCTTTTGGCTAGGCACTTTTACAAAAGGTTTGATAAATATTGATTCAAGGGGGAGATTGTTGAAAAAGTTTCAACATGAGGATGAACAAAGTCCACTAAAATATAATGACATCAGATATATTGTTGAAGACAATGAAAATAACTTTTGGATTGCTTCGTGGGAAGGAGGACTAAGCTATCTAGAATCTAAAACCAATACATTTACTCATTACTCCAAACAAACTGAGATGGAGAATTCTTTGAGCAGTAATAATATAGTTTCACTCGAAAAGGATGGTAAATACTTATGGATTGCCACATTTGGGGGAGGTGTAAACTTAATGGATACTGAAACAAAGACGTTTCAACATTTTAGGTATGACGAAGACAACGAAAACTCAATAAGCTCGGACAATACTTTCTCTATCCTAAAAGATTCTAAGGGGTTTTTATGGATTGGCACAGCTGGAAATGGTGTCAATCGTTATGACCCCAAGGAAGATTGCATGGAAAGGTTTGATAATCATGAAGCACTAAGATATGCCTCGGTGGTATCCATTGTGGAGGATAAGAATGGAAAAATTTGGTTTGGGACCAAAGATGGTGTTTTCAATTTTGATTATGGCAAAAATAAATTCGGGAGCTTCCCAAGCTTACATGATGAGTTTCATATAAATTCCACTTTTGTTGACAATTCTGGCATGCTTTATTTTGGAGGGCTGCAAGGTGTAATGTCATTCAATCCAGATAAACTATATAATCCCGAACAGCCTCTTGAGGTCATTATTACAGATTTTAAATTGTTCAATAAATCTGTTCCAATAAAGAAATCGGGAATTCTCCAGGAAAATATTTTGTTTACGGATAAGGTGACTTTAGAACATAATCAGGATGTAATTACTTTTAATTTCTCCGCTTTGAAATTTCCGTTTGCATCTAGAATGGAGTATGCTATAAAACTGGAAAATTTTGATTCTGAATGGCGAGATATTGGAAGCGAACGAAGTGCTACATATACAAACCTTCGGAGTGGGGACTACAAATTTAAGGTAAAAAGTCGGGATAAGGGAATGGATTGGGGGATTAATGAAGCTTCAATTCAAGTTGAAGTCCTTAAACCTTTTTGGTTTGAATGGTGGGCGTTTTTGCTATACGCTTTGGTATTACTATTTATACTTTATTGGTTGCGAAAATATACTGTGGCTTGGGAAAGAATGAAAGCGAATTTAAGATTAGAACAGATTACCAATGAAAAAAATGAGGAGGTACACAATATAAAGCAACGTTTTTTCATGAACATATCTCATGAGATTCGAACGCCGTTGACCCTGATTATGGGTGCCCTCAATGGACTGGGGAATGAATCTCTTTCTCTGAAAGACCAGAGACGCCTTAAAACCGTGGACAGAAATGCGAAGAGGTTGATTAATTTGATGGAGGAATTGCTCAACTTCAGAAAGCTTGAAGCTGGGTCTATAAAATTGGAAGTTTCTGAAAATGATGTAATCGGTTTTATAAGGGAAATCTACCTGGCCTTTGGTCAACAAGCAATAGATAAAGGCATTGACTTTCAGTTTATTACTTCAAATGATAGAATTCCGCTATGGTTTGATAAGAGGCAGTTGGAAAAGACCATAATCAACATTGTCTCCAACGCCTTCAAATTTACACCTGCAAAAGGTAAAATAAAAATAGAGGTCACCATCCAAAAAAAACAAGTTTATATTAGGATATCAGATACTGGGGATGGTATTCCTGAAGAAAAATTATCAAAGATATTTAATCGTTTTTATCAGAACACTGTTACTGAGAAATCAGGTTTTGGAATAGGGCTTTCAATTGCACATGAAATTATTAAATTACACCTTGGTCAGATAAAGGTAGATAGTATAGAAGGAATAGGAAGTGAGTTTACAATTATCCTTCCGATGGGCAAAAAACACTTTCCTCCAGAATCCATTATAAAGACCTCACTTCCGGTAAATTTTATAGAAGAAGAAAATACCGATGAACTGTTGGAGACAATCGATTCGGATTCCGTTGAGACTATTTTGATTGTTGAAGACCATGAGGAATTAAGGAGATATATTCATGAGGTATTGGATAGCAATTATATGATTGTGGAAGCTTCTAATGGTAAAGATGGATTGATGGTTGCTCTTGAAAAAGTTCCCGATTTGATAATCAGTGATATTATGATGCCAGAAATGGACGGGATGGAATTTTGTAAAGTATTAAAAACAAGTGTTACGACTAGCCATATTCCCATTATTCTGCTCACAGCGCTTACTTCTATGGATAATAAACTAGAAGGCTATGATATAGGAGCGGATGACTACATAACCAAACCCTTCAACGAGGAATTGCTCCGAGCTAAGGTGAAAAACCTACTTCACAATAGGGAATTGATAAGAAAGAAATTCAATGCCGATGGTTTAATCTTACCAAGATATCTTGCTTCAACAAGTACTGACCAAGAATTTTTGAAGAAACTTACAGAATTAATCGAAGGGCATCTTGATGATCCGGATTTCGGTGCAAACCAGCTTTCAATTGAAATGGGCATGAGTCATTCTGTCTTATATAAGAAGATTAAGGCCCTATCGGGCATGAATATGGTTGAATTCATAAGAGATTACAAACTCAGAATCGCAAAAAAGCTTTTGGAGAACCAATCTAATTCGGTTACCGAAGTATGCTATAAGATAGGTTATTCGGACAGAAAGTACTTCAGCAAACTATTTAAACAACGATTTGGTGTTCCTCCTTCCAGTTTTTTAAGGAATAAGACAGAGTCTTGACATATTTCTGAATAAAGCATTTATTGGACTACCCTAAATTATGTTTTTCTTTCTCTAGGTTTGGGAAAGAGGGAAAAGTGAATTCGTCCCCCCATTTAAATTAAATCTTTCCCCCTTGTATTTTGCTATATAAGATTAATTGCAAACAAGTTTTGAGTTAGTTAAGTTTTTACAAGGGAGCATTTGTCAAATGAATGTTCCCTTAAGCTAACTAATCTGGGACGATTACACAAACCACATACAGATAACTAACTAAACATTATGAAAAAAAACGAACTTAAAATTACTGGCTCAAGTAAACTGAATTCAAGGTTCTTGCAAGTTTTACTTTTAATTGGATTCTGGATGCTTTTTGGGCAATCGATTTTTGCCCATTCTGCAAATATTGGTTTAGTGCATAACCAAAGGGCACAACAAGAAATAACGGGAGTAGTGTTGGATGAATCTGGAAGTCCACTACCTGGTGCAAGTGTTGTGGAAAAAGGTACAACAAATGGAACCCAAACTGATTTTGATGGAAACTTTAGCCTACTGGTATCTAACAATAGTGCCACCTTATTAATTTCTTATGTCGGCTTTGAAGCCATGGAAGTTTTGTTACAAGGACAAAATACTATTGTTGTCAACCTAAAAGAAAGTGCCTCTGAACTCGATGAAGTGGTAGTGATAGGTTATGGTACATCGAACATTAAAGAAACAACTGGTGCAGTAGCAAATGTTAAGGTAACTGACATTCTGCAACCATCCAATACATCGGTGGATCAAATGCTTCAAGGAAGAGTGGCGGGGCTTAATCTAAGTTTGAGCAGCGCTCAGCCTGGAGCTAGGGTTAACGCTAATATAAGGGCGGATATTTCCCCTAGAGGTAGTGGGGAACCACTTTATGTAGTAGACGGTGTTCCAATAATTAATAGTTCTCCAGAGCCGGGTTTAGATGATTCAGATTTGGGGTTTTTTGGAGGTGTAGATAGAAGTCCGCTTTCTACGATAAATCCGGCGGATATTGAGTCCGTTGATGTAATAAAAGATGCAGGTACTACTGCCATTTATGGATCTGCCGCCGCCAATGGTGTAATTTTCATAACAACAAAAAAAGGAAAGGCCGGAAAAACAACCGTAGATTATAGGGTTACAACCTCAATACAAAATCCGAAAGATTATATAGAGTTTTTAGATGCAGAAGATTTCATGAGACAACATAACCGGTTGGCATATGATCGTTTTCTCTTCGATAATAAGTACGCCCCATATGGTGCTCAAAATCCCCCTACTGATGGTTTTACACCGTTTTTTTCTGAAAGTGAAATTGAGAATGCAGGTTCAGGTACTGATTACGTAAATGGATTGATTCGGTCGGGTTTCATCCAAGAGCACAATGTATCGATTAATAGTGGCAATGAGAATACTCAGGTTTACTCCTCATTTAACTACTTTGATAATATCGCCATAGTAAAGAACTCGGATTTTCAGCGATATACGGGTAGGTTTAATATAACCCAAAAGTTAGGCGAAAGAATTAATCTTTCTGTAAAAACAAATTTTAGTCAAATAAACAGTAACAATGCCTCAACAGGTGCAAATTCGGGGGGTAGCGAAAAGTTCAATATGCTGCAGGCAGCATATGCTTTTGCCCCAAATATCCCTGTAAGGGAGGAAGATGGAAGTTACTCAAGAACGTACAATAACTTAATTACCAATCCCTTTGCTTTTTTTGAAATTGATGATGAGCTAAGGACCAATCGGTTTTCCATAACACCAAAGTTAGATGTTGAACTTTTAGATGTATTGACGCTAACGATTGTAGGAAGCATGGATAGAACCTCCTCTACCAGAAGATTTTTTATGCCTTCGGTTGTTGAGAATGCACAACTCCCTGAAGGTTCGGCACAATTAGCGACCAATAGAAATGATGCCTACACAGGCGAAGCCTATTTTTCGTACTCCAAGTCTTTTGCCAAAAGTACGTTTTCTGCTGTACTGGGTGCAGGAGTATACAAAACCTTGGGTGATGGATTTAGTCTACAAGCGGTTGGGTTTTTTACAGATGCTTTAGGTGCGGATAATGTTGGAGTTGCAGATCAACTATTACGAAATAGGCAAAACTCATTTAGGTTTGAAACCAACAGACTCTCACAATTCGCTAGGCTAAATTATGCGATAAACGGGAAATACATTTTCAATGGCGTTTTGAGGCGTGATGGAGCAAGTAACTTTTCAGATAATAACAAATGGGGTATATTTCCAGGGGTATCCGCGGCTTGGAGAATAAGTCAAGAGCCGTTTTTGGAAAATACCAAAGTATCAAATCTTAAGCTTAGGGTGGGATATGGAGAAGTTGGCAATGTGGTCCTTGCAGACAACGCACTTCAGTTATATGAAATAAGTGGTGCATTTACCTTTGGCAACGTCGTTCAGCCTGGTGTTGTGCTTTCTCAAGTGGCAAATACGGACTTTAAATGGGAAACCAATACCAGTATTGATTTAGGGTTGGATTTCGGATTTTTCGAGGATAGGATTAGCGGGAGTGTTGAAGTTTATGAAAAGAGGGCGAAGGATTTGATTGATTTTGATCCGTTGCCTTCGAACAATGCTGTAGGAAGGGTGGTAACCAATGTTGGTTCTACCAGAGCAAGAGGAATAGATATTGCTTTAAATACAATAAATATTCTAACGGATAGTTTTGAATGGAGTACAAACTTCACTTTTACTACGAGCAGAGCCGAATGGGTGGAACGTAATCCTAATGTGGCATTACCGGATTACGTTGGGGCAAACGACGATATTAATGCGATTTACGGATGGGAAACCGACGGCCTAATAAGATCACTTGAGGAGGTCCCTAACCATATGGCTGGAGCCTTTCCTGGAAATATAAGGTTTGTCGATCAGAACAATGACGGCTTATTGGATGAAAACGATGTCGTTAATTTAGGTACATGGGGAGCGGGCATTAATTTTGGTATTGGCACGAATTTTAGGTATAAGAATTTTACCCTAAGCGCATTTGCTTATGGAAATTCTGGGGCCCCCAGGGGATTTGGTTTTTTTCCGAACATATTTAGTATATCAAATTCCACACCTTCAAATACACTCACCAGTGTGAAGGATGTTTGGTCCTTTGATAATCCTAACGGCGTGCTACCTGGAATTGCTTCAAATCCTTACAGCGGAAACAATCCAACAGGAACTACGGATTTTTTATTAGAAGAAACCAGTTTTTTAAGAATCAGGAACATCAATTTTGGATATATCCTTCCCATAACAGATAATTCAAAACTCCCTTTTAGAAAGGTTAGATTTTTTGTGGATTTACAAAATGTAGCCTTGTTTACGAATTATGATGGTTTTGATCCAGAATTTGATGTTACTAATCCCTATCCTCAGGCGCTGACGTCGACTTTAGGTGTAGATATTCAGTTTTAACAAAAAAATAAATGATATGAAAAGTAAATTCAAAAACAAATTGATTGTAGTCTCTTTTTTTACGGTTTTCATTTTAACAACAGGTTGTGAAAGCGAACTAGAGCCTGAAGTATTTAGTGATTTAACTCCAGAAAATTTTTTTCAAACTGAAAAAGATTTCAATGCCGCTCTTGTAGCCTTATACAGTTCTTTTTCAATTGATTGGGGAGGACCAGATCCTGGAGTGGGAATTTGGTATACTAATTTATATAATGCCAACAATAGGACTTATTTGATGAGAAGTGGACTTACAACGGATGAGCTTTGGAATGATTGGGACGCGAACATATTAAATTTTACATGGGGACCAGCAACTTTCTCTGGTACGGGAGCTTCAACTTATTCCAGAATTAGATATGTGGCAAGGGCAACCGATATCATTGATAAAATTGAAAAGTCCTCAGTTAATGATTTAATAAAAAACAGATATTTAGCAGAGGCAAAAACACTTCGTGCATGGTTAATGTATATACTTTACGACTTCTTTGGCCCAGTCAATGCTAAAATTGACCCTGAGACGTTAAGTGATACCGAGATAATACCTAGATGGACTGACGCTGAATACACAGCCGTCATAGAGCAAGATTTACTTGATGCCATTTCCACAGATGAACTTCCTGAATCATACAGTGGAACTGCAGATTGGGGTAGAGTTTCCAAGGGGTTGGCCAGAATGCTCCTACTAAAACTATACATGCACAAAAAGGACTGGCCAAAAGCAGAAGCCGCGGGCATGAATATTATTGCTTCTGGTGCATATTCTTTAAACCCTAGTTATGACGATGTTTTTATTACTTCTAGCAACACTGAACTTATTTATGCTATTGTGAGCAATGATGCCGTCCCAAATTGGTATATGCAACATTTGTTCCCAGGTGGTTATGCCCAAGGCTTTGCCGGATCCAAATCTATTGAACGCGGAGGAGGTTGGTATGGTTTTTCCATGCCTTGGGAGTTTTATGATAAGTTCGAGGACGGGGATCTTCGAAAGAATACAATAATCTCCGAATATACTAACAGTGCTGGCGAGTTAGTGGACAGGGATAATGGATTACGGGGAGCTATACCACTAAAATATACTAGCATTGAAGGTAATGGCCCGGATTATGCAATAGATTGGGTAATATATAGATACGCTGATGTCCTTTTATCTGTTGCCGAAGCCATTAATGAACAAAGAGGGCCATCCGATGCTTACCAATATGTCAACCAAGTACGAGATAGAGCCGGAGTTTCTGGATGGAATGGATTAACGCAAGAAGAGTTCAGAGAAGCTATTTTGGACGAAAGAGGGCGGGAACTGTTTGCTGAAGGTCATAGACGCCAAGACCTGATTCGTCATAGCAAATTTATCGAAAGAGCTATCGAAAGAGGAGCTACTAGCGCGAGCTCAAAACATATTCTTTTTCCAATTCCTGCCGAAGTAATGTTAGAAGGAGGTGGAATTATTGAACAAAATCCAGGATACTAAAAACAACCATTACTTGACATGAAAAAAGCAAAATATTATTTGACTTCCTTTCTATTGCTAGCCATGTGCTTAGCATGTGATGAAACATACGAAATAATCAATGAAGAAGAATTTGACTTTGATGTTTTAAACACCTTTGAACAGAAATTTTATACTGGTTCTGATTTATCATACCTAAATGAAATGATAGATTGTGGAGCTACATATAATGATTTGGAAGGGACTAACGCAAATCCCTATGAGATATTTAAAAATGCCGGAAACAATTTGGTAAGAGTTCGCCTATGGCATGATCCTTCGGAATGGACGTCTTATTCCAATATTGAAGACGTGGAGAAAACCATAAGTAGCTCTAAGGAGCAGGGCATGGATATTCTTTTGGATTTCCACTTTTCTGATACATGGGCTGATCCTGGAAACCAAGTAATACCCAAAGCTTGGTTAGATGCCGTCGATAACACAGAAGAACTGGCCCAGAGATTATATGATTATACATTTGAGACTTTGGACAATTTAGCAGCCAAAGAACTGCTTCCTGAAATTGTTCAGCTGGGTAATGAAATCAATGGTAATATACTGAATAGGGAAAGTGGATGGTTTGAAATTGATTGGGAGCGTAATGCATTTTTAATTAACAATGCTATTCAGGCCGTCCGGGATATTTCTAAAAAACATAGTGCTAGAGTGCAGGTTATGCTGCATATTGCACAACCTGAAAATGCCCTATGGTGGTTTGAACAGGCTAAAGAAAATGGGGTAGTTAACTATGATTGGATAGGAATATCATATTACCCGAACTGGTCCGAATACGAGGTGTCTGACATTTCTGATGCGATCTCAGCCTTGGGCTCAGACTTCAACAAAAAGGTAATGATTGTGGAAACCGCTTACCCATTTACACTTGAAAATGTTGATGATGCAAACAACATTCTTGGTAAATCCGTATACCCGGCAAGTCAACAAGGTCAATTGGATTTTCTCTTGGATTTGAAACACGAAATACAGGAGGGAAATGGATTTGGGCTGATTTATTGGGAACCTGCTTGGGTTTCAACGGGTTGTAAAACATTATTTGGAGAAGGGTCTCATTGGGATAATGCTACCTTATTTGATAATTCGGGTAACCCCACCTTGGGTATGAACATTTTCAATGACAATTACGTTCCTGAATATAATTGTCAGTCAATTTGGGCACTTGGAGATGGTGTGCCAGAAGCATTGTGGGATTGGGATAGTGCAATAGAGCTGTCCTGTGATGGAAATAAAAATGTTATCGAATTGAACCTGACAGAAAATAAATTTAGATTTTTTCTCACAGACGGAGATTGGACATCAGGAGTTGGATACCAATACTTCACAAATAGAGGGTACAACATAGATTCAAAACTGAAAGATGCCAATGATAATGATGATAATTTCGTTTTTGAAGGTATAGCAGGTCTTTATACTCTGGAAATTGATAGTGAAGCAAAAACAATCGTGGTGGAACCTGTAGTTTCTGAGACGTATTATGCTTTAGGTGATGCTTTGCCTGGGGGTTGGAGTTTTGATGATGCGACCTTGGTAGAATCGCCGATTTTTGGAGTCCGAAGTGCTACAGTAAACCTTTCACCAGGTACTTTCAGGTTCTTTACTGTTAAAGATGATTGGGGAAGTGGCCTAAATTATGCTTACTATGATGATCAGGGCTACACAATAGACTCAAATTTGGAGAATGCCGGAGATGGAGACCAGAACTTTAGGTTTATTGGTACAGTTGGCGAGTATGTGTTGGAAATAAATGATAATAATAAAACAATTACCCTGGTAGGATCTGGGCCATTCCCATCAATTTGGGCCGTTGGTGATGCAGTACCTGGCGGATGGGGTTTCAATGACGACACTATAGAGTTCACACAAACTTTTAGTGGTATATGGACTGCTAATTTAGAGCTTAACACTGGAATCTTTAGATTTTTTCAAACCTTTGGAACTTGGGACACCAATAATAATTATGCCTATTATTCAAATGAAGGTTTCGATATAGATGTGAATTTTGAAAACGATGGTAGTGGAGATGAAAATTTTAGATTTATCGGTACTCCAGGCACATATACCTTGACCATCAATGCGAATAGCAAGAGAATCACACTTGAAGAATATGAGACTCTACCTTCTCTTTGGGCCGTAGGTGGCGGAGTTCCAGGCGGCTGGAGCTTCAATGATGACTCTGTTGAGTTACTTCAAATTTCAGAAAATGTGTGGACCGCTGAAATAGCTATAAGCAACGAAGGAATATTTCGATTTTTCCAAACCTTCGGCACATGGGATACCAATAACAACTATGCGTATTATGCTAATGAGGGTTATGAAATAGATTCCAATTTTGAGAACGATGGAAGTAGTGATGAGAACTTTATTTTTAAAGGGGCTACAGGACTCTACACACTAACAATAAATGCAAATAATAAAACTATAACCTTGGAATAACAATATTGAAATTTTTATCGGGAAGGAATTGTGGGTATTCCTTCCCGATAATTGAATTAAAAGGAAGTAGTAAATCAAATTAGAATCGTCCTAATAGAGTATCTCATGAATAAACACATAATCTCAGGAATGACATCTATAATGTGTGTCATCTTGTTTAATTCATGCAATAATTCTCCAAAAACTGTTGAATATAGCTCCAATACGACTATTGTAAACAAAACTTTGGAAAGCTTGTACCCACCTGCAGATTTGGTTATTGCATCCCATTCTGAATTCACAAAACAGCACTATCCGCAAAGAATTACAGAATTTAAAATGAATCCTCTCCAATCGGGTGATATCGTTTTTTTGGGAAATAGCATTACTGAAGAGGGCGGGGATTGGAATGAAAAGATAAATAAGGGAAATTCCAAAAATAGAGGAATCTCTGGCGACACATCCGAAGGGGTTCTTGCAAGATTGGAGGAATTGACTTATTTCAAACCGTCCCAAGTATTTATTTTGATAGGAATCAATGATCTTTTTAATGAGGTAATATCTAGTCAGGAAGTATTTGATAACATATTGAAAATTGTACATCGACTACAAACAGAAAGCCCAAACACAGAAGTGTTTGTCCAAACAATATTGCCTGCAAATACTGCTTCAATTGTTGAAAAAATAGAGCTGACCAACGAACTTATTAGACTTAATGCAAAAAATGAAGGGTACAAACTTATCGATTTATACCCTCTCTTTAGAAGTGATTCTGATTTTATGAATATGGATTATTCATATGACGGAGTGCATTTGAACGAAAAGGGATATGGAATTTGGACAAATACTATAAAACAACTTGTTAGATAGATAGTAGTTAAGTTCTAATCTTTGTGAATCTCCTATTCTATTTGAACCTATATTAAAACTTGATTATTTCAGATTAAAGAATGAAAAATAGCGTTAAAATATTTCTTTTCACCCTTTCATTATTAATGGTATTCGGGTTGCTGGCGCATGTTTTGAAAAACGAATCCAAACAAATCCTAGACGCACCGCAATATACTGATTTCAACAAGGATTGGAAGTTTAGCCTAGATAGTATATTCTCAAAGAGCACTTCAATAAAAGTACCCCATGTTCCAAGGATAGAGCCCTTAGTTGTCAATGACCAATGGCAAGGGACCATGTGGTACAAAAAAGAGTTTGAGTATAATCTTAGGCGCAATGACAAGGTGTTCTTGAAATTTGAGGGCGTAATGCATGAATCGGATATATGGTTAAACGAAGAGTATTTAGAGCACCATAAAGGAGGATATCTACCCTTTTCAGTCGATATATCTGATCATATAAAAAAGGGAAAGAATTCTTTAATAGTGAAGGTAAGTAATACAGATAACCCTGTTATTCCTCCAGGTAAGCCGCTAAAGGATTTGGATTTTAACTACTACGGTGGAATCTATAGAGATGTTGAATTGATTACCAAGAATAATGTCTATATATCCGATCCATTGTTAGCCAATAAGATAGGGGGAGGGGGAATACTTGTCCATTTTTCAGAGATAACCAATAAATCCGCGAAATGTGAAGTGAAGATTCATGCCATGAACGAATCTGGTGAAGAAAAAGAAGTAAATGCAGAAGTAATTCTAAGAGATTATGATGGAAAAGCAGTAGTTAAAAAATCTAATTTGGTATCCAAGAAGTCGAGTAAAGAGTATGAATTTTCCTTGTCCTTTGATATTGATAAACCAAAGCTTTGGAGTACAACATTGCCTTATTTATATACACTTACCACAAAGCTATATAGCAATGGCCAAATTGCGGATAGCGTAACTCAAAAAGTTGGAATCAGGAAAATCGAACTGAACAGTGCAGGGTTCTTCCTGAACAATAAAAATATTTACATAAGAGGAACTAATCGACACCAAGAATATCCCTATGTTGGATATGCCATTTCCAATGAAGCAAATTACAGAGATGCAGTAAAAATTAAGCAAGCAGGATTTGACTTTGTTAGATTATCACATTATCCGCAAGACGAATCCTTTTTGGATGCATGTGATGAATTGGGCTTATTAGTTATGAATGCCATACCAGGTTGGCAATTTTATCAAGAAGGTGAATTTGTCGACAATTCTTTTCAAGATATTCGAGATATGGTTCGTAGAGATCGAAACCATCCAAGTGTAGTATTCTGGGAAACCTCCTTGAACGAATCTGGCATGACTGAGGAATACATGACAAGAGCCAATGAAATTCTAAAGGAAGAACTCCCTTTTTCAGATACTTACAGTGCTGGATGGATAGACCATCCATCATTTGATCTTTACATTCCTGCTAGACAGCATGGTAAGCCACCATATTATTGGATGAATTATAACAAAGATGGTAGGAAGATATTTATAGCCGAATATGGTGATTGGGAGTATTATGCACAGAATGCAGGATTCAATCAAAAAGCTTTTAAGGACCTAAAAGAAGAGGAAAGAACTAGTCGGCAATTGAGGGAGCATGGTGAAAAAAGGCTGTTGCAACAGGCGTTAAACTTTCAGGAAGCGGCCAATTCAAATCGTCAAGGTGAAAATACCATAGGAGATGCAAACTGGGTAATGTTTGATTACAACCGTGGGTATGCAGATGATCTTGAGGCTTCGGGCATAAGCGATATTTTCAGGATTCCTAAGTTCGCATATTACTTTTATCAAAGCCAAAGACCCCCTAACGAATCTGTTAAGTTTCGAGGATTGGACATTGGCGGCCCCATGGTGAAAATTGCCAGTTATTGGAACAAAGATTCACCAACAGAAATAAAAGTTTATAGTAACTGTAGTGAGGTAGCTTTGTATTTAAATGGCGGCTTAATTGCTAAAAAAGCACAAGAAAAGGATAAGTATTCTTCACATTTAAATTACCCTCCCTTTGTTTTCAAGATTCCAAACTATGTTGCAGGAGAATTGATGGCCATAGGCTTTATTGATGGCACCGAAGTTACCACTGATGTTATAAGAACACCTGTAAAAGCAAGTGAACTAAGATTATCTATGGATACTGCAGGTATAAAAATTGGGGAAATGGACACTGAGGATATAGTGATTTTGAACGCAAGAGTTGTTGATGAATTCGGAAATGTGGTGACAACAGATAACACAACTCGGGTCCTTTTTGAAATTGAAACAGGAGAAGCCGAGCTAATTGGAGAAAACCCCAGTACTACCAAAGCTGGAATTGCTTCAATCCTTATAAAAACTTCTGGAGATGAGACACCTTTATTAGTCAGTGGTAAAAACAATTTGCTTGGGAAGTACACCCAAACCATAAATCCCTAACCACCATTTGGATGTAAAAAAACAGAATATGATGAACCGTGTTTTATGTATTATAATTTTGATTTCACCATTCATGGGATGTAAGAACGACATGAAATCATATTCCAGCGTAAAACTTAAAAAAAGACCCAATATCATATTTCTATTAGCAGATGACATGGGATATGGAGAATTGGGGTGTTATGGTCAAAAAATGATAAAAACACCTTTTTTGGATAGTTTATCAACAAAAGGAGTAAAGTTCAATCAGTTTTATGCTAATGCAGTTTGTTCACCTTCTAGAGCAGCTCTTATGACCGGTAAGCATCCTGGAAATACTTCGATCAGAGGTAATAGCGCAATTGGTGAAAACGACTTGTGGTATAGAATGCCATTAAAAAAGGAAGAATTGACTATCGGAGAATATCTAAAAAAAGAAGGTTATAAAACCGGCATAATAGGTAAATGGCATTTAGAAAATCCTGACAGTCTTTATTCTTGGGCTCATAATAGAGGATTTGATTATACTTTTCATCGCCAATGGAATAAGTACAAAGATAATCCTAATGATCCAAAAACAATTTGGGAATCAGGAATCCCCTTGAACATTGATAGCGTTTGGATTAAGGACTATGTTTCCAGGGATGAATTAAGGACCGACAAAGCCATTGAATTTATCAATAGGTACAAAAATGAATCTTTTTTTCTGATGATGTCTTACAAAATACCGCATACCCCAGAAAATGACATCAATGACCATACTATATATTCGGATATGGGATGGCCGGAGACGGAGCGGCAGCATGCCGGGAGGATCACGATTCTAGACAAATTGATAAAGCGACTTTTTTTTCATTTGGAATCCCATGGTTTATTGGAGAATACCCTAATAATATTTACCAGCGACAACGGCCCTCACAACGAAGGGGGACATGATCATGAATTTTTTGATAGCAATGGTCAACTAAGAGGTTATAAAAGGGACTTTTACGAAGGCGGCATAAAGGTGCCCTTTATTGCATATTGGAAAGGACGAATCCAACCTAAAGTGTCCAGCCATGTAGCAACCGTATGGGATGTATTGCCAACAATTTGTGAAGTATCTGGAGTACAGACTCAAGATGGTATTGACGGCATTTCTTTTTTGCCCGAACTATTGGGTGAACCGCAAAAAGACCATGAATATCTATATTGGGAACTACAATTGGATGGATGGTGGCAAGAACTACTAGATGGCGGATTTAGACAAGCCGTACGTAAAGGGGATTGGAAGGCAATTCGCTATGGCATAAATAATAAAACAGAATTGTATAACCTGAGAAATGACCCATTTGAAACTAATGACATTGCAGAGCAAAATGAGGATATTGTGAAAGAGATAGAGAAATTGTTCAAACAATCCTCAAAAGAAACGATAGGCTTTCCGTATGGAGGTAAAACACAGAGTTATAAAGCTATGGATGTGTGGAAAAGATGAAGTATTGGTTAGGGTAGCGAATGGTTGCCTCCTTTGTCAAGTTGGTTTGGAACTGACTTATTGAGCAAGGACGCTTTCCTTTTTTTGATGTTCTTCAATCGTAACTGAAGCGTTTGGTATTACCTCAATTCTTTTGTAGGCTAATCCCTCTGATTTGAATATTGTTTGGAGCGTTCGATCCTCCTGATAAAGAATTGCAAAAAGGCTTGAATTAAGGAAGCATGGATGTAAGTAAAAATTTAAAAAATAAGAAATCTCTCATGAGTAAAAGTAACCAAGTATACTTAGGTCTTTTCTTGTTGCTGTTAATTTCTGGTGTCTCGAGGATATTCTGTCAATCGATTAGTAATCTGGAAAACAATGTCCTTTGGGAATGGAATTTTGAACCAGAATACTCAGTTCAGGGAGAGAATTTGAAACAATCTCCAAAATCAGTATTGAGCGAAACATTACAAAAGACAAGGTCCAAAATGAATTTTGCTGGATTGCAGGAGACGGAGTCACTACCATTTATGTATCGAGCTGACGACTTATTGAAGGGAGACTTTTCAATCGAGTTATGGTTTTCCTATCATGTAACAAACCCAGTGGGTGTATTGCTTTATTTTACAGATAGAGAGTTTACAGATGATCCCAATTTTTACTTAGGAATTTCAGAGGGAAATCTTTTTATCAAGTCTTCAGACCTTGAGACAAATTTTCCAATGTTTGCCTATGGCAATAATGTTTGGAAGGCAACTGAGGAAACCAAATATAGAATCGGTGCTCAAGAGTATTGGCATCATATTATAGTCTCGAGAAATGAAAATACACTTCTCATATTCCATAATGGAAAGCTTTCAAAGAACATAGAATTGAAGGTTGATGATGGAAAGGATTTGAGTAATCAATATTTGAGTGCGTCCAGTTTTTTAGAAAAAGAACCGTTTATGGAAACAGGGAACATTTTAAAACATGTTACAATTTTCGAAAAAGTGTTCACCCAGGAGGAAGCCGGGGTAAGATTCCAGAATTTTCTTGAGCGACTTAATCAAGGTTTGTTCATGGAGGACCAACTCCGTTTCACTTCAAGTGCCCCCCTAATAACATGGAAAGACGATAACAGCATTCATTTACTTTGGGAAACCAATCTTCCTGTAAAAACTATAATAAAATGGGGCCTGGAGAAAGATAAGCTAGAAAATATTCTTGAAATTCCCAATAACGGTAATAGGATTAATAGGGGTATTCTGAACAGACTCAGGAAGAATACAAATTACTTTTATCAATTGGAATTAGATTCTGAAGATGGACAGAAACTTATATCTCCGATATATTCCTTCTTTTCAAAAAAGAATGACAACGGGCCCATAACCATTGCAGCTTTTTCGGATTCTGAAGCACGACCACATGTAAATGCTCAAGTAAGTAGACTAGTATGGAATGAAGAACCAGATTTGGTTATTAATGCCGGAGACCTCACAGACGGAGGATTCGAGAACAACAAGGGTCAGTGGACCTTTGAATATCTACAGGCACTAGGCCCACTGATGTCTAGAGTATTCTTTCTACAGGTGATGGGCAATGGAGAAGATGATTTTAAATGGTACAATTATTTCTTCAACCGAAGTGGTTCTGGGGCCTCTTATTTCTCCTATCAAATCGGAAATGTAGAGGTGTTTGTTTTGGATTCCAATTTTAAAAAAAGAAGTCCCAAGTTTAGAGAAAACCAACGAATATGGTTGGAGGAATCCCTAAAAAAATCAAAAGCTGATTGGAAAATTGCCACTCACCACCATCCTAATTTAGAATGGTACCCCGGGGTCAAAGAAGACTTTGTGCCTTTGTATGAAAAATATGGTGTTGATTTCGTCTTAGTAGGCCACCATCATAATTACAAGCGCACATGGCCACTTACCGACGACAAGGTAGACTTAAATAACGGAGTAACTTATATTCAATTAGGAAGTAGCGGTGGTTCTTTGTCCACTGGGCCGTCTGACAGCATCATATTAAAAAATAAGAAATATTGGGCTAAAAACTATTTCGGTTATAGCTACTCAACTTTTAGGATTTATGAAGGTCACCTTGAGTATTCAATGTATGGAGTAGATGGAATGTTGTGGGATTCTTTCGTAATCGATAAGTAAAATACTGAAATATGAAACTAAAAACCTCATGGTATTTGACTTTAAGAATGTTGTTTTTACTGCTTTGTCCTGTCTTAATGGGTCAAAACGATCCGAATAAAAAGGAAAAAAACAAAGAACATTTAAATGTTATTTTATTAATTGGTGACGGGATGGGGCTTTCCCAGATAAATGCTACCATGTTGAGATTTGGAGATAGTCTTAATCTCACTAGAATGAAGGATATCGGTCTAATAAGGACCGATTCATACAATAAACCCATTACGGATTCTGCAGCCGGAGCAACGGCATTTTCTATTGGTTATAAAACATATAATGGATCTATTGGGGTTGATTCGAAAGGAAAAAGCAGAACTACAATAATGGAGGATGTCAAAAAACTCGGGTATAAAACTGGCATTGTATGCACCTCTTCGATTACTCATGCTACTCCCGCCAGTTTTTATGCACATGTTAAACATAGGTCTTTTCATGAAGAAATTGCGCTTCAGTTTCTGGAATCAGAATTAGATTTTGCGGCCGGAGGAGGCCTGAAATTTTTTATTGACAGGAAAGATGGTCGAAACCTCCTCAAAGAAAACGCCCTTTCAAAATACTCCATTAGCAGTAATTTTACAGAGCCAGTAAGGGTTATCCAGGATGATAAAAAACAACTTTTTCTTAAGGCAAATGATGGATTGCCCAAAGTTACGCAAGGGCGAGCAAATTTTTTATCCAATGCAGTAAACGAATCTTTGCGCTTTTTAAATAGTTCCGATGAACCTTTTCTTTTGATGGTGGAAGGTTCTCAAATCGATTGGGGCGGACATTCCAATGAAATCGAATACATAATTTCAGAGTTAAAGGATTTTGATGAGGCCCTTGGTAATTGTCTGGATTTTGCAGAAAAAAATGGAAATACGCTTGTCATTGTAACTGCAGATCATGAAACTGGAGGTTTAACAATAATAGGTTCAAAATATTACATGAATCTTGAATATAACTTTTCCATATCAGGTTCTGGTGCCCATACTGCGGCACTAATCCCAGTATTTGCTTATGGTCCACAGAGTAGCACATTCACGGGCTTTTATGATAACACGGGAATATATTCCAAGCTTCGGACCATATTAATTGAGAATTAAACTACCTCAAAACAAAACAGTTCTGTGCAAAAATTACGTTTTATGGATTTCAAAGAATTAACAAAAGCCAAAACTTTAATTTTTTTATTTGCTATATCAGTACTATTACCCTTTAATATTCTCCTTTCTCAAAATCCAAAAAGAGGTTTAGGAGATGTTTATGTTGACGACTATGGAACCATGAGATGGGACGCTGATAGCTCGGAAGTTAAAGGTTTTGGGGTAAACTATACCCTTCCATTCGCACATGCATATAGATTGGCAAAACGGTTGGGTGTCGACCCCAAAAAAGCCATTGAAAATGATGTCTATCATTTTAGTAGACTTGGTTTTGATTTATACCGTATTCATGTTTGGGATACCGAAATATCAGATTCCGAAGGTAACTTAATTGAAAACGATCATTTGGACATTTTTGATTATCTCTTGGATGTTCTAAGCAAAAACAATATAAATTACGTCATAACTCCAATTGCATATTGGGGAAATGGGTGGCCGGAACCTAATGAACCCACATCAGGTTTTTCCCAAAAATTTGGAAAGGCCAATTGTTTGGTCAATGTGGATTGCATTGAAGCCCAAAAGAAGTATCTAAATCAATTTATTAACCATACAAATCCTTACAATGGGAAGAAGTATGGAGAGGACCCAAACCTTATTGCTTTTGAAATAAGTAATGAACCGCACCATTGGGGTGAACCTAAAAAGGTCACAGATTTTGTTAAGCGAATGGTAAAGGCAATGCGACAAACAGGAACTAAAAAACCAATTTTTTATAATATAAGCCATGGGGTTCATTTTGCCAACGCATATTTTAATGGAGAAATCCAAGGCGGAACATTTCAATGGTACCCAACAGGTCTAGGGTATCAAAAAGAAATTCCCGGGAATGTTCTTCCCAACGTGGATAAATATAATATTCCTTTTGATAGTGTCATTAAAGAACGGAAAGGAGCAAAATTGGTGTATGAATTTGATGCGGCCGATGTTGGCGGTTCCTACGTTTACCCAGCCATGGCAAGAAGTTTTAGGGAAGCTGGGATACAGATAGCAACGCATTTTGCCTATGACCCTACTTTTTTAGCTCCCTTTAACACAGAATACAATACCCATTATATGAATTTGGCTTATACACCCAAAAAAGCCCTGGCACTAAAAATATGTTCTGAAATTTTTCATGAAATCCCAATGTATACTGATTTTGGCAAATATCCCAATAATAAGAATTTTTCAAACTTTTTGGTGGACAACGAGCAGAATTTAACTGTATACAATACTGAAGAGAAGTTTATTCATACTAACTCAACCACCATAGATCCGATAAATGAACTTAATCTTAAACATATTTCGGGTTACAAGAGTTCCCCATTGGTGAAGTATGACGGAAGGGGAGCCTATTTTTTGGATAAAATAGAAAAGGGCTTATGGAGGCTGGAATTG
>JAUIBH010000040.1 GCA_030427985.1 Bacteroidia bacterium | reverse complement strand
AGGGGCCGGTGGCATTGCCTTATGCCTTTTTGTTTTTATCAGTGGACTTCTGATTGTTGGAAAATACCGATTCTTGGAAAACTCCTTAAAAGCGGTCATCACCATATTATTTGTGGCACTTTTAGTGACCACGGTACTGGTGATTCAAAAAGGGCCTGTGCCCAACGCCGAAACGTACCAACGGCCAGAGATATTCAATGAGGTGGGCATACTATTCTTGATCGGACTTATTGGTTGGATGCCCACTGCTGTGGAAGCTTCGGGTTGGGTAAGTATGTGGAGCATCGAAAATTTAAAGACCATGAAGGAAAAGCCTTCGTTAAAATTAGCGCTCCAAGAATTTAATGTGGGATACTTTTTAACGGCGATCTTGGCCATTTTCTTTTTGATCATTGGGTGGATGACCCTTTATGGTACTGGAACCGAACTCAGTGGTAGTGCGGTGGTCTTCGCCGACCAATTGGTTACCCTATTCACGGTACATATTGGGGATTGGGCCTATTTTTTTATCGCCGTAGCAGCCTTTGCCACCATGTTCAGCACGTGTATGACCGCGCATGATGCCGTATCACGGGTCAGTATTGATGTGCTTGAAAAATTGTACCCCAACAAAAAAGCTTTTAAGAGCAAGAATGCCTTTGCCATCACCGTGATTATCATGGCCGTAATCAACTGGTTGGTGATTATCCTATTTGGTGCCAACATGGCCAATTTGGTTGCCTTGGCCACTTTTGTCTCATTCGTATTGGCCCCTTTATTGGGATGGATGAACCTTAAAACCGTAATGGGAAACGATATCCCCCAAATCCACAAACCTAAAATAGGGCTGCAAATACTCACTTGGTGCGGAATGGTCTTCCTTTCGCTATTTGCCCTGTACTATTGTTGGATGATCTGGAGCTAAGTGCAAATAATTCAGTCGAAAAGGATATTGTCATTGAGTACAACCACCAGAGATCGTTGGTTCTGCTGATGAAGCATTTCCAGACAGTAAACGCCATTGGTACAGTTGTTCAGAATTTTATCCTCACCATAGCCAATGGAATAGAGAATGTTGGAAGCGGGAACCCCCTGTTCAATCAAATATTGTTTTATGGCATCGGAACGACTCTGGGTCAACCTGAAGTTGGTGGAACTTCCGCCCCTACTATCGGTATAGGTCTCTATCCGAAGTTGTGCAGATGGAAAACTTTTTACGAAATCAACCACTTTGTTCAATTCAGATTCAATTTCTGGAGTGAGTTGGGTACGGTTGTTTCCAAAGAGGAACTTTTTCATTTTTACCACCATTTGGTCTTCTTTTTCTTCCACCAAATCATCGTAAAGGGAAATACCAATATCAAAATCCAAGGTCTCCTTTTCTTCCAGGTCACTTTGGGCAAAACGCTTGTTGAATTGGGAATATCGCTCTTTGGCAGCTTCCATGACCACTTCTTCCACCCAAGGGATTTCAACCCTATAATTGCCATCTTCATCGGAATAGGTTTCGGCCAAAAGGTCACCAGAGGTCACATCCCACAATCGAACAGCGGCCTTGTCCACAACATCGGAGGCATCATAAGGTTTAACCACCTTACCCCTGAACGTAATGGTTTTTAGGCCAGGTTTCTCGTCTACTTTGAACCCATACACATCATCTTTCCCTTTTCCTCCGGGTCTATTGGACGCAAAATAGCCCAACAAACCCTCTCCATCATTGCGCATAATCAAACCAAAATCATCCTCGGTAGAATTGATGCCCTTACCCAAATTGATGGGAATACTGAAGCCTTCCCCTTCCATGTTTGATTTGTAGATATCCATTCCCCCAAAACCATAGAACACATCCGAAGCAAAGTAAAAACTGCCTTCAAAGATAAAAGGCGCTATCTCATTCCCCGGCGAATTAATCCGTGGTCCCAAATTAATGGGAGCCGACATTACCTGACCGTTATTGGTGTACACATAGTAGATATCCGTACCGCCATAACCGTCATCAAAATTGGCAGAGAAATAAAGTTTCCCACTGGATTCATCATAAAAAGGATAGTAAAACGATGTGCTCAAATCCTTCAACAGTAGTTGAAATGAACCTCCAATAGCTTGCTTTCCTATGGCCAAGGCATTTTTTCCGTTTGCATCGAAAGCAAGTTCGCCTTCCTCGGTATTGGACAGCACATAAAAAACACTTTCCAATCCCTCGGAATAATACGGTGTTGCTTTGTGATAATTGGAGCTGGGGAGTGCTGCAAAGGGCTGTATACCCGAAATTTGTCCATTGGGTTGCACCTGCCCTCCATAAATATTGAAATAGTTTTCGTTGCCCGGTTCGTATCTTTTTCCCTCTTGCTGAACCCGTCCACTGGTAAACAAAAGCTGGTCCTTATAAAAGGTAGGGGCAAAATCAGTCTGCGGACTGTTCTCCGCCAGATTGAAAATCTGATAATCCAAACCAGTTTCTTCAGCATTGTTCCCCATCAATTGCTGATTGAACTCCATATTTTCCATAAGCTCTTTTGGGAAACTAGCAGACATTGTGGTCAAGAAAGCGTTCTTTCTTTCGGTATCTGATGTTTTTGAGATACTCTGCAACATTTTGTTGAAATGGTGCTCGCCCATCAAAGTATCTTTTTTGTAGAGTTCCAAATAGGCTTCCGATGCCTTTTCAAAATTATCGGTCTCAAAATACGAGTCCGCCAAGTTCAAAAACTGCTGTTCAGACAAAGTGCCTTCGGTCATTTGCGTTTCATACGCCGTTATGGCCTGTGGGTATTTATATTGAAAAAAGAAATCGTCTCCTTTGGACTTTTTCTGACCAAAGCAGAAAACCACGCCCAAAAGGGTTGCCAAAAGTGTTAGCTGTATTTTTTTTGCCTTGTTCATGCTAGAAAAATCTTGGGGAATCTATCTGTTTTCCTTTGATGTTTGTTTTCTTGTTCTTTGTTCTGGAACCTCCAGAACCAAAACCACCGCGCCCAATATAAAATTTTAGTATGGCTTCATGCGAACCCCCGCTGTATTCTCCCAATAAATTGGTGTTGTAATCGTATGAATAGCCAATAAACAGTGCATTGGATATCTGAAAACCGGCCAGTCCGCTCACCGCATTGTCAAATCGGTAGGAAGCTCCAACCGTCAAGGCATCAATAAATTGGAAATTGGCCGATAGGTTCACATTAACGGGGGAACCTTGTAGGTAATTTACCAAAAAAGCGGGTTTAAACTTGGTTTGATCCGAAATCTGGAACACGTACCCTCCAATAACATTGAACTGCATATTGTCTTCCACAATGGTGGCCACTTCATCATTATAAAGGGCATTGGTTAAAAAATTGGGCACCGAAAGCCCCAAATACCAATCTTCTTCGTGGTACATAAAAAGCCCAGCCCCTACTGTTGGGTAGAAGTTAGTATATTCCCCACCTATAACCGATGGGTCTGAAGGGTTATTGATGGTACCTTTTGAGTAATCAATATTCAACGAAGACCCCCCGGCATTGAGCCCAAATGACAGTTTGGTTTCCTCTGAAAGTTGTATTTGATAGGAATAGGCCACATCAAAATAAGTTTGGGTGGAAGGTCCGAGTTGATCACTGACAATATTGATTCCCAATCCCATTTTTTCATTGCTGAAAGGAATGTTTGCCCCTGCTCTAATGGTAGTTGGCGCACCTTCAATATCTACCCATTGCGCTCTGTACAGACCAATAATCTCTGGACTCTCCACCGTACCCGAATAGGCTGCGTTAAAGCTCCCGATGTTGTACATATATTGGGTGTATTGCGGCTCTTTTTGGGCACGGGCTATACCAACGGCCATAAAAAGCACTAGCAGAACAATTTTGTATTTTGACAAACCTGTTGTATCTGGCATTTTAGTTGTTCCTTACAATTTGAATCCAACCTTTCACTACTTCCGAACCATCGCCATTGAGGTCCAGAATATAGAAATAGGTTCCTTTGGGCAAATCCCCGCTTTTTCCTGTTCCATCCCATGAACTGTCATAGCCGTTCATTTGGAAGACACTGTTTCCGTAGCGATCAAAAACTTCAAAATTATTATTTGAAAATTGCTCATGTCCCACCAATACCAATCTGTCATTTTTGCCATCTCCATTGGGTGAAAATATATTGCAAATAGTTCCCACATCTTCACAAGCACTTCTATTCACTTGAACAGAAACTGAAGCTGTATTGTTCGAGCTAACACCATCCGCTGGAAAAGAAGATGTAATCGTTGCTGTGTTTTGAAATTGTCCAACAGTATTTACACTTACAGTGATTTGCAAAGTGGCAATTTGATCATCGGTTGTGAACTCATCAATAAACCATTCTCCCGTGGCTGAATCGTAGGTTCCCATTGATGCTTGATGCGAAACATAGTCAAAAGGGTCATCCAAAATATCAGTCACTACTATATCTAAAACCCTTACCATATCCACATTTTCCAAAGTGATGGTAAACGTAATTTGTTCGCCCAGAAGCGGTTCATTTTCATTTACTTCTTTTGTAATGGCCAAATCAATATCCTCTGGGTTGCAAGATGGGGTTAAGAAAGGATCGCAGGCATCCAAGGGGTCTGTGGCATTTTCGGGAATCGCGGTGGTACTTGGATCATCCACCACCAGTACTTCTTCGCCATCCGTCAATCCATCGCCATCCGTATCTGGATTGTTTATATCTGTGCCCAAGGTATTTTCCTCGGCATCGGTAAGCCCATCGCCATCCGTATCCACATTGCAGGCACTAACAGTTATGGTCACTTGTTCGGTATCGTTGGTGCAGGGTGCAACAGCGTCGGTTGTGGTATATTCAAATACATAATCCCCAACGGGCAAGCCATCAAAATCAACAACATTATCGCCACCAATGGTCAATGTACCTCCTGACGGATTAGTAATAATAGCCCAGGTCCCTGCGTCTGCTCCCGTTAAGGTTCCATCCAAATCTATGGTATTGGGACCTCCATTGCCCACCATATTACAGGCTGTGGTGTCGGTTGAAGTTCCTGCAGAAGGGGTGTCATTTATGATAGCAATCACTTCCACCCGTTCCGATGCACAACCACTGGCCGAAGCTTCCACATAATAAGAGGTAGTAGTTGAAAGGGAAGGTGTTATAAACGTATTTCCTGTTGCGAGTGGACTTCCCCCTGTTGGGGTTTCATACCAATTTAAAACACCATTACTCGCTGTCGCCGATAAGGTCAATGTACCTTCTCCGCAAATTTCATCACCTTCTGTATTGGTAATGGTAGGTGTTGGAAAAAGTTCCAAAGTAACCGTAAGTACCGGACTGGCGCAACCGTTTACTTCATCATAAAAGAACCCAAAATAGGATGCAGGATTGTTGACCATACTACTACGGTGTCCATCGATTTGTAAAGGGTCTGGATCGGTACTCCAAGTCAAAACACTCCCGGGAGGAGCTGTATTGGTCACATAATCGTTCAAATTTGCCATGACCTCGTTACAGAAAACCGTAGGTTGATTGGTATCCAAGGCCGGAGCAATATCTCCAGCATCACAAGGAAGGGAACAATCTTGTACCGTGACCGTTAAGTCTACACTTTGGTTGGTACAGGGTGCCGTGGCGCCTGTAGTGGTATAGGTAAAAACATAAGCCCCTTCGGGTAGCCCATCAAAATCAACACTATTATCGCCGTTAATGGTAACGGAGGCACCTCCAGGTGATGATGTCAACGCCCAGGTTCCGGGATCGGCTCCTGTTAATGTATTATCCAAAAGCAATATGCTAACCCCATCACCGGAATTGCTACATCGGGAAACATTGGTAGCTGTTCCCGGATCAGGAGTTTCATTTAGCGTTAATGTGATATCCAAGGTTGGACTCGCACAATCGTTCACGGAATCGTAGAAAAATCCATAGTACGTGCCTGGAGCAGTGGCGGTACTTCCGCCCAAGAAATCTCCTGTTACCGAAGTATCTGAATTGGTACTCCAGCGCAACATGGTTCCAGCAGGTGCCACACTTGAAGTATAGGCATTCAAATCTTGGTTTACGGCATCACAAAAGGTAGTCGATGTACTATTACCCACAGGTGCCGTAGTGCCTGCAAAGCAGGTTTCTTTTGCCACAGTATCTGTTTCATCGGGACCATCGCCATTAACATTCTCCAAATACACCGTAAGTGTAATGGTACCATTTGGCAATCCACTTACATCTATACCATCAATTTGGTCCGTGGGTGTCTGGACTGTTCCATTCCCTGTAACCGGCGTGCCTCCCCCACTACTGGTAAAGGAATAATAGTAAAATGCATCTACTTCTGCATTGGTAAAGGTAAAACTAACGTCTTCCTCATTGGTTTGATCGATGGGGTCTTGATCAATAGTTACATCATATCCAGAAGGAATCGTTGTAAGTTTTATAGCTGTATCTGTAGTTTCCGGGCCTTCTGTTCCTAAAACATTGGAGACTGTTACCGTAAGGGTTATCAAGCCATCAGGCAAACTGCTTAAATCAATGTTGTTTACTGTGCGGTTTGGCACAAGTACCGAACCGCCACCTGTTACTTCAGCCACATTTCCATCTCCATCACTGGTGAATGTATAGTCAAACGTTGTTAAAAACGTAGGTGCACCAGAAAATGAAAAACTTATGCTGTTTTGGTTATCCGAATCGATAGGATCGTCATTAATGGTCACATCATACCCAGATGGTTCCACATCGTCTTCGCTGGCAATTGTAACTGTGGCTTCGTCGGGTGCACCTACCGTATAGCCTGCACCTGAATCAAGCGTGACAATCACTGTTTCGTCCAATTCTGTGAGATTATCATCAACAGGAGTCACCAAAATTGTGGCGGCCTGTTGACCATTTGGTATATTGATACTTCCTGAAAGTGTATTATAATCATCGCTTGGAGTGGCAGTACCGCCAACCGTGTAGTTCACCGTAATTGGAGAGCCCGTGCCATTTGTTGCACCCAGATTGACTGTAAACTGACCTGTGTTAATAGGACTCTCAGCTGCCGAAGCATCATTGGCTGTAATGGTGGCAACTGCACTATCATCATCCGTGAAGCTGCTCGTGCCCTCGTCGTCAGTACCACTCAGCGTACCGTTGCTAGTGTTGTCCAAGGTCACCGTGACCACCTCGTCCGCCTCAACGACCGTGTCACCGTTGGTCGTTACATCTATCTCAACACTGGTGTCCCCGGAGGGGATCGTGATTTGGTCGCTGCCGGCCTCGTTGCCACCAGTTATCGTATAGTCGATGTCCGTGTCGTTGACAGGGTCCGGTTGGTCAAGGCTCACCGTGAAGGTCAGTGTGGCGGTCCCGCCATCACCCTCCACAACAGGTGTGGGGTCGTCTATGGACACAATGACACCGTCATCGTCCGTGAAGCTGCTCGTGCCCTCGTCGTCAGTACCGCTAATCGCGCCGTTGCTAGTGTTGTCCAAGGTCACCGTGATGGTCTCGTCAGCCTCAACCACCGTGTCACCGTCAGTGGTGACATCTATCTCAACACTGGTGTCCCCGGAGGGTATCGTCACCTGGCCGTTGCCCGCCTCGTTGCCGCCCGTTATCGTATAGTCGATGTCAGTGTCGTTCACAGGGTCCGCCTGATCAAGGCTCACCGTAAAAGTAAGCGTGGACGTGCCCGTGTTCCCTTCCAAAACAGGTGTTGGGTCGTCTATGGAGACGATAACACCGTCATCGTCCGTGAAGCTGCTCGAACCGACGTTCTCCGTGCCGCTCAGCGTACCGTTGCTAGTGTTGTCCAAGGTCACCGTGATGACCTCGTCAGCCTCAACGACCGTGTCACCGTTGGTGGTGACATCTATCTCGACACTGGTGTCCCCGGAGGGTATCGTCACCTGGCCGTTGCCGGCCTCGTTGCCCCCCGTTATCGTATAGTCGATATCAGTGTCGTTCACAGGGTCCGCTTGGTCAAGGCTCACCGTGAAGGTAAGTGTGGCTGGCCCAGAATCCCCCTCCACAATGGGTGTGGGGTCGTCTATGGAGACGATGACAAAGTCGTCATTGGTAATCGTAATAGTAGCGGTATCAGTAGTATTAACAAGAACAGCTGTTCCTTGAAGGTTATCCATTGTTATGGTCAGGTCCTCATCTAATTCCACTGTGGTATCGGATGTTGGAAATACATCAAAGATTTCTGTTTCCCCAATATCTCCATCAAATGTCAGAGTTTGACTTGTTATCTGTGTATAATCGTTATCCGCAAGGGTAGCAGTGCCATCAATAGTATTAACATCAACTGTAAAACCACCAGGGACTGCTAAATCCAAAGTTGCAGTGACGGTTATAGGCCCTCCATCTTCTGCACCACTTACATCTGCAATGGTTACGGTCTGACCAAAACTTGTCCCAACTCCAAAAAGTACAAATGCTATACACAGAACCACTCCTTTACCAAAGCTTGCAAAGGATTGTTTTGAGGTTGTTTTTTGGGAGGTTACCATTACCTGATCAATGCGTTTCAGTTTCGTTCGTAAATGCCACTTTAGGTTGGTTGATTGGGGAAATCAATATTACAAAAAAGGCATTTAACCCCCATACCCAATCGGTTCAAATCTGTATTTAATCGGATAAACGGCTAACAGGTATTTAGGAAACTGTGGCGGAACTGGTTTCAGACTCTGAATGAATCTTTTTTACCAAGCCTTGCAATACCTTGCCTGGACCTACTTCCACAAAGGAATTTGCGCCATCTTTTACCATTTGTTGCACACTTTGCGTCCATTTAACGGGAGCCGTTAATTGTAGGATCAGATTCTTTTTGATTTCATCGGCATTGGAGACCGCCGTGGTGGTCACATTTTGATAAATGGGGCAGTTTGGTGCGCTGAACTGGGTCGCTTCAATGGCCGCAGCCAATTCTTCACGGGCGGGTTCCATCAAAGGCGAATGAAAAGCACCGCCCACGGGAAGCAATAAAGCTCTCCGTGCTCCAGCTTCTTTTAATTTTTCACAGGCAATATTCACCGCATCCACTTCTCCAGAAATCACCAATTGACCGGGACAGTTGTAATTGGCGGGTACCACAATGCCTTCGACTTCTTCGCAGATTTTCTCTACAACAGCATCATCCAATCCCAAAACGGCTGCCATGGTGCTGGGTTTTAGTTCACAGGCTTTTTGCATGGCCAATGCCCTTTGCGACACCAATTTAAGTCCATCTTCAAAATTAAGGGTACCGTTGGCCACCAAAGCGGAAAATTCGCCCAAGGAGTGCCCAGCTACCATATCGGGCTTAAAACTGTCGCCCAATACCTTGCTTAGGATCACAGAATGCAGAAAAATAGCGGGTTGGGTTACTTTCGTCTGTTTTAAATCTTCCGGGGTTCCTTCAAACATGGTATCTGTAATGGAAAAACCCAAAATATCGTTGGCTTTTTCAAAGAGTTCTTGGGCTTCGGAGTGGTTCTCATAGAGATCCAATCCCATCCCAACAAATTGTGCTCCTTGTCCTGGAAAAATATATGCGTTCATCTAGTTACGTTTTTTGGTGCTCCAAAAATAGGGATTATTTGATTCTTAGTCTTCTTTGAACCAGCTGGAATAGGTTACATAATTATTGGCAATGCGATCTATCTCCCCTGAGCTTAATTCTGGACTGATATCCTTGATTTTTTTGGCAGGCATACCTGCATAAATGCTACCCGGTTCCACATGGGTACCTTTGGTCACCACGGCTCCCGCAGCAATAATGGAATTGCTCTCTACCACACAATCGTCCATAATGATACTGCCCATGCCCACCAGCACATTGTCCTTGAGGGTGCAACCGTGTACAATAGCATTATGACCAATGGAAACGTTGTTTCCGATATTGGTAGGCGATTTTTGATAGGTGCAATGGATTACGGCACCGTCCTGCACATTGACTTTGTTTCCCATTTTTATGTAATGCACATCGCCACGGATTACAGCATTGAACCACACGCTACATTGATCGCCCATGGTTACTTCGCCCACAATGGTGGCGTTTTCGGCAATAAAGCAATCTTTTCCTATTTCTGGGGATTTTCCCTTTACGGATTTGAGTATCATTTGATTTCTTTTATTGAAAATACGACAAAAGTTCGGCCTTTTTAGAGGCTGAAACGGACAGTTCCTTTCCATTGGAAAGAATCACGCTTCCCCCCTTACCCTTTTTGTACTTGATTACCTCGACCACATTCACCAAATACGATTTATGGATTCGGGCAAAGGCATGATCTTTAAGGGCATCTTCAAAATATTTTAAGGTCTTGCTCACCAAGATTTTCTTGTGCTCCAGATAGATTTCGGTATAATTGTCATCGGCTTTACAGAAAAAAATGTCGCCCACTTCCAAAACTTGAAATCCATCTTGCTGGGGCAAGGTGATTTTTCCCTCGGTCTTCATCGAAGTAATTTTCAATACCTGCCCCTCCAGGGCATTCTCCTTTTCCTTTATGGCTCTTACATATTCCACGGCTTTCACCATTTCGTCAATGTTGATGGGTTTCATCAAATAATAGGCGGCATGATGGTTAAGCGCATCCATGGCATATTGATTGTATGCCGTAACAAAAATGGTTTCAAAAGTACGGTCGGGAACCTTATCCAATAGATCAAAGGCATTTCCAAAAGGCATTTCCACATCCAAAAACACCACATCGGGGTCGTGCGATTGGATCAGGGCTACTCCCTCTTCAATATTGGCTGCTTCGCCCAATAATTTTACACCTTTACAGTATTTATTGAGGTAATTCCGAAGGATTTCGCGACTATTCGCCTCATCTTCCACTATGATTGCCTGTAATTCCATCAGTCTCTTTTTAGCTTTAAGGTTACTTTGGTTCCAGTTTGGTCCTCATTTAGGTTGGAAATGGACACGTCCACTTTGTTTTTGTACATGTTGTTGAGGATTTGGATACGTTTTTTAATGTTCCCCATCCCTTTTGACTTTTGCTTTTTCTGATTCTGGGTCTTCAGTTCAGCGGATTTTCTTCTACCGATACCATTATCGGTGATGGTGATTTCCAGCAAATTATTGGTGAGCTGTTTTAGGGCAATTTTCAAAAATCCTTTGTCCTCTTTATAACGCAAACCGTGCCAAATGGCATTTTCAATATAGGGCTGCAGTAACATGGGAGGAATTTGAAAGGCATCCACATCCACTTGTTTGTCTACCTCAATGTGGTAATCAAACTTGTCTGAAAAACGGGAATGTTCCAATTTCACATAGAGTTCCAGCAGTTCCAATTCCTTTGAAAGGGGAATAAAGTCTTCTTCTGAATTTTCCAGTACACTCCGCATCAATACCGAAAACTCACTTAAAAACCGATTGGCACTCCGCTCATCGCTCTTGGCAATAAAGTTGTTCACTGAATTGAGCGCATTAAAAATAAAATGTGGGTTCATTTGGGTGCGCAATGATTTCAACGCCAAAAGATTGTTGGCCAGCTTTTGTTGCTTACTACTCCGGTAGTACAAAAAGGCAGTGAGCGCGGTGAGGAGGATTCCAAAAATCAGGGAATAAATAATCCATTTTTGCCGCTTGCTGGTTTCTTCAAAGAGTTGCTGCTCGGTTACCGCCAAACTGTACTTGCTTTGGGAAAGTTCGCGCTCCTGCTCCAAGCTTGAAATTCGATTTTGGGTGTTGGCGATTTCTCTATTGAACCGGGCAGCTTGTGAAATTTCCTGTTCTTTTCTGATGTACAAACTGTCTACTACAGCCACATAATCCTGATAGGATTCCAAGGCCTTCGTAAAATCACCTTTGTACCGATACACTTCGGAGAGTTTTCGTGTAGCATCCTTTTGCACTACCAAATCGTCCTCTTCATCGGCCTCCACAATACTCTTTTCCAAATAGGGAATGGCCTCATCCAACTTATCTTGGGCAATGTAGGCACTGCCAATTTTGTAGTTGATGCGTTGGGAGGTAATGGTATCGGAACCTGAAAACCCACGACTCTCCGTACTGACCTTGGATTGAGGCAATTGTTGCAATTCATTCAGGCTTTTTTTACGCAGTTGAATTTCATCTTCATATCGGTTTTTCTGATTGTAGAAATCCGCAACCCGTTCACTTTCCTGAATCAATCGTTCTGGGGCGACCTTTTTTGAAAGGTTTAAGGAGTTTTGGTAAAAACCTTCGGCCTCAACAATTCTGTTTTCACTGGCGTAGGCATCGGCTATTTTGGAGTTTAAATCGATGACTTTGGGCGATATTTGGTTCTTTTCGGCCACTTGAAGCCCTTCCCGATAAAACTCTTGTGCCCTTCTGGGGTTAGCTAGGCCTTTATAGGCGTCACCCAATGCTTCATAAAGTTCTACACGCTGATAGGGCACCATGTTTTTCACATCCAATAATGGGGATAAAGTGGACTCTGCTTCTTCAAATTGCCCGTTCAGCACATAAGTTTTTCCCAATAAGAGCTTTGTTTTATTGGAAGGCCTGGCTGCAAGGGCATCCTTAAAGTTGGCAATGGCCAGATCGTATTGTTTGTGGTACATATACACTTCGCCTAATGCACTCAGGGAGGCGGAGAGTTCAGTTTTGTTGCCCAATGCCTCCAAAGGTTCCATGGAACGAGCAATAAAATCAATGCTTTTTTCCAAATCGGTCTTTTTATAGACATTGGCCGAATCCAATAACCGTTGATGGTCCACAATGCTCGCTGAACTGGTACTCATCTCTCTTTTGGCCGATGTTGCTTCATTGGCGGAAGAGTTCTTGCTCTTTACCTGCGCATAACCGGAGTACGCCAGAATCAAAAAAAAGAATGCTATGTATTTTCCTTTAGCCATACTCCTATACTACTTAGTAAACTTACTTCATCCCAAGCGTATTAAAAAATGGCATATGCTCAAAAAAGGGGTAAAAACATCCCTTTTTTACCCTTTCACACAATCATTGATGCTCCACACTCATTAAAGGTGACCGTTCCCTCATTCTGGATTTTTATTGAAAAAAGTTGGAAATACTTTTAGGGCATTATTCTAAAAAAAATTGAACCATGAACTATTTGAAACATCTATTCGGAACAGTACTTTTTATAAGTGTAGTAGGAATCTCCTACGGCTGCAATCTTAAGGCAAAGGAACCCATCAAGACCCCTTTGATTGCAGAATCCATCACTGAAAAACCAACAAAGCAATATGTGAAGATTGCCCTTTTGTTGGACACCAGCAACAGTATGGATGGCCTTATCAACCAAGCCAAGGCCCAACTATGGGATATTGTAAATGAATTTACCCACGCCAAATGCGGAAATGACAGCAGACCTTTGTTGCAAATTGCCCTTTATGAATATGGAAATGACAATTTATCTTCCAGGGAAGGTTATATAAGACAGGTTATCGGTTTTAGCAATGATTTGGATGAGATTTCGGAAAAATTGTTCTCCCTGACCACAAACGGTGGCGAGGAGTATTGCGGTCAGGTCATCCAAACTTCCTTGAAGCAGTTGGATTGGGGTAAAAATGCCGATGACCTTAAAATGATATTCATTGCGGGGAACGAGCCCTTTACTCAAGGTAAGTTGAACTATAAGGATGCTGCCTACAACGCCAAGGAAAAGGATGTCATTGTCAACACCATTTTTTGCGGTAATTACGAGCAGGGTATTTCTACCCAATGGAAAAGTGGCGCCACGTTGACCGGTGGCGATTATATGGCCATTGACCACAACAGACAAGTGGTACACATTGCCACACCCTATGATGATGTGATTATCCGGTTGAACTCTAAATTGAACAACACCTACGTTTCCTATGGTTCTGCTGGTTATGCAAAAAAAGAGCTTCAGGCTGCGCAAGATTTGAATGCTGCCGAATTGGAAGAAGTTGTAGTGGTGAAACGCGCTGTGAGCAAAAGTTCACGGTTGTACAAGAACTCGCAATGGGATTTGGTGGATGCCGTTGAAGATGATGAGGGAATTTTATCCAAATTAGCGGAAGAGGACCTTCCTCCAGCGCTTAAAGGGAAATCTGAAAGTGAGATCAAAAGCTATGTTGACGGAAAAAAGGCAGAGCGTGAAAAAATTCAAAAAGAAATTCAAGAACTGAATGCCAAACGTGAGGCCTATATTGCCGAGCATCAAAAAGAAGAAAAAGGGGAGTTGGAAAATGCCTTGTTGAGCGCCATCAAAACACAAGCTTCCAAAAAGAACTATACTTGGGATTAGGCTTAAGTTGCAGTGTTGAACAGTGAAATGGTCTATCCTAAACCGATAGGCCATTTTTAGTTATTGGCCGCCGGACAGTAGCAGTCGTATCGTTTCCCTTGATCGCTTTGTCCAAAGTCATACCCCAAGGTAATCTGATGGAAACCCCCGTTGTCAAAACGGATATCCCCTGATTGATAGGAATAATTATAAGAAAACAAAAAGCGGTTCACATTTACGCCGATAATGGGAGTGAACAATTGCAATCGCTGTTCCCCAAAACCACCGTTGGTCTGAAATTGGGCTCCGTCAAAACTTCTTCGGTAGGACAATCCGGCCCAAATGGTCCCAAAACTCACATCTTTATAGACCTTGGCATTCAAGTCGATGGTCTTTTCCTTGGTAAAATCGGTCATTTGAAACAAGATGGAAGGTTCTATTCGGGTGCTTTTTCCAAAGACATAACCTGCGGACAATAAGTACCTCCTTAAATTATCGAATTCAGCCGCGGTATATAAATCTCGTCCGCTTCCCAGAACATTCAAAATAGCGGCATGTGCATAAAACTCAAAAAGATTGTACGATGCACCCAAGTCCACATTAAAATAGCTAGTGGTATTCTTCACCCCCGTAATTACTGGGTCGGGGATTACGGATTGAAACTCAGTTTCGTCCAAACTGCTCAATATTACCCCGGCACTCAATCCAAAGGATAACTGATTCAGGGTTCTAAAATCTCCTGCCAATTGCAAGTGGTGCGCATAAGTGGCCTTAAAACCCGTTTGGGAATGATACCCATTGGCATCGTTGAAAATAATTCCTCCAACACCACTACGTGACCCCACTCTGGAATTGATGTTGAACGTCTGCAAACTGGGCGCTTCATCCACATTAAACCACTGCTTTCGCGCCGTAAGGCGTATTTTGGTTCCCTCAGCAATACCTGCCATGGATGGATAGACCAAATAGTAGTTGTCCGCTAAATAATCAAAATAAACGGGAATACCTTCTTGAGCCTTGGCTGCTAGCCCAAAAAAAAGGCTGATGATAATTGAGGTTAGGTAGCGTCTCATGTGACGATTTTGGGCTAAAATTGAGGTTTAAATGCAATTAAACACTTAAATAACGGTTGGCAAGACACATTATTATAATATTTTGCAACGCAACCTAACTATTGGTATTTTTGCAGAAAGATTCGCCATGAAAGAATACAACATCACCATAGTTGCCACCAACAACCCAAAGATCATAAAATTGGAGGCCAATCATTTTTTGGTCAAGGGCAATTATGAATACAAAAATATAGATGAAGCCAAGAATTCTCCCTTGGCGCAACAACTCTTCTATCTCCCATTTATTAAAACGGTTTACATTTCTGGCAACTTTATTGCCTTGGAACGGTATGACATCGTGGAATGGGAAGATGTAAAGGATGAAGTGGCCCAACAATTGGTGGAGTACCTCAATGCGGGTGAACCAGTGGTTCATGAAGATCTGAGCGGAAAAAAAGAACCCATTACCGTATATGCCGAGGTAACCCCCAACCCGGCGGCCATGAAATTTGTCAGCAACAAACGTCTTGTGCCCACTACGTTCGAGTTTAAAAATATTGATGAGGCCAAAGATTCACCTTTGGCCAAAGCACTTTTTCAATTTCCATTTGTGAAAGAGGTGTTTTTTGATGAAAATTATGTTTCCGTCATAAAATATGAGGTTGCCGATTGGGAAGAAATCACCATGCAACTCCGTGAGTTCATCAGGGACTTTTTGGGTGATGGTAAAGACGTCATTTCTGCAGAGGCAATTCAAAAAACAAAGGAAAATGCCGAACAAAGTGCTGCCCAGACCCAATATGATGATACGTCACAACAAATCATCGATATTTTGGAGGAATATGTAAAGCCTGCCGTGGCCAGTGATGGTGGTAACATCATGTTCCAATCCTATGAAGCGGAGAGCCGAACGGTAAGTGTCATCCTTCAAGGCGCCTGTAGTGGTTGCCCCTCTTCCACCTTTACGCTTAAAAATGGTATTGAGACCATGCTGAAGAATATGATGGGTGATAAAATTCGTGAAGTAGTGGCACTCAACGGCTGATTTTTAAGTCTTTCTTACCACTATTGTGGTCAATTTTTGTTAAATTGAATAAATTTAAAAATCATTAACCATGGCAGTTTTAAAAGTAATTGAAGTATTAGCAAATTCCGATAAAAGCTGGGAAGATGCAACCAAAAATGCATTGGCCCAAGCCACCAAATCGGTAAAAAATATTCGCTCCGTCTATATCAACGAGCAAAGCGCTACGGTAAAGGACGGGGAAATTGACAATTATAGAGTCAATGTTAAAATTACCTTTGAGGTGCAATAACCCCAAGGGCAATGTACAAGCTAGCGCCCAAAATGGGCGCTTTTTTTATGTTCAAAAAGAATCCTATGCTAAAAAGAATCGCCATTGTATTGGTTTTACCTTTTTTCTTCTTTGGTTGTAAGCAAAAACCCGACAAAGTGACCCACAAACACACCAACGCCCTGATCAACGAGACCAGTCCCTACCTTTTGCAACATGCCCATAATCCCGTGAATTGGGAGGCATGGCACCCCGAAGTTTTGGAGCGCGCCCAAAAAGAGGACAAGCCGCTGCTTATAAGCATTGGGTATGCAGCCTGCCATTGGTGTCATGTCATGGAAAAGGAGTGTTTTGAAGATGAAGAAGTGGCCAAAATGATGAATGAAAACTTCATCAACATTAAAATAGATCGCGAGGAACGTCCCGATGTGGACCAAATTTATATGGATGCCATCCAAATGATGTCCGGCAGCGGTGGGTGGCCCCTTAACATTGTTGCATTGCCCGATGGAAGACCTTTTTGGGGCGCCACCTATGTCCCCAAGGACAATTGGATAAAATCCCTTCAGCAGTTGACCGAGCTCTACAAAAACGATAGGCAAAGGGTAACCCAATATGCCTCCGACCTGGCCAATGGTATCCACGCTATAAATCTGGTGGAAAATGCTTCGGATTCTGACTTGTACAATTTAGATCAGTTGGATGCTGCAGTGGCCAACTGGTCGCAACATTTCGACTCTTTTTTAGGAGGATACAAACGTGCTCCAAAATTTATGATGCCCAACAATTGGGATTTTTTGTTGCATTATTCCACTGCCAACAACAAACCGGAACTTTTGGATCAAGTGAACACCACTCTAAAGCGAATGGCCTACGGAGGTGTCTACGACCACGTGGGTGGAGGATTTTCCAGATACGCCGTGGATACCACTTGGCATGTACCCCACTTTGAGAAAATGCTCTATGACAACGGGCAGTTGGCCAGTCTGTATGCCAAAGCCTATGCCGTTACCAAAAATGAGATGTACAAGGAAGTGGTTGATGAGACCATTGGTTTTGTACAAGAAGAACTTTCGGATGAAAATGGAGGTTTTTATTCTTCACTGGATGCTGATAGTTTAAACGAGCAGGGCGAATTGGAAGAAGGTGCTTATTATGTCTGGACAAAGGAAGAATTAAAGCAGCTCTTAGCGGAGAATTATAGCATTTTTGAAGCGTATTACAACATTAATTCCTATGGCTTGTGGGAAGAAGGAAATTACGTGCTCATCAAGGATAAATCTGATGAAGAAATTGCGGAAAAATTCAATATTTCGGTCGCTGAGCTGAAAACCAAAATGGATAATGCCCTCAGTATTCTCAAAACCGAAAGAGCAAAACGCTCCAAACCTAGATTGGATGATAAGATTTTGACCTCTTGGAATGGATTGATGCTAAAAGGACTGGTAGATGCCTATCGCTACTTGGGCAATGACACCTATCTAGAAATGGCCCTAAGAAATGCCCAATTTCTGGAGAACGAAATGATCAAGGATGACCATTCACTCTTTAGAAATCATAAGGAAGGAAAAAGTAGCATTAATGCTTTTTTAGAAGATTATGCTTCGGTCATTGAGGCGTATTTGGCGCTTTACGAAGTCACTTTTGATGAGAAATGGCTCAATCACTCCAAAAAATTGCTGGACTACACCAAAGTTCATTTTATGGATAAGGAATCGGGAATGTTTTTCTTTACTTCGGATGAGGACCAATCTTTAATACGTAGAAGTATTGAAACCAATGACAATGTCATCTCCGCTTCCAATTCCATCATGGCCAAAAACCTGCTCAAATTCCATAAACTGTATCCAAAAGAAGGGTATGGAGATATTGCCAAGCAAATGGTTCTTAATGTGCAAAAGGATTTTGACCAGAGCGCTCAAGGGTTTGCCAATTGGCTACATGTAGTGCTGTATGAAAACCAAAATTTTTATGAAATAGCCTTAGTGGGCGAAAACTACAAAACTCTTGGAAAGAAAGTTGCCAGCACTTATTTGCCCAATAGTATTTTGGTAGGATCTAAACATGAAGGCAACCTTGAGCTTTTGGAAAACAGACATGTTGATGGTGAAACCTATGCCTACGTTTGTATCGAGGGAACCTGCAAACTGCCCGTAACCACTTCTGAAGCGGTTTTACAGCAAATTAAATCGTTCAACTAAAAGGTTAACATTTGTTTAAAAAGGGCTTTCTTGACTATTACAAGTTTTTCAATTAAGTTATCGCAAAACATTACATTTTTATGGAAGAAATAAAAAATTACCAAGAGTATATTGATAAAGGTATTGAATGGGCCATTGGGGTTCTGCCCAATCTTGTTTTGGCCATCCTTACCTTTTTTATTGGCTTGTGGATCATTCGATTTATAAACAAACTCATAAGACGATTTTTTCAGAAAAAGGATTACGATGAAACCCTGGAAACCTTTTTGCAAAGCTTTTTCAGTATAGCACTAAAAGTACTGTTGTTTGTGTTGGTTGTTACCCAATTGGGTGTAAAAACCTCTTCATTGGTAGCTATAGTAGGTGCAGCTGGTCTGGCTGTTGGTTTGGCATTGCAGGGGTCTTTGGCCAATTTTGCCGGAGGGGTGCTCATCCTCATTTTTAAGCCCTTTAAGGTTGGAGATTGGATTTCGGCCCAAGGTGTGGACGGAACTGTTAAGGAAATTTCCATCTTCAATACCAAATTGAACACTTTTGGCAATCAAGTGGCCATTATTCCCAATGGTCAGCTATCCAACGGAAACATCGTTAACTACAACATGGAAAATATGCGGAGAGATAAGTTTGATGTGGGCATTGGCTATGGTTCCAACATTAAGGAAGCCAAGGAAATTCTGCTTCAAATCTGTGCCGAAAACGAAAATATCCTCAAGGAACCTGCTCCAGAAGTTTATGTAGGTGCGTTAGGTGATAGTTCGGTAAACTTGACGTTACGATTTTGGGCCCTCAACGATGTGTTCTGGCCAGCTCATTTTTATGTGATCGAACAGTCTAAATTGCGTTTTGATGCCGCTGGAATTGAAATTCCATTCCCACAACGGGTCATGCATCAAGCTCCAACCGATTAAGCCTTCTTTTTGGATTGAATTACAAAATCCTTTAGATAATAAGGCTCAAAATACGCAACATCTTCAAAGTGGCCCTTCTTGTACTTTTCAAAGGCAATGGGGGCCATTTCTTTTGCTGATGGTACTATGGATGCATCAAACTGGAAATTGGAATATTTTAAAATCTCCTGACATTTTTCGGCACCGCTGCCCACCACATGCACTTTTTGTTCGGAAACGTAGTCAGCAAAAGAATTTTCATCAATGATTTCTGCTCGCGTCTCCCGTATCTCTTCAAATAGATGATTGAACACAGCGGAATATACCTCCATACGCCGGGCATCCAAAACGGAAATAATCAATTCTCCCTCCGCCAGCGGTGCCTGATGGGCCATACTCAGTAAGGTTGGAACCGAAATCAAGGGTAAATCCAATGAAAAACATAGACCTTTAGCTGCAGAAACGCCTATTCGAAGTCCAGTATAAGACCCTGGCCCTTTACTGATTGCGATTGCATCCAAATCTGAAAACGACAAAGAAGCCTCTTGCAAGGCTTCTTTGATAAAAACGTGTAATTGTTCTGAATGCGAATAATTCATCGCATTGTTTTCCTTGAGGGAAATCACTTCATTTCCTTTGGAAATGCTTACCGAACAATTGGTCGTTGCTGTTTCTAAATTGAGTATAATGGCCATAGCGGCCACAAAGATACTAGTTTAAAGAAATGGGCAACCCAAAGTAGAACTCCAATATTTTCAATCGGAAGATATAATCGTACTTGGTGCGGATCACATCGGCTTGTGCATTATCTACCCGGGCCTGCGCCTGACTAAAATCAAAAGCGTTCATCAAGCCCACATCATAGCGTTCTTTGGCATATTCATACGCCAATCTGCGTGCCTCCAATGTCTTTTCGGCAGCTGCATACGCCTTTTCAAAAGTATTTACATCCACATAGGCTTGTTGAATGGTGGTCTCTAGGTCCAATTTGGTCTGTTCAAATTGTAATTTGGCCTTTTCCAAACTAATCTGGGAACGTTTCACATTGTTCCGAGTACTCCAACCATTAAAAATAGGCACATTCAACTGCGCTCCGTAAGAGATACCATCAAAAATCCAAAGTTGATCCGTAAAATTGGGAGTATAGGGCCCGTTGGCACCAGGTATTTGGGTCACATCTGAATAACGCGTTCCATATTGAAAAAATGCAGACAATGATGGATAATAGGCTCCCCTAGCTATTTTCAAGTCTTCCTCAGCCAATTCTACGTTGGATTCGGAAAATTTGATGTCATTTCTATATGTCAGGGCCTTGTCAAAAATGACTTTGGCTGAATTATCCAAAATGTCAGATGGTGGAACATCAAATTCTTCTTCAGCTATATCAAAATTTTCATAATCAGTGATTTGAAGTAATTGGGCTAGGTTCACCCTAGAAATCAACACCATTCCCTCTCCATTTATGATTTGCTGTTCCTGATTGGCGGCAGTAGCTTCTATCTCCAAAAGGTCCCCCCGAGGCACTACCCCGGATTCCACTAGTTCCTTGGTACGCTTCAAGTCCTGTTCGGTAACCGCATATTGGGCTCTAAAGGTCTTCAATTGCTCTTTATTGGAAAGCACCTGCAAATAGGCATTGGCCACACTCAACCGGATATCATCCTTTAAATCGTCCAAGCGATATTGATTGGCAATGGCGTTGATCTTGGCCCGATTCATCTGATGGATGTTCCGCAAACCATCAAACAGGGTTACGTTGGAACTAAGTCCCATGTTAACGTTTAAAGCCGTTTGGTTTGTGGGCAGGTTGTTTGTTGGGTTAATGGAGAACCCGGTATTGCTCGATATACTGGTGTTACCACTTAGACTAGGCAACATATTCCCCAAAGCATCCGATCGATCAATATTGGCATTTTCCAGATCCAGTTCGTACTGTTCTATGGTTAAATTGTTATCCACTGCATATTCCACACATTCCTGTAAGGTCCATTTGCGCATTTGCGCATTGGAAATAACTATGGAGAACAGCAATAGTAAAGTCGCTAAAATACGTTTCATTCGTTTTTTGATTTATGTCGTTTTCTGATTCTTCAACTTTTGGCCTTTCTACCCGCGATCAGGTCCTTCTTCACTTTTCTTTTCGAGCCTGTTCCACACTTTGATCTTATCACTTTCATCCAAACCGGAAAGAACCTCTACATCAATCCCATCACTGATTCCCAGCTCAACATCTCTTTTTTCAAACTTGTTTTCCCCAGTTTGTACTTCAACATAAGGGTCATCGGAATCCTTATCAAATTGTAAAAGAGCTTCTTTGATGGATAGTACATCTTTCTTTTCTTCAAGTACAATGGAGGCATTGGCACTATATCCTGCCCTTACATTGGTACTGTCGTTCACATCAAGATCACCTTCAATCTTAAATTGAACCGCACCTTCTTCCTCTACACCTTTTGGTGCGATGAATTTTAATTTGGCCGGAAATGTCACCTTATCCAAGGCACCCATACTAATGACCAAGGGCATACCCAATTTTAATTTGCCCACCTCTGCTTCATCCACTTCACCTTCAAAGATCATTTTGTTCATATCGGCAATGGTGGCAATGGTAGTACCATCATTAAAGTTGTTACTTTCAATCACCTGATCCCCTTCTTCTACAGGGATTTCCAATATAGTACCACTTACGGTTGCCCTAATATTGGTATTGGCGCTGGATGAACCCCCTGCCGAACCCTTGCGGATAATCTGATAATCTGCCCGGGCATTTTCCAATTCCTGTAAGGCTTGATCGTAGGTAAGCTTTAAATTGTTGAAATCCTGACTGGAAATAACCCCTTTATCAAACAAGGTTTTGTTTCGGTCGTACTCAATTTTGGCATTATTCAACGAGAGTTCAGCGCTTCTGACCCTACCTGCGGCTTGGTTCAGGGACTGTTCATTGGGTACCACTTTTATAACGGCTATTAAATCCCCTGCATTCACATCGGCCCCTTCTTCCAAATATATTTTCTCAATGATTCCTGAAATTTGTGGCTTAATCTCAATTTCCTCCTCAGGAATTACCTTGCCCGTCACCACCACTTTATTGGTAATGTCCTTTTTTTCAACGGTCTCGGTCTCGTAAAGTTTCAGTGGAGTACTGTTCTTCTTTAAAAAGTAAACCACTGCGGCCAACAGCACAAAGACTCCAATTGCTATAAGACCATATTTTACGTACTTGTTCATTATTTAAAATTTGATTGTTATTTATGTATCTATTTATTCTTCTCTCAATGCTTCTATTGGGCGAACACGGACAGCCCTATTTGCCGGAATCATACCGATTAACACGCTCAATCCCACCATTAGGCCAAAGGATATTACAAACTGCGGTATGCTTACCATGGGATTTAATAGCGGAACGCCATCTTGAACCTCATCACCCAACATTCCATTGATGATGGCCAGAAAACCTATGGCTATGGTGAAGCCAATCAATCCAGCAAAAACTGTGATTACGATGGATTCCAGAATAATTTGTCTTCGAACGATTTTTGGTGTAGCCCCCAATGCCCTTCGCACCCCAATTTCCTTGGTGCGTTCCTTTACAGTGATCAACAGGATATTACTGATGGCAATCACCCCGGCCATTAAGGTGAAGAACCCGATAAAAAACGAGACACCTTTTAATACGGTTGTGAAGGTGGTTACGTTGTTAAAAATCTCTGACATGTCGAAACTACCAATGGCCCTATCATCATCTGGATGGATGTCGTATTTGGTCTTCAATAATTTTTTGATTTTTTGTTCCACCACCGGAACCTTAACATCCTCTCTTACGGCTATGGCCATCCAACCCAATCGGTCTCCGGAACCAAATGCCTTTTGAAAGGTTGTAAAGGGAATAAAAACTGCATTTTGACCATCAATATCTATATTGTCATTGGGTTTATAAATCCCCACTACGGTGAAAAACACGCCATTGATACGCACATCCGAGCCAATGGCATCCTCACCTTTTTCGAAAAGGAGTTCATAGGTTTCCTCGCCAATGACACACACTTTTTTAGAAGCTTCAATGTCGGTGTTGTTCAGAAATCTTCCCTCCACCAACTTCTTCTTGGTTACCTCATCAATGACAGGGTAATCACCGTATACTGATGAACCACTGGTTCGACCATTTCTATAAACCGTTGTAATACCTCGGTGAGATCCCAATTCAATGCGAGGGGCCAATACTTCTATCTCCGGTATCTGCTCTTTAATAATATCGGCATCTGCCAAATGGAATTGAATCCTTCTCCCCCTTTCAAAACCTTTATAAGGCTCGGAGGTATTTTGGCTCCACACAAAAAGACTATTGGAAGCCGTTCCTGCGAACACATTTTGAAACATATTGGACATGCCATTGGAACTCCCCAACAGTAAAATCAGTATAATCATGGCAATGACCACACCCAACATGGTCAAGACGGTCCTAAAGATGTTCTTTCCCAGGGTATTGAATACTTCACTCCACAAGTCTCTGTCAAATAACCACATGCTATTTATCGCTTAATGCTACTATTGGTTTTACGTTTGCTGCTTTTATTGAGGGTATCAATCCTGCCAAAACTCCAGATACTACCAAAATAATGGTAGCTGTAAGCACGGTTGATATACTTACTGATGGGTTTGCGAATGCCGGTGTATTGATGTTGGGGCCAATGGCCGCCAATATTAAAGAGGCGAACAACATTCCCAAGAAACCTGCCAAAACAGTAGTAAACACAGATTCCAGCAATACCAGTTTTATAATTTGCCACGGTTTGGCCCCCAAGGCCTTTCGAACACCAATTTCTTTGGTTCGTTCCTTAATAATGAACACCATGATATTACCTATCCCCACTACCCCTGCCAACAGGATCAATGCACCCACTATGATGCTCATCATACTCATTCCTGCTGTGAAACTGGAAATTTCGGAAAAGAACTGTGCGTAATTGAATACCCGTACTGCTGCTTGATCGTCAGGGGCCACTTTATGTCTTCTTTTAATCAGATTCTCTATCCTTTCCGAAAAATTCAAGGCCTCGGTCAAATCAAAATTGGGGTTGTACGTCAGCGAAATTTGATTGATTTCATCCGTTTGCCCGTAAATTCGTTGCATAGTGGTAATGGGTGCAAAAATGGTTCTTTCGGCATTGTCGTCCCTACCATCTTCTTCAAAAACACCTATTACCTTATAAGGCAATCCATTGACTTCCAAAAAACTCCCCAAAGCAGAATCTTTACCATACAAATCTTCCACAATTTTCTTTCCAATGACGGCAACCTTGGCACTTTTATACAGGTCGTTATCGTTCAGGTACCTACCTTCAGTAATTTTGGTTTTGTCAATAAAAAGATGTTCTGGATTGACTGCCCGAATAGAGTAGCTTCCTGTTTCGGATTTGTACCGGGTAGAAGCATTTCTGTTCATTATTGGGGTAATGTACTCTACATCTTTTGGAAAACTTTTGCTGATGTATTCAACATCATCATTACGAAGTTGAATCCTTCGATCAGCCTCAAAACCGGCATATGCCATAGAGGTCAATCCTGTACGGATTGTGATGGAATTATTGGCGTCATCGGCAAATTGACCGGTAAATCCATTTTTCATGCCATTTACCGAGCCCAACAACAACACCAAGATAAATATGGCCCATGCCACTGAAAACCCTGTTAAAAAGGTACGCAGCTTGTTGTTCTTTATGCTGTGGAATATTTCTTGCCAAATGTCCCGATCAAACATATTGTTCTGCTCTTACTTGTTCTATTTTTTTGTCCTCCACGATGATTCCGTCCTTTAAGTGCACAATACGCTTGCACATGTGGGCAATATCTTCTTCGTGGGTAACCACCAAAATGGTGTTGCCTTCATCGTTGATTTTTTGAATAAGGTCCATTACTTCATAGGAAGTTGTACTGTCCAAAGCTCCGGTAGGCTCATCCGCTAAGAGCACTTTGGGTTCCGCAGCCATGGCACGCGCAATGGCCACCCTTTGTTTTTGCCCTCCTGACAGCTCACTGGGCAGGTGATCGGCCCAAGGTTTTAGACCTACCCTTTCCAAATACTGCATGGCTTTCTCTTGCCGTTCTTTTCGGGGTACTTTTTGGTAGTATAAAGGAAGTGCCACATTTTCCAAGGCACTTTTGTAATTGATCAGATTAAAGGATTGAAAGATAAAGCCCAGGAATTTGTTTCTATATTCCGCCGCTTTGGTCTCACTTAAGTTTTTGATTGGCACACCATCTAAGGTGTATTCTCCTGAATCCGCGCCATCCAACATTCCCAATATGTTCAACAAAGTGGATTTTCCAGATCCCGAAGATCCCATTATCGCCACAAGCTCACCTTCATTTACCTTAAAATTTATTCCTTTTAAAACATGAAGGGAGTTGTTCCCCATTTTATAGGATTTGTGAAGATCTTTAATTTCTATCATGGTTGGTACTGTTAGCTATCTCGCATTCAATTTCTGCATGTAAGACATACAAATCGCCGAAATGTTACAAGATAGTGTTGAAATTTTATGTTAAATGATTCCTAATTGGTAGGTTCTTCCTCAATAGCGTTCCAGACTTTTACCTTGTCATCAGGGGTGACACCGGATTTTACTTCAACGTGAATGCCATCGCTAACGCCCAATTCTACATCCCTCCGTTCAAATTTTTGATTGGATGTCTCTACTTCCACAAAGGGTTTTTTGGTGTCATCATCAAATTGAATCAAGGCTTCTTTTACGGCCAAAACACTATCGGCCCTGGCCAGAATAATGGAAGCATTGGCACTAAGACCTGCCCGTATAAATGTGGTATCATGCTTGGTAAGGGTTCCTTTAATTTCAAACTGGATAGCACCGTTCTCCTCTTTTCCTTTTGGCGCGATATAATCCAGAACAGCATCAAAAACCTTGTTTTCAATAGCACCAACCGTAATTTCCAAAGGCAAATCCTCTTTTATTTTTCCCACTTCGGATTCGTCTACTTTTCCTTCAAAAATCATTTTGTCCACATCTGCAATGGCTGCAATGGTGGTTCCTTCATTAAAGTTATTGGCTTCAATAACTTGGTTCCCCACTTCAACGGGCACTTCCAGAACCATTCCGCTCACCGTGGCCCTGATCATGGTATTGGCAGCACTACTAAGCCCACTGGTTGTTCCGGTCTGTACAATATCGTAGCGCTTGTTGGCAGCCCCGTAAGCTTGTTTTGCCTGATCGTAGGATACTTCCGCGCGTTCCATATCGGTTTTGGAGATGACCCCTTTACTGAAAAGTGTTAACTGGCGCTCATAGTTTCGCTTTTGATCATTGAGATTGATTTTGGCCTCATCAATGGCATTTTTAGCATCGTTCAATGCGGAAAGATTGGGCACCACCTTTATTTTGGCCAAAAGGTCCCCCGATTTTACATAGTCCCCGCCTTCAACATAAATTTCCTCGATCACACCTGAAATATTGGGCTTGATCAATACTTCTTCCAAAGGAAGAATGCTACCCGTGGCCACGGCTTTTTTTACAATGGTCTGCTTGGACGGGGTTTCAGTTTCATAAACAATGGGGTCTTCGGCATTTTTTGAGTACAAATAGTACATGGAGCCCCCGAATACGATTACGATGAGCAACAGGATAATAATGGTTACCGATTTTTTCATGTTTGTTTAGTATATAATTTTGATTGATTTTATTCTGTTCGTAATGCTTCAATAGGACGTACCCTAATAGCACTCTGTGCCGGGATAAAGCCGGCCAAAAGTCCGGATATCATCAGTATGAGCAATGCTCCACTTACAACTCCAACGCTCACACTGGGGTTCATGAACATATCCACGGGTCCCACACTGTCCAATAAGGAGTTGATTCCATAAATGACCAAGGCACCGAAAATAATTCCCACCATCCCTGAAATAATCGTAAGGAATATGGATTCCATGAGTATTTGCTTTTTGATGGACCATGGCTGCTCCCCCAATGCCCTGCGGATTCCAATTTCCTTGGTACGTTCCTTCACCACAATGAGCATAATATTACTGACGCCAATAATTCCTGAGAGCAATACCATGATTCCAACAATGTAGGCCACTCCTTTTAGGGCTCCAAAAAGACTTTCCACTCGGTTGTACTGCTCATACAGGTCAAAATACCCTATGGCTCTGGTGTCCTCTGGGTGTACCTTATGCCTTTCTTTCATGACTTTGATAATCTTGTCCTTCAGTTGGGAAATGGAGCTTCCATCATTTGCCGTGATGGCCATCCACCCTACATTTTCACCTCTATTAAAAGCTTGTGAAAAGGAAGTAAAGGGTACAAAAATTTCCTTTTGCCCTTCCTCACCACCTCCACTATCATTCTTTTTATAGGTACCAATGACCATAAAATTGACTCCCTGAATCTTAATATAGGTTCCTAAAACTTCTTCGCCCTTATCGTAGAGGTCATCTTTGACCCCCTGCCCGATGATGGCCACTTTTCGTTTATCCTGAATGTCATTGAGGTTTAAAAAACGACCGGATGTGACCGTCATGGGGTCTTGATTGATGATTTCCGGGTAATCTCCATACACATTATAGGCCCCGGCTCTGATTCCACGCACAACATTGTTAGACCCCTGAAATCCACTCAATTCATTCCTGGGAGAAATGAATCGCATATTGGGAACATTATCCTGAATGGCCTGAACATCACTGAGCTTAAACTCAAAACTTCTACCCATTGGAAGTCCCTCATAGGGTTTGGTGGTGGCCCTGGTCCACATGAACATGGTATTGGTGGCGATATCACCAAAATCTTTTTTTATCCCATTTTCCAGACCTTTTCCAGCAGCCAAAAGCACTATTAGGATAAATATGCCCCAACACACCCCAAAAGCCGTAAATATGGTGCGCCACACATTTGTGGTGAGCACTTCCAATATTTCGCGCCATCGGTCTCTATTGAACATGGTACACACTTTTATTATTCATCTCGCAATGATTCAATAACCTGAACTTTTGCAGCCCTCCAAGCCGGTACAAATCCAGCCAAGGTACCTGCCAAAATCAGGACGAGCACTGTGGAAAAAGCCACATTAAAATTTACTGATGGGTTCATCACATAATCCACTTCAACATGCGGACCCACCAATTCCAACAAAGCCATACTAAAAATGAGCCCCGTAAAACCAGAAATGGCTGTCACAAAAATGGATTCGTGCAAAATCATGGCGATAATGGACCACGGTTTGGCTCCCAAGGCTTTTCGTATGCCAATTTCCCGGGTACGTTCTTTGACCACAATCAGCATGATGTTGCTCACCCCTACCACACCGGCAATAATGGTGCAAATGCCCACAAACCAAAAGAATAATTTAATGTTGTTGGTCAACCCGTAATACCGTTTGGCCTCTTCCAGGGCACTCCAAACCCGTATGCCCCCTGTATCATCTGGGGCAATGGTATGGGCCTGTTGCAAATATTCTCTAAGATTATTTTTAAAGGTGATGGATTGTGCCACAGCTTCATCAAAATTTTCCACTGGCGGGAGTGTATAGGACATATCACTTATCCTGTTTCCTCCATTGAAAACGCGTTGGGCGGTGGTAATGGGAATATAGATACGTTCTTCTTCCCGTTCTTCCATTTCACTGAACACCCCAATGATCTTGAAGGGAATTCCGGAAATATCGATGAACTCCCCAATGGGTGTATCCACTTCATTAAAAACGTCCTTTTTGATTTTATTTCCGATAATGGCCACTTTTCCTGTGGATACCTCGTCTTGGTAGTTGATAAATCGGCCTTCCGCCATTGAAGCATTATCAATAAACTGAAAGTCTGAACTTATTCCTTGAATGCCATATACCAAAGCCTCTTTCCCGTAATTTACACTGACCCCACCAACAAATATGCGTGCCGATTCATACTCAATGGTTTCATTGAACATGGTACTGGCCTTTTTAAAATTCTCATTTACCAATTGAATTCGCCTACCTGGGTTGAGTCCTTTGTACTCTTTGGATGTAACGCCAGACCAGACCCAAACACTGGTGGAGGCATCTTGCTTAAACTCGTGCTCAATACCATTTCGCATACCCTGACCAAAGCCCAATAAAATAACAAGAATGAATATGCCGGAAGCAACGGAGAGTCCGGTTAAAAAAGTGCGAAGTTTGTTCTTTCGGATGGTGTCGAATATCTCTTGCCATCGTTCAATATCGAACATAGGTCGGTGTTTTGATTGATGAAATACGCATGCGTATACTAATAGGACTTCATCACTTTGAGTTTGTTACACTTTTGGGAAAAGAATTTTCCTCAAAATAGTTTACCCCCGCATCCTTCGATAAATAAAATAAAAGAGCCCCGCCACTAGGACATAGGGTATGGCCATCAAATAAACAATACCATTATTGATGCCCTCTGCGGTACTTCCATCAGCCTCGCTTTCCACTACGGCCCGGCACATGGCACATTGGGCTTCCAGGGTAAACGGAAGAACCAAAAGCAACAACAAGATCACGAAAGGTTTGGCTTTCATTCGGTATGCCATTAATAGTAGGGTGAAATCATAATGTACACGATGACCCCTGTCACCGCCACATACAGCCAAATAGGAAAGGTATATTTGGCCCATAATCTGTGACTTTCAAAGTCATCGAGATACACTTTGGAATAGGTAATCAACACCAATGGAATCACAGATATGGAAAGCACAATATGGGTCATTAAAATAAAGTAATAGACATATTTAATGTTTCCCTCACCTCCATAAAGGGTGGTCTCAGAAGTCATATGATACGCCACATACATGACCAAAAACAAGGCTGACAAAAAAATACAGGTGGTCATCAGCTTTTGGTGCAATGATCTTTTGCCATTTTTAATGGCAACAACAGCAACCACCAATAAAATAGCCGTAATACCATTTATTGTTGCATAAATGGGCGGTAAAAAGCTCAAAGGTTCTGCATTGGGTATTTTGTAAGCAAACAACAATGCCACCACTAAAGGGATTGCCACGGACACAGCCGTAATCCACTTATTAAATTTTTTCTCTCTAATAGAAATGTCTTCCATTATTCTGCCAGCAATTTTTTA
>JAUIBH010000136.1 GCA_030427985.1 Bacteroidia bacterium | reverse complement strand
CCCAGTTTTCCTTGTCTTCGGAAAGTTGTACCAAAAATTCATCCAAGTGCAAGGATTTATTATCGATGACCTTTGCAATTTGAGCCGCTGGAAACTTACTTAAAATAGAATCATGTGCCACCTGATGGGTAGAATCGGCAATGATGATGACATTTTCATCCTTATGGATTTTCTCCATATAGGAAAGCATCTTGTCTCGAAGCACCTCTTCACGAGGTACCGAAAAGAACACATTGGAGTGACTGAATTCACTATCCGAAGAAATGGGAGCGATGACGGGAATATTTTTGGATGCCGCTTGCACTGCAACCTCATTTAAAGCACCTGAGGCCACCGGGCCAATGATGGCTTTTACCCCCTGCAAGTTTTCCCTAAACAGGATTTCCTTCACCTTGGTCTGGCTCAACTCGGTATCGTATGTTTTTACGTCTACCGAAACGCCCAATTTTTTAATGGAATCCAGCGCAACCAATGCCCCGGAATAAAATCCGAGACTTAAGGTCAAATCGCGTCTCGTCTTAATCTGACTTTCTGTTTTTTCCTTGTTGTTGATATCGATGCGGTCCAATCGGAACGGCAACATAAACACCACTTTGGGCCTATTTTCAACATTAATACTGTCCAACAGATTGATCTTATCCAAAACCAAGGCATTTTTCACCTGAAGCACATCAGCTTTTTCCTTTGGAAGTTTAAGCACCATTCCAGCTTTAAGTCCATTTTCCAAAGCTGGGTTCAACCTAAAGAGTTCCTCACGGGTCATTTTAAGATTTTGGGTGAGCCTAAAAATATTTTGCTTGGGTTTAACCTCGTAAAAAATATAGTTGTCCGTATTTACAACGCCCGCCTTATCCTGTTTTTTAGGAAGACGGATGACCATGCCTTCCTTTAAACCACCTTCTTGCATAATTTCTGGATTCAACTTTACGATGGAATCCGAAGGAATACCATATTCCCTGCCCAAACTGTACAAAGTCATTTTTGATGGCACCGTGTAAGAGGTAAAAAGCTCTACTTTTTGGTCTTTTAGACTATCCCCTTTGGGTCTGGGCAATTTTAATTCATGCCCAGCGGCCAAGTAATTGGATGTTTTGCTCAAATCTGGATTGAGAACCAACAGGCTATCCACCGTTATGCCATATTTATGGGCAATACTCCATCGGGTTTCCTTGGGTTGTACAATGTAGGTCTCAAAATCCAGCTCTTTTTCTTCATTGGGGTCCACCTCAGGGAATACCGGAATTTGAAGCACCATTCGGCGATCAAGTGTTTCGGAATACAGTCTTGTATTGTACCGTTTAATCTGTTCTTGGGTAATATTATATTTTTGGGAGAGTCCAAACAGGGTTTCCTTTCTTCGAACCCTATGCCGTATAAATCGAATTGGTTTGGGCTCCTGCTGAATTTCCTCTTCTTTGGGCTTTTCATTTTCAACCTTAACCGAACCGCTCAAAGGAATAATCAAAATAGTGTTCTCCTTTATATCAGCAGCACTTTTGATTTCCTTGTTTGCCTGAAGGATACTGTAGGGCGTAATACGGTACTGTTGTGAAATGCTCTGTAGTGTTTCGCCTTCCTTTACGGCATGTGTTTCAAACTTGTTCTGTGCAGAAACCGAGATTGAGGCCAACAAAAAGACCACAAAACCCAGTTGTAAAATATATTTTTTCATTCCCATTCTATAGTTGCTGGTGGCTTTGAGCTAATGTCATACACTACTCTATTAACGCCTTTGACCTTATTTATTATATCATTGGAGGTCTTTTGTAGGAATTCATACGGCAGATTTACCCAATCCGCTGTCATTCCATCCGTACTTTCAACCGCTCGCAGGGCCACACATTTTTCATAGGTTCGTTCATCTCCCATGACCCCTACACTATCTACGGGCAAAAGCATGGCTCCGGCCTGCCAAACCTTGTCATAAAGTCCCCATTTTTTTAATCCATCAATAAAAATGGCATCCACTTCTTGTAAAATGGCCACTTTTTCGGCGGTGATATCTCCTAAGATACGGATTCCCAAACCAGGTCCGGGAAAGGGATGTCTTCCCAAAATAAAATCTTCCATCCCCATGCTGGCCCCTACTCTTCGGACTTCGTCCTTGAACAACATTTTTAAGGGTTCCACTATCTTAAATTTCATATAATCGGGTAATCCACCCACATTATGGTGACTTTTAATCACTGCGGATGGTCCTCCACTGGCCGAAACCGATTCAATCCTATCCGGATAAATAGTCCCTTGGGCCAACCATTTGGCATTTTCCACCTTGTGGGCCTCATCATCAAAAACATCAATAAAGACGCCACCAATGATCTTACGTTTCTTTTCAGGGTCCGATTCACCCTTTAAGGCATCCAAAAAACGTGCCGAAGCATCAACTCCCTTCACATTGAGTCCCATATGCTCGTATTGGTCCAACACACTTTCAAATTCATTTTTCCGAAGCAAACCGTTGTTCACAAAGATGCAGTGCAAATGTTTTCCGATGGCCTTATGTAACAACATGGCTGCAACACTGGAATCCACTCCTCCGGAGAGGCCCAAAATTACCTTGTCGTCCCCAATTTGTTCCCTAAGTTCATCCACAGTGGTTTCCACAAAGGCATCCGGAGTCCAGTCTTGCTTTAATCCGGCTATGTTCACCAAAAAGTTTTCCAAGAGTTTTTTTCCGTCGGTGGTATGGTAGACTTCCGGGTGGAATTGGATACCGTAGGTGGCCTCACCTTCAATCTTGTAGGCTGCATTCTCAACATCATGAGTGCTGGCCAATCGGATTGCACCTTCCGGTAGCTCCTTAATGGTATCGCTATGGCTCATCCACACTTGGCTGCCTTCACCTAATCCTTCCAAAAATTCCTCGCCTGCTTTAACATAAGAAAGGTTGGCCCTTCCATATTCGCGGGTTGCCGAAGGTGCCACATTACCTCCATTAAAATGGGATAAATATTGCGCTCCATAACAAATGCCCAACAGTGGTTTTTTCCCTTTTATTTCGGACAAATCAGGATGTGGAGCATTGTCTCCCCTCACCGAGGACGGAGATCCAGAGAGGATTACAGCTTTATATTCCGAAAGGTCCTCGGGTAGCTTGTTGTACGGTTTTATTTCAGAGTAAATGTTGAGTTCCCTAACGCGCCTTGCGATCAACTGAGTGTACTGGGAACCAAAATCCAGGATGAGTACGTTGTTCTGCATGGGCAAAAATAGCAATTTGGTTTTTCTGAAAAAGTATCTTTTAAGGGATATTTATGACAAGTTTGTAAACAACTTATTCTGTAAGGGTTATCGCTACTATTTTTCTCCCAGTGTATCAGATACAATGAATGGTTCTCTGATAAAATGAATAGAATCCATTTCAGCGAATATAACGTTATGTAGTTTTTTTCTTAACACATTTCGTTATTTCTTTGCGGTTCACAAACACTTAACCATGATCAAGGGGTTTATCTTCGATTTGGATGGCGTAATTACGGACACTGCTGAACTGCACTATGAAGCTTGGAAGGCGTTGGCCGATGAAATGGGCTGGGATTTTGACCGCGAAGTCAATGAAAAACTGAGGGGCATCTCCCGAATGGACTCCATTAAGGTCATTATGGAGCATAACAATGTTTCTTTGGACGAGAATACTATCGTTGATTTAGCTACCAAAAAAAATGAGCTATATGTGGCTAGCCTAGATAAAGTCACTCCGGAAGATTATTTGCCCGGAGCCCGCGAATTATTGACACACCTTAGAACCGAAGGATTCAGCGTTGCCCTGGGAAGTGCCAGCAAAAATGCCGAGAAGGTTTTGAAACAACTCAATGCCACCGGGTATTTTGATGTTATTGGTGATGGAAACAGTGTGACGAAAAGCAAACCTGCCCCGGATATTTTCCTATATGCCGCCGAAAAGCTACAGCTTCCCCCGGCTAATTGCATTGTTTTTGAAGATGCGGAAAAAGGTATCGATGCCGCCAAAGCAGGAGGTTTTCACAGTATAGGCATTGGTCCCAAAGAACGTGTGGGCCATGCTGATATTCGATTCGACAGCATGAAGGAAGCCACCTTGTTTGAGGTAAAATCGCATTTCAAGGAATTGTTTTAAAAGTACCATTCCCTTTCATCGACTCAAACCGCTCTTTTTCATAAAGTTGGAGCAAAATGTCTATTTTTAAGAGGTAATTCAACCTCCATGAAAACCCGATTTCTTGTTTCACTATTTGTACCATTCTTTTGTTTCATTCTTCAAGCCCAAAAAGAAAAGAGACTTGATAGTATTTTAAAGGTCTATGAAAACCAACCAGACGGGATTGAAAAAATTGAAACCCTGGACCAACTCTATTATGGAACTTTTCATTTAAAAAGACCCGAAGATGTACTGCCTTATGTGAAGGAACAGCTTCAACTCTCCAAAACCTTCAACTATAAAAAAGGCGAAGGAGACGCCCTGTTCAATTTTGGCAACTACTATCGTCGTATTTACACCTTTGACTCGGCCCACTACTATTTTGAACGTGCAGCATCTATTTGGGAGGAATTAGATGATAATGAGGGTAAGTTTAAAACCTTCAATGGACTCGCTAAGATTGAACAATTACAGGGCAATTTTACCAAGTCACTTGACTTGTATGAAAAGGTCATGGAAACCGCCCAACATATGAAAAGTGGTATCCGCATTGCGGAAACCAATAGAGAAATTGCCACCATATACATGGACAAAGCGAGTTATGAAATTGGTATAAAATACATGTTGAATGGCCTTCGTGGATTGGATTCCCTTGAGAAACCCTACTTAGAAAAACGTGCCGACATGCTAGTAGGTGTAGGTAGAATAGAAAGCCTTCGAGGAAACGATGAAGCCGCCCTACCCCCACTACTGGAAGGTCTTAAAATTTTTGAGGAGCAGGGCAATCCCCTTTGGCAATGCATCACCCATACAGAAATTGGCTATGCTTACCTTGGTCTTGAGGATATTGACAAGGGTATTGAGCATTTCAATAAAAGCCTTGAAATTGCCATTTCTTCGGGTAGAAAAGGTTTTGAAGCCATCTGTTACCACAATTTGGGGTTGGCCAACAGAAAAAAGGGAAATCTCGATATAGCCGAAGATTTTCTTAATAAAAGTATTGCACTGGGCAAAACAACAGCCAATAACAATGTAAGCTCTTACAACGAATTAGGAAGTCTATTTTTTGAAAAAAATCAAACGGCTAAAGCCATAGAAAATCATACAAAAGCCATTCACATGGCTGATGCTATACAAAGTCTTGCCGAACTTAAAGATGGCTACGAAGGAAGGTCGCTTGCCTATGAAAAAAGGGGTCAGTTCCAAAATGCGCTGGAGGACCAAAAAAAGTTCATAAGCCTGAATGATTCCATTTTCAATACCACAAAATCCCAACAAATTGAAGAACTGCGTACCATTTATGAAACCGAAAAAAAAGAACAACAAATTGCATTGCTCAAACAGGAAGCCAAAGTGAACCAGCTTGAAAAAATGCTTTTGGGGGGCGGACTTGGGCTATCAGTTCTTGTCTTTGGATTTGGTTTTTACGGTGTTCGGCAAAAATTAAAGCGCAATCAACTGGAAAAAGAAAAGGTCGATGCCGAACTCGCTTTCAAAAAGAAGGAGTTGACCACCCATGCACTGCACCTGGCCAAAAAGAACGA